>JBEHXI010000134.1:0-19696 GCA_048498775.1 Actinomycetota bacterium | reverse complement strand
TTGCCTTCGTTCCCTTCGTTGCCCGCGTTGCCCGCGTTGCCCGCGTTGCCCGCGTTGCCCGCCTTGCCCGCGGTGTCCTCGGTGTCTTCGGTGTCTTCGTTCACCGCGTTGTCCAGTTCCTCGCTGCCGCCGCCGTCGGACTCCGCCAGCCGCGCAAGCTCCAGCCGCTCGTCCGCCTGCCGGGTCAGCGACCGGCGGTGGGCCAGGTAGCGGGTGGTGATCAGCCGGTGCTCCGGGTGGCCGGCGAGCCAGCCGTCCCCGGCCCGCAGCAGCTTGTCCACCTCGTCCGGCGCGATCCAGTAGTGCTTGGCGTCGTCCAGCACCGGCAGCAGGACGTACAACTGGCGCAGCGCGTCGGCCAGCCGCAGCCGCCCCTCGAGGACCAGTGACACATGCCGCGAGGCGCCCCACTCGGGGAATGTCTCGTCCAGCGCGACGGGTTCGGCCCGCACCGTCCAGCCCAGCGGCTCGAACAGCCGGTGCACCAGCTCGGCGCCGCCGCGCGCGGGCAGCGCCGGCACCTCCACGCGCAACGGCAGCGCCTCGGCGACGCGCTCCGGCAGCGCGCGGCACACGCCCCGCAGCGCGGTGGAGAACACGGCGCTCAGCGCCACGGCGAGCAGCGAGGACGCCGCGTACGGGCGGTCGTTGACATACCGCGCCAGGGCCACGTCGGGTGTGCCGGCCCGCCCCTTGCTCCGCCCGTGCCGCAGCAACGCCTCGGAGTCGACCTCCAGCAGCAGCGCAGCGGTGCAGCGCCGCGCCGACGCCTCGGGATAGAAGACGTGCGCGGTGCCGTGCGAGGTGGCGAAGGACTGGGCCCGCCCCGGGTGCTTGTGCAGCAGGAAGCCGAGGTCGGTGGCGGGGGACTCCTCGCTTCCCGCGAGGGAGATCGTCAGGAACACCCGCTCGATTATGGCCGGGTCCGTCCCCGCCGACGAGGCAATTTCCGCCGCCGGGTCATGGCGGAGCGGGACGGCCGCGGGGCATCCCGGCGGCCGTCGCGCGTGCGGCGCGCCGCCGGCGTCAGACGGCGCCGGGTCTGGGCCGGGCGATGGGCACCCGGGCGGTGCGGCCGGCCGCGGCACCGGAGCGGCGGCGGCCGGACCGGGCGGCGACGGCGGCGCGCAGCGCGGCCTCCACCATCTTCACGTGCTCCAGCATGCTGCGGGCCCACTCCCGCTCGCGGGTGTAGAACTCCGACGCCTGCGCGGCCTCCGGGCAGGACGGGTCACGGCCCGGCACGCCGCCGGCCAGGGTCCGCAGCGCGGTCTGCATGGCCATGATGTCCGCCTCCAGGCGGAGCCGGACCATTCTGGCCAGCTCGACGGGGTAGCGGTGGAACGTCTCCTCGTACCACCAGCGGGCCGGGGACATCTCGAACAGCCAGGCCTTGGCCGACTGCTCGAAGCCCGGGGAGCCGGGAGGGGGCAGGGCGCCCGGCCAGCGGACGCAGGGGGTCGCAGGGTTTCCTGCCGGCCGGTCGTCGCCCGGGACCTCCGGTTGCGGTTGGGGTTTGAGTTGTGGCATTGGTGCTCTCCCTTGCCCGGCGCATCGGCGTGGGATCAGGCCATGGGCCAGTTGGTCACGGAACGTACCTACTCTCCGCAATCCGCGCAAGAGCCCACCGGCCCCTGACCGGTACCTCTCCTCGATCGCAAACGCGCTTGTCACGGTGGGTGCGGCGGCGAAAGCGGAACGTGGACGGACCCGCGCGGGAGGCTCACCAGCCGGCGTGCGGGGGCCCCGCGGCGCTGGGCAGCCGGTCCGCCGGGGTGATCGGAGTGACGATCGGGCCGGGGGTCCGGCGCGGTCCCGACCACGGCGCGGGCACCGCCTCGATGTCCATGGCCAGCCGGTAGGCGAGGCTCTCGTAGTTCACCCGCCAGCCGCGGAAGTGCGGCCAGGCGGCCTCGGGGGAGCGCTCCACGGGGTAGCCCTGCTCCACCATGTGCGCCACGCCCTTGCCGAACTCCGTGAAGGTCAGCCGGATCGGATCGTTCGGATCGGGGTCCGGGTCGTAGCCGATCCGCAGCACCTCGGCGATCTCGCGCAGGCAGACGAACCCGGCCCGCAGCGCCTGCCGGGCCCTCGCCTGCGGCAGCGACGGATTGAGCGCCAGGTGCAGGGAGGCGGCGTCCAGCACCGCGAGCAGCGAGATGAGCCAGTTGCGTGTCGCGCGCGGGGAACGGAAGTGCAGCAGGGCCGGATGGGTGGTGTGGCTCTCGCTGATGTCGGCGCTCCACCGCTCCCAGTCGTGGAAGAACTCGTCGATGCTGCCGAGCAGGTTGACCTGGGCGTAGCGGGCCAGGATCTCCGGCCCCCACGGCGGGCTGCCGGCGCGGGCCTGCAGCAGGGTCACCTCGGTCTCGCGCCGGGCGTACGCGGCGTACAGGGCCGGCAGATAACCGATCTGGAGGCCGACCACGATGGGACCGCTGGCCGCGGCGGCGAAGTCCACGGCCGTCAGCGCGGTGTGCGCGCCGCCCGCGTAGCCCAGGGTGAACAGCGACGAGCCCGCCTCGCCCAGCGCGGAGACGGCGTCCAGCCGGCTCACCGCCGCCTCCAGCAGGGCGTAGCCGAACAGCAGGCCCAGCAGCCAGACCACCAGGGTGATCAGGATCGACAGCGACGCGGCCGGCGCGAGCACCCGGTCCTTGGCCTCCGCGGACCGGCACCGGTCGGCGGCGAACCGGAACGGCGCCCGCACCGCCCCGTGCACGATGGTGGTCAGCAGGGAGCGGGCCGGCCGGGGAATGACCAGGGTGCGCAGCACGGAGGACACCACCCCGCCGACCACGACGAGGCCGAGCACGGCCAGCACGACACGCAAGAGCACTCCCAGGACTACCGGCGCCGCAGCCTCCAGGGGCGGCGCCCGACGAGACGTCCGCACGGGCCGGGTGCGAGCCGGTCGCGGGCCCGTTCCGTGCGAAGATCCTTCACCGGTGGAGAGTCTGCCAACATCACCGGGATCCATGCGAGCCGGCGCCGCCCCTGCGCGGATCAGCCCCAGCTCCACCCGCACACGTAGGTGATGTCCAGCTGCGCCTGGCTGCCCGGCGCCGCCGTGGCGCCGGCCAGCGCGGACTCGTTCTGGATGTCCCAGTCGGCGGGGGTGTCCGGCACGCCCACGGTGGACTCGCCCACCAGCCGCCCGTCGAGCCGGAAGGTGACGTGGCCGGGGCGCCACTCGATCCGGGAGGTGTGCCAGGACGTCCAGGTCGTGTGCGCGGAGAACCCGTCCTGGACGCCGCCGACGCCGCCGCGGTGGTGGGCGAACGCGTAGACCCCGCCGGTCCATTCGCCCTCCGGGAAGTCGATCTCGCAGTCCGGGCAGGCGCTGTTGACCACGGGCCACAGCAGATGGGCCGACTTGTAGCCGGGAGCCGCCCGGCTGACGCGCCACCGCTCCTCGAACGCGCCGTACCGCAGGCCCATCAGCCGCTTCGGCACGATCGTCGCCGAGTGCACCGGGCCGCCGTACGCGCCGCGCCACATGCGGACGTGCAGCTGGCCGTCGCCGTCCGGCGCTCGCGAGATCCACACCGTGGTGTCCGGGTCGTACAGACCGCCCACCGGCAGCCCCCGCTGCCGGGCGGTGTCCGGCCAGCCCCGCGGATACGCCCACCAGGTGGAGCGCAGCGCGGGCGGCAGTCCGCCGCAGTACGCCGCCGGGGTGTCGGTGAAGTGGTCGCAGTCGGAGAACGCGCCCAGCGCCACCGGGGTGTCGAAGAAGTCGGCGAACAGCAGGTGCCGGCCCTGGGTCCGGCCGTGCGCGGGCGCGACACCCGCCGCCAGCAGGGCGGCCACCAGCGCTCCGGCCGTCGCCGTACGTCTCACCTGGCACCTCCCCATCGGAGCTCCTGCCGCAGTCATCGGCCGGAGCGCGGTGCCGCTGGAGCCGCGCCGCCCCGGGTACGGCCGATCGGGCGGCCGGGAGGCCGCGGGGACGCTGCCGTGCGGGGGAAGCCGGGGCGGCCCGCCGTGTCGCTGCCCGGCCGCGCGCGCCGCCCAGGCCGAGCATGAGGCCATGAGAACCGCCCTGGACAGCCCGAACGGCCTGCTCGAACGCCTCCCGCGCCCGCACCGGAGCGCGCGGTGAGCGCCACCCGGGGCCTGGTCATGCGCCCCGGCGAGGGCCGCCGCATCATCACCAAGGCGCACGAGGTCACCTTCAAGGTCACCGGCGGGCAGTCGCGTGCCGCCTCCACCTTCGAGGCGCTGGTGCCGCACGGCTTCGACGTCGGCGCCCATGTGCACGACCGGAGCGAGGAACTGTTCTACGTCATCGAGGGCGAACTGGACTTCCTCGCCTTCGAGCCGAAGGTGCGCGGCGGCGACTCCTGGGAGACCTGGGAGTCGGCCGAGGGCGACCGGATGGTCCGGGCCGGCGCGGGCACGCTCCTCCACGTGCCGCCGGGCCTTCCGCACGCCTTCGCCAACCGCAGCGGCGCACCGGCGCGCATGCTCTTCCAGGCGTCACCGCCGCCCGACCACGAGCGCTACTTCGAGGAGTTGCTGGCGATCCTGGAGCAGGGCGGCCCCGTGGACCACGAGGCGATCGAGCGGCTGCGCCGCCGCTACGACATCGAGCAGCTCACCCCGCTGCGCCACGCGCCGGAGTGACCCGCCGCCGGGCGCGCCCGGTCCTTCGCCCGTGTCCCGCCGGCGGGGCCGGGCCGGGCGGCGCTCAGCCCTCGCGGAGCTCGCGCTAGGCGGGCATCGCCGCCAGGCGCCGGCGCAGCTCCTGGGGGAAGTCCGCGTAGCTGGCCACGATGTCGTTGAGGTCGAGGAAGTGCGGAAGGTCCAGCTCGGGCTGGCGCTCCGCCAGGAACTCCGTGGTCGCCTCGACGACACGCCGTTCGTCGGCCGAGGCCACCTGCAGGTCGTCCAGGTCCGCCTGGGTGAGCTGCAGCCGGCTTTCGACCGTCTGGGTCGACGAACGGGCACGCAGCAGGTACTCGCGCTCGCCCAGCGGTTCGATCTCGAAATGCGGTGCCATGCCCGGTGTGTACCCGCAGCGCCCGGACGGCATGTGCCCCGCGTCAACGTCACGCATCCGGCATGCCTCGTTCACCTATCGCGGCGGTTCCCCGGGGTTCCCGGGGTTCTCGGGGTTCTCGGGTTCCTCCGGCTCGGGGATGGTGTGGACGGCCGCCTCCTCGGCGGACGCCGCGCCGCCCGAGATCCCCACATCCTCGGCGATCATGTCGTCCTGCTGACCGAAGCCGTGCGGGTACCCCTCGTCGCTGCCCACCAGGCGCCCGGTGCGGGTGTCGCCGACCTCGTCCTCGCGCAGCGGCTCGCCGTCGCCGCCCGGAAGGTCGCCGATGCCGTTGCCCGGGGGCTCGCTGACGTCCGGCTCCTCCTCCGACAGCCGCTGCTCCAGGGACTCCCCGCGGCGCTGCTCGCTGGCCGTGGTGCCGAACCGGTTGACCTCCATGGGCTTCTCGGGCGGCGAGTAGCCCTCGTCGAGCGCCGGATTGATCCCGCGGTCGTTGAGCGTGTCCTCCGGATCCATCAGTCCGGCGTCGTCCTGCACCTCGGAGCGATCGGGCTGGTACACCTCGTCACCCATCAGCTCGTCGGACATCAGGTCCTCCTCGTGGTCGGTGATCCCTCGGTCTGCTGACTGCCTGCCCCAGGCTGCGGTCCGCACACCTGGGCGCAACGGCTCAAAAGCGTCCCAACGGGCCCTGCCGCCTTCGGAACCTGAAGACATACGCGCACCCTTGACGCCGCCGTCCCGCGCCGGGACCCTCACCTGTGGCCCGGGCGGGGCGGCACCGCCCCCGCCGCGTTCGGCTTGTGAAGGAGGCTCTGCCCGCCCCGCGCACCCGCACATCCGTATCGATCCGACGGTTCAGCTGGAGGCCCAGGTGACGAACACTCACTCCCGGCGTGACTTCGTGCGTGCGGCGCTGGTCGGCGCGTCCGTGCTGGCGGCACCCGTGCCGTCGGCGGCGGCCGCCGACGCGGCCGCCGGACGCGCCGCCGGCCCGGCCGCGGGGGCCGCACCGGGCGGACCGGGGCAGCCGTCCGCCTTCACCCCGGCCGGCAAGACCGGCTGGGGGACCGCGCGGGAGGCGGCGAGCCAGGCCTGGTTCACCCTCCAGGGCGGCCGGATGAGCGAGACCTACCACCCCGATCTGAGCACCCCGGCGAGCCGCGAGACCCAGCTGGTCGTCACCGACGGACACACCTTCGCCGAGCGGATGAGCGACGTGCCCACCCGCACCGAACTGCCCGAGCCGGGCGTCCCGGCCTACCGCCAGATCAGCACCGGCCGCGGCTGGCAGGCGGTGGTCCGCTACGCGACCGACCCGCGGCGGGCGAGCGTGCTGATGGACGTCGAGGTGCGGTCGGCCACCGGGCGCCCGCTGCGGGTGTACGTCCTGCACGACCCGGCGCTGTCCGGGGACGGCGACGACGACCGGGCGTACCCGCGGGCGGGCGCGCTGGTCGCCCAGGACGCGCGGTCCGCGGTGGCGCTGCTCGCGCGGGACGGGTTCGCCGAGTCCACGGTCGGCTATCTCGGCGTCAACGACGGCTGGACCCAGCTGTCGGCCGGCCGGGGCACCCTGACGAACCGTTACGCCACCGCCGGGCCCGGCAATGTCGTCCAGCTCGGCCGACTGCGGGTGGACGGGCTGGCCCGCCGGCACCAGACCGTCGTCCTGGGCTACGGGGCCGACGCCACCGAGGCGCTCCGCGCCGCCCGCGGCTCGCTGCGCACCGGGTTCGCGCGGATCGCCGCCGCCTACGCCGACGGCTGGCGCCGCTACCTGGCCACCCTGGACCGGCCGCCCGCGAGCCTGCCCGCCGGCCGCGCCCGGGACCTGTACACCGCCTCGGTCGTGGCGCTGGCCGCCTGCGAGGACAAGCGGCATCCCGGCGCCTTCGTCGCGTCGCCGTCCATGCCGTGGGGCTTCGGCTTCGACCGGCAGTTCGGGGCGACCGGCCCGTACCACCTGGTGTGGCCGCGCGACCTGTACCACATAGCCACCGGGCTGCTGGCCGCCGGCGACCGCGCCGCCGCCGGGCGCGCCCTGGACCATCTGCTGGGCATCCAGCAGCCCGACGGGCACTGGGCCCAGAACACCACCGTCGGCGGCACCCCGTTCTGGAACAGCGTCCAGCTGGACGAGACGGCCGCGCCGATGCTGCTGGCCTGGCTGCTCCGGCGCCATGACACGGCCACCCTGGACCGCCTGCGGCGCGGCGCCGACTTCATCCTCGGCTACCGCCTCGACGGCCACGCGGCGCCGTACACCCAGCAGGAGCGGTGGGAGGAGCAGAGCGGCTACTCGCCGTCGACCATCGCCTCGGTGGTCGCGGGCCTGGTGTGCCTGGCCGACCTGCTGCGGCGCGCCGGCCGCGGCGGCGAGGCCGGGGCGTATCTGGCGGCCGCCGACTCCTGGCAGCGGTCCGTCGAGGGCTGGACGGTCACCCGCACCGGCCCGTACTCCACCCGGCCGTACTACCTGCGGCTGACCAAGGACGGCGACCCGGACGCCGGCACCACCTACGACCTGGGCAACAACAACCCCGCCCCGGTCGACCAGCGGGCGGTCGTCGACGCCGGCTTCCTGGAACTGGTCCGGCTCGGCCTGAAGGACGCGGCGGACCCGGTGGTCCGCGACTCCCTCGCCGTCGTCGACCGGCAGCTTTCGGTGCTCACCGCAGCCGGCCGGCACTGGCACCGCTACAGCGGCGACGGCTACGGGGAGCAGGCCGACGGCGGCCCCTGGGACGTCAACCGGCCCGACGTGCACCGCACCTACGGCCGGCTGTGGCCCCTCTTCTGCGGGGAGCGCGGCGAGTACGAGCTGATCGGCGGGGACCGGCGGGCCGCCGAGGGCCGCCTGGCGGACATGGCGGCCACCGCCGGGGAGACCCTGCTGATGCCCGAGCAGGTCTGGGACGACCGGCCGCCGGCCGGCCGGGTCTCCCCGGGCACCCCCAGCACCTCCGCCACGCCGCTGGCCTGGACACACGCCCAGTACCTGCGGCTGGCGCGGTCGGTGGAGCGGGGGACGCCGGTGGAGTACCCGACCGTGGTCGCCGAGCGCTACCTGCGCCGGTAGGGCGCTGCCCGGCGGGGCGGGGGCGCTACGGCAGCACCGAGCGGACCGCCTCGGGCGTCCTGCCGACGACGGCCGTCCCGTCGTCCGCGGTGATGATGGGCCGCTGGATCAGGACCGGGTGCGTGGCCAGTGCCTCGATCCAGCGGCCGCGGGCCTCCGCGTCCCGGGGCCAGGAGGCCATGTCCAGCTCCGCCGCGACGCTCTCCCCGGTGCGGGTGATGTCCCACGGCTCCAGACCCAGGCGGGCCAGGACGCCCTCCAGCTCGGCCGCGGTCGGCGGGTCGTCCAGGTAGCGGCGCACGGTGTACCCGGCGCCCTCGGCGTCCAGCAGGGACAGCGCGGACCGGCACTTCGAGCAGGCCGGGTTGATCCAGATCTCCATGGCGCACAGTGTCCCGCACCGGCGGACCGGGCTCGGCCGCGGGGCGGTGGCCGCGGCGTGTAGCGGGCCGTCCGCTCGGGTAACCGGAGCGTGTGGCCTCCTGGCGGCTCCGGGTCGCCCGCCCACCGCTGGCCCGTGGGTGGGCGGCCCGGACGCCGAGCGGAGGCCGAAGGCCGCGGGACGGCCCGGCACCGCAGGTGGGAGGAGCACGATGAACGGCTCCATACCGATCGGAACGCTCTTCGGGGTGCCGCTGCGGGCGCACTGGAGCGTGCTGGTCCTGGTCGCGCTGCTCGGCTGGAGCCTGGGAGCGCGCACGCTGCCGCTGCTGCTTCCCGGCCGCAGCAACGCCGTCTACACCGTCGCCGCGGTCCTGGCCGCCCTCGCCCTGGTGCTCAGCCTGCTGCTGCACGAGTCCGCGCACGCGGTCACCGCCCTCAGGAAGGGCGTCAAGGTCGAGGACATGACGCTGTGGGCGCTGGGCGGCGTCACCCGCATGGGCCGGGTCGACACCGCCTCAGCCCAGCTGGTGATCTCCGGCAGCGGCCCGCTGACCAGCCTGCTCCTGGGCGGGATCGGCATCGGTGCGGGCGAGGCGGTCCAGGCCGTCTCCGGCGCGAACGTCGCGGCGGTGGTCTTCTTCTGGCTGGGGCAGATGAACCTGGTGCTCGGGGTGTTCAACCTGCTGCCCGGCTCGCCCCTGGACGGCGGGCGGATCGTCCAGGCGCTGCTGTGGCGGCGCAGCGGCGACCGGGAGCGCTCGGAGCAGACCGCCGCGCGCGGCGGCCAGGTGGTCGGGGTGCTCCTGGCGCTGGTCGGCGCCTGGGCCTTCCTGCGCGGATCGGCCGGCGGGCTGTGGCTGCTGCTGATCGGCTTCTTCCTGTCGGCCACCGCCGGCGCCGAGATCCGCCGCGCCACGCTGAGCGCCGCCCTGCACGGGGTGCCGGTGGCGCGGGCGATGTCCGCCCCGGTCTCCACCGGGCCGGACTGGCTGACGGTGAACCGCTTCCTGGCGGAGGTGGCCACGCAGCGGCGGCACTCGGCGCTGGTCACGCTCGACTTCGACGGCCGGCCGAGCGGTGTGGTGACGATGCGTCAGCTGGCGCTGGTCCCGGCCGCGCAGCGCGACGAGGTGCGGGTCAGGGACATCGCCCTGCCGCTGTCGCGGTGCACGGTGGCGGCACCGGACGAGGACCTGTTCGACGTGCTCGGGCGGCTGGAGCCGAGCGGTTCGGTGCGCATCCTGGTGATGGACGAGGGCCGCCTGGTGGGCATCGTCACCGCCCACGACATCTCCTGGCTGACCCAGCAGCACATGCTGGAGCACCACGGCACCGGCCGGGGCGCCTCCGGGTGAGCGTCCCGGGCGCGCCGGGGCCCGTCAGCCCGGGTGTTCCAGCAGCTCCTTGAAGCGCTCCAGGTCATGGCGGACCAGCTGCTGGATCGCGTCGGACTGGGCGAAGCCGCGCGGACCGCCGAAGCTCTCGCTGATCTCCGCGGGGTCGTACTCGACCCGCACCTGCACCCGGGTGTGGTCGCCGTCGATCGGCCGCACCGCGAAGGCGCCCCGCAACCGCGCGCCCTGGGTGGTCTGCCACAGCATCATGCTGCCCTGGGCGCGGTCGGCGATCTCCGCGCCGCACTCCTGCGCGCCGCCGCCGGTCCGCAGGGCCAGCCGGGCCCGGTGGCGGCCCTCCGGCCGGGCGCCGCTGACCCCGTCGACGAAGCGCGGATAGTCCTCCACCCGGTGCAGGCACGCCCAGGCCACCTCGGCCGGGACGGCCACGTCGATCCGCTCCTCGACGGTGGACATCGGCAACCTCCGGGCTCGTACGTACGCAGTCGACCGCCCCCTTTCCCCACGATGCGCCGCCCACCCCGCGGGCGCACTCTGGAGGTATGAAGCAGACCGCGAGCACGATCCGCCGGGAGTACCCGGTGGTCGTGGCCCCCTACGACAGCGACAGCCGCTACCGGCGGGTGTGGATGCGGGGCGTGGGCTGGGTCCAGCTGGAACGCGAGGAGTTCGAGCTGCGGATACGCCGGCAGTTCCCGGACATCGACATGGACGACCCGGCGCAGGTCCACTGGGAGGACCGGCCCTGGCAGTGGCCGCCCTGGCACCCCGGCGAGGCCTGACCCGCAGCCCCCGGCGCCCCCTGTGGTGTCCACCGACCGCTACCCGGCCGCCTCGGCCGCGATGGCGCCGAGCAGCGCGGGCAGGGCCGTGCCGATCGGCTCCCGGACGATCCGCTCGGCCAGGCCGTCGTACGGCGTCGGCTCGGCGTTGACGATGATCAGCCGGGCGCCGTGCCGCGCCGCGATCGATGCGAGGGACGCGGCGGGCTGCACCTGAAGGCTGGTCCCGACCGCGATGAAGACCTCGCTGGCCTTGGCGATCCCCACCGCGTCGGCCAGCACGACCGGGTCCAGGGCCTGCCCGAACATCACCGTCGCCGACTTCAGGATCCCGCCGCACCCCGGGCAGCGCGGATCCTCCTCGCCGGCCCGCACCCGTTCCAGCGCCTCGGTCATGGCGGAGCGCGCGTGGCAGCCGGTGCACACCACGGTGCGGGCGGTGCCGTGCAGCTCCAGCACCTTGCGCTCGGGCAGACCGGCGAGCTGGTGGAGCCCGTCCACGTTCTGGGTGATCACCCGCACCGGGACGCCGGAGCGCTCCAGCCGCACCACCGCGTGGTGGGCCTCGTTGGGCCGGGCGCGGAGGGCGGGGCTGTCCAGCCGCATGCGCCAGGAGCGCCGGCGGATCTCCGGGTCTGTCATGTAGTGGTCATAGGTGACGAGCTTCTCGGCCTGCGGATCGCGCCGCCACAGGCCATTGGGCCCGCGGTAGTCGGGGATGCCGGAATCCGTGGAGATACCGGCGCCGGTCAGCAGGGCGACGAGCGGCCGATGCGTGCTCATGCGGTGAGCGTACGCACCCGGGCACGCCCGGGGGAAAGGATTTCCGCCCCCGGCGCGCAGCGGCCGGGAAGCGCCGTCCGGCCGACCGGGCGGCGTGTGGATCGCCACCGGGGCGCCGGGGCGCTCGGCCGGTATCGCGGTACAGGGATATATGTCACAGCGGGAATTCCCCCGGAACATCTCGGCCGGTGTCCGGAATTCCTTTACGGTTGACGACGCGGTGCCACCTCACGGCACCGAGATGAGCGCCTTTACCGAGGTGAGCGGAGTTCCGGTGCGACGGCGCACCCTGTTCCGCCTTCTGCGGGTAAAGGGCACCGACCATGGCGGAAAACCGCTGTACGCCCGCTGTGCGCCGGCGTGCGATTCGGCGCCCGGTGCGCCGGTTGCCGATCACCGCTCACGACCTGTTGTGTGTTTACCCGGAATTCATGGGCATCGCCGCACACGGCGATCACGCCTGCCCGGGAGAAGATTGTCGGAGGTAGGACTTTGGGACTGGCCAGAGCGAAGACCGCGGGCGCCGCCGTGGCGATGGTGCTCGCCGGAGCGACCCTGGCCGCGTGCGGCCCGCACCTGGGCGCGAGCGGCAGCGCGGCGCCGGTGACCTCACCGGTGCGCGGCTCCTCACCCGCCCCGACCTCGGCGTCCGCCCCGGCACCCGGCACCCGGCCGCCCACGCCCTCCCGGTCGGCCACCCCCTCGGCGCCGAGCAGCTCGCCGGCCCGGCCGTCGTCCCCCACCGGCTCGGCGTCCGGCACCACCACGGCGCCCGCGCCGGTCGGCGGGCACGGCTCCCTGGCCGGCGGCCGCCCCGGCAGCTCCGCTCCGGTGGCGGGCGGTGGCGCCTCCGGCCTGTCCGGCACGTCGTCGTCCATCGACTTCGGCGTGCCCGGTGGCAGGGAGGTGGCCCTGACCTTCGACGACGGCCCCGACCCCCGGTGGACCCCGCAGGTGCTGGCGCTGCTCGCCCAGCACCACGCCAGGGCCACCTTCTGCGAGATCGGCCCGAACGCCCAGCGGTATCCCTACCTGGTCAGGGAGATCACCGCCACGGGCAACCGGCTGTGCGACCACTCGGTGCACCACAACGAGCAGCAGAGCCGCGAGCCCTACACGTACAACGTCCACGAGATCGTCGACGCCCAGCAGGAGATAGCGGCGGCCGCCGGCCCCGGCGCGAAGCTGTGGTACTACCGGGCACCGGGCGGCGACTTCAGCCCGCAGATCCGCTCCATCGCCGCCGAGCACGGGCTGCGCCCGCTCGGCTGGAGCGTGGACGCCAACGACTGGCGGCGGCCCGGCGTCAAGGTCATCATGCGGAACATCGACAAGGACCTCAGGCCCGGCTCGATCATCCTGATGCACGACGGCGGCGGGGACCGCACCCAGACGATCCAGGCGCTCGCCCGGCTGCTCGACCAGCTCGACGCCCGGGGATACACCTACACCTTCCCGATGCGCTGACCACCGCCGCCCAGCCGCCCCCATCGTGCGCCGCCGTGACACCCGTCGCGGCGGCGCACGGCGTTCCGCAGGCTGCTCTCAGGGCCCGTCCGGGCGCACCGTGAATCCCCCGCGGCCGTCGAACCGCACCTCGAAGACCTCGTCGAAACCGTCCGACCGGCCCGGCCGGCGCAGCCGCCGCAGGGTGTCGAAGACCCCCACCTCCGGCACCCGGGTGCCCTCCGCGCGGGCCGCGTTGCGCTCCAGGGACCCCGCCACGTCCGGCGGGAACCAGTACGCGACCACCCGGGCCCCGTGCGCGCGTCCCGCCTCCACCAGCGGCTCCCACTCCCGCGGCGAGGGGTTGGTGTTGTCCACCACGACCGGGCGGCCCTCGGCCAGCGCCTCGCCCACCAGCCGCATCTGCCGCCGCTGGCGGTGCCGGGCGCGCGGGAAGTGGTCCTTGCTGACGACCACATGGCTGCCGGAGAACCGCCGGGCGCAGAACGTCGACTTGCCGGACGCCTGCAGGCCCACCAGGACCACCAGTTCGGGCCGCGCCGGGCCCGTCCGCGCCGCCGTCGGCATTCCGGCACTCCTCGCTCCCGCCGCGCCGCCCACGCTACCGCCCCGGTGGCCGCCGGGACGGGTTTGGGCGGCGGGGGGAGGGGAGACCCGGCAGCCATGAGCGAATCGGGAATCGGCGGCGGACGCCCCGGCGCCCGGGCGGCCGTGGTGACCGGGTCGGACTCGGGCATCGGACGGGCCTCGGCGGTACGGCTGGCCGCGGACGGCTTCGACGTCGGGATCACCTTCCACACCGACCGGGAGGGCGCCGAGAAGACCGCCGCCGAGGTGCGCGGTATGGGCCGCACCGCCGCCGTGCGCCGGTTGGACCTGACCCGGCTGCCGCACGAGGCGGCCGTCGTCGACAGCCTCGCCGACGAGCTCGGCGGCATCGACACCCTGGTCAACTGCGCCGGGACCGGAACCATGACGCCCTTCCTCGACCTCGACCACGACACCGTGCGCGCCGTGCTCGACGTGGACCTCGTCGGGCCGTTCCTGTGCAGCCAGCGGGCCGCTCGGCGGATGGTGCAGGCCGGCCGCGGCGGGCGGATCGTCAACATCACCAGCGTCCACGAGCACCAGCCGCGGGTCGGCGCGGCGCCGTACTGCGCCGCCAAGGGCGGTCTGGGGCTGCTCACCCAGGTGATGGCGCTGGAACTGGCCGAGCACGGCATCACCGTCAACGCCGTCGCCCCCGGCGAGATCGCCACCCCGATGACCGGGCTGGAGGACGTCGATCCGCACACCGAGAGCCGCCCGGGCATCCCGCTCGGCCGCCCCGGGGACGCCCGCGAGGTGGCAGCCGTGGTCGCCTTCCTCGCCGGGCCGGACGCCGGCTATGTGACCGGCGCGTCCTGGGTCGTCGACGGCGGGATGCTGCGGATGGGCCCGCAGGCCGGATCACATCTGACCGGCGACGCCTGGCGACGGCCCTGACCGGCCACGTTCCACCGCGTCAGCCGCCTGAAGACCCACCGGAGGAGCCGCAGTGAAGTTCGGGATCTCGACGTTCGTCACCGACCAGGGCATCCGCCCGGCCCCGCTCGCCCGGGCACTGGAGGAGCGCGCGTTCGACTCGCTGTTCCTGGCCGAGCACACCCACATCCCGGTCGAACGCCGCTCGCCGTACCCCGGCGGCGGCGAACTGCCGCAGATCTACTACCGCACCCTCGACCCCTTCGTGGCCCTCGCCGCCGCCGCGGCCGTCACCGAGCGGCTGCTGCTGGGCACCGGCATCGCCCTGGTGGCACAGCGCGACCCGATCACCACCGCCAAGGAGGTCGCCTCCCTCGACCTGGTCTCCGGCGGCCGGGCGGTCTTCGGCGTCGGCGCCGGCTGGAACCGCGAGGAGATGGCGAACCACGGCACCGATCCGGCCACCCGGGGGCGGCTGGTCGACGAGCGCCTTGAGGCGATCAAGGAGCTGTGGACGAAGGAACAGGCGTCCTTCCACGGGGAGTTCGTCGACTTCGACCCGGTGTACTCCTGGCCCAAGCCGGTCCGGCGCCCCCATCCGCCGGTCTATGTCGGCGGCGGCGAGAAGGCGTT
Organism: Actinomycetota bacterium; assembly: GCA_048498775.1. GTDB lineage: Bacteria > Actinomycetota > Actinomycetes > Streptomycetales > Streptomycetaceae > JBEHXI01. Next base: position 4,738 of record JBEHXI010000134.1, on the reverse strand, counting down.
CCGCCGGGTGGCGAGGTTCGGCGACGCGTGGCTCGCCAACAGCCTGCCCCCCAAGGAACTCACCGGGAGCATCGAGCGGCTGCGCCGGGTGGCCGGGCGCGACGTGCCGGTGACGGTGTACGCGGTGCCGGACACCCCCGAGTCGGTCGAGGAGTACCTGGCGACGGGCGTGGAGCGCCTGCTGTTCTACCTGCCGACCGAGCCCGAGAGCGAGACCCTGGCCCGCCTGGACCGGATGGCGGAGGTCGCGGCCCGGTTCCGCTGAATCGCGCCGAACGGCACGCACCCCGGCCGCCCTTGACAGGCCCGGCCCCGGGCTGGGTTACTGCTGTCGCGAACGGCGGTGACCGAATGGTCGGTCGGCTGCCGCGACGACGAAGGCGGTGGGCAGATGACGCGTGCCATGGGCGCGCAGGCCGGGCCGGCCGAGGCGATGTTCGCCGCCGACGCGGCCTCGCGCGGCCTGGGCATGGAACTGCTGCGGGCCGGTGACGGCGCCGCCGCGGTGCGGATGACGGTCACACCGGCCATGGTCAACGGACACGGCATCGCCCACGGCGGCTACCTCTTCCTCCTGGCCGACACGGCGTTCGCCTGCGCCTGCAACAGCCACGGGCCGGTGACGGTGGCGGCCGGAGCCGACATCGAGTTCGTCGCGCCCGCCCGGGAGGGCGACATCCTGGTGGCCACCGCGGAGGAACGCGCCCGCTACGGCCGCAGCGGCGTCTACGACGTGACGGTGGCCCGCGGCGACGAGGTCATCGCGGAGTTCCGCGGCCGGAGCCGGACGCTGCGGACCGCACCGCGGGACTGATCGCTCCGCTCCGCTCCGATTCGCCCGGAAGGCGGTTTGTCGCCGGTGGCGGCGGGCACACCGGTGGCCATCGCCGGTTCCTCTCTGCACTGGCCGGACACGACGACGGCCAGTACGTCCGGGACGCGGAGAACGCGGGCCAAACGGAGATCGCGCGGTTCTTCCGCGACGTGATGGAGCAGGACTCGCAGCGGGCGGCCACCTGCCACCAGCTGCTCAAGAAGCTGTCCGGCACCGAGGCCGCGGGCCCGGCCGCCCGGTAGCCGCGCCCCCGGGAAGCCGCGCCTCAGGGCGCGGCTTCCGCCCTGTCCGGGCCCCTCGCGGCCGCCGCCGGCGGCAGCCGGACGGCCAGCAGCGCGATGTCGTCGTCGCCTCCGGGCGTGGCGAGGCCCGCCAGGAGCTCGTCGCAGAAGGTCTCCAGCGGCTCCCGCGCCAGCGCGGCGGCGTGCTGGCGCAGCCGGACCATGCTGTCGTGCAGGGACTCACCGCGGCGCTCGATCAGGCCGTCGGTGTACAGCACCACCGTGGACTGCGCCGGCAGCTCCGCGGTGGCGTCCGGACGCGGATGCGAGGGATCGGCGCCGAGCAGCAGGGACTGCCCCGCCTCCAGGAAACCGGTGTCGCCGTGCTGGGTGACCAGCAGCGGCGGCAGATGGCCCGCGCTGGCGTAGTGCAGCCGCCAGGGCCTGCCCTCGCCGCCCTCCAGGTAGCCGTAGACACAGGTGGCCGTGTGCCCCGGATACAGGGTGTGGACGGCGGCGTCCAGCCGGAACAGGATCCGGCCCGGCGGCTCCTCCCGGTCGCAGGCGATGCCCCGCAGCATGTTGCGCAGCTGGCTCATCGCGACGGCCGCCGGCAGGTCGTGGCCGGAGACGTCGCCGATGATGAGCGTGGTGCCGCCGCCGGGCAGCACGAAGCTGTCGTACCAGTCTCCGCCCACCCGCGCGCCGAGACGGGACGGGATGTAGCGGGCGGCGAGCTCCAGGGGACCCGGGTGGGGCAGCGCCGGCAGCAGGGAGCGCTGGAGGCGCTCGGCGATGGTCTGCACCTGCCAGTGCAGCCGGGCGTTGTCCACCGCCAGGGCGATGCGGTGGGAGAGGTCCTCGACCAGGGCCAGGTCCTCCTCGGTCAGCGCGCCTCCCGGCCCGGTGCGGGTGACGGTCAGGGCCCCGAGCACCTGGCGCCGCGCCCGCAGCGGCGCGATGATCGCGCTGTCCGCTCCCAGCAGCGTGAACAGCTCCTGATGGGCGGCCGACAGCTCCCCGGCGACCGGCTCGGCGGGGAAGCCGGTCAGCAGCAGGGGCCCGGCCCCGGCGAGCGCGCGGGCGAGCGGGCCGGTGTCCGACGGGGACAGGGGCGGCAGCGCGGTCTCCAGCCGTTCGGGCGGCAGCCGGCCGGGCTCCCGGCGGGTCACGCAGACCCGCCGCGGCCGACCGTCGTCCTCCAGCAGCACCACCGCGCACCAGTCGGCGAGCTCCGGCACCAGGATGCGGCAGACCCGGCGCAGCGCCTCCTGCGCGTCCAGGGTGCTGGCCAGCGCCGTGGTCGCCTCCGCCAGCAGCGACAGCCGGCTCAGCGCCCGCTGCACCATCGCGTCGACGTCGTAACGGTCCACCGGGCCCTCCTCTCGCCGGCTCAGTTCGGGCTGTGGGTGGCGGTGCGGCGGATCACCAGGGCCGCGGCGTCGTCCACCAGCGTTCCCGCGGTGTGGGCCAGCAGGTCGGTGCGCAGGTGGTCGATCAGATCGGTGGGCGCCGCGTTGGCGTACGGCTCCAGCCGCTCGACCAGCGGATAGAAGACCCCCTGCCGGTCCCGGCCCTCACTGACGCCGTCGGTGTACAGCAGCAGGGTGTCCCCGGTGTGGAAGGCGGCGGTCCCCACCTCGTGGCCGCCCGGGCCGAGGGGCCCCAGGTTGAGCGGCGGGGAGGGCACCGTGGGGTCGAGCACCTTGATCGTCCCGCTGCTGAGCAGCAGCGCGGGCGGATGCCCGCAGCTGAGCATGTGCACCACGGGCTCGTCCTCGGGGATCTCCATCAGCAGCGCCGTCGCGAACCGCTCCTGGGCGTCGGTGCCGGGGGTCTGGGCCGAGTGGCGCTGGACGCTCGCCTCCAGGCGGGTGGCGAGGGCCGGCAGGTCGGGTGCCTCGGCGGCCGCCTCCCGGAAGGACTCCATCAGGACCGCGGCGACCTGGACGGCCGTCAGGCCCTTGCCGCGGACGTCCCCGATCAGCACCCGCACCCCGTACGGGGTGTGCATCGCCTCGTACAGGTCGCCGCCGATACGGGCCTGTGCGGCCGCGGCGATGTACATGCCCTCCAGGCGGAACGGGCCCAGCCGGTGGGGGAGCGGGCGCAGCAGCGCCTGCTGGGCCGCCTCGGCCACCGACCGCACCGCGGCGAGCGTCGCCTCGCGCTGCTGGCGGACCCGGCTGACGTACATGGCCGTCAGCGTCACCACGACGATCACGCACGCGGTGACCCAGGTGGCGCGGGTCCCGAGGTCCCCCTGGTAGCCGGACAGCGCCATGTCGACGGCGAGGGAGGCCAGCCCCACCGCTCCGGTGCCCATCGCGGACCAGCTGGCGGCCGCGAGCGCGGGCGGGGTGACGAGCAGGCTGTTGAGCACCACATCGCTGGGGACCAGCGCGTTGAGCAGGGCGATCGCCGGGATCATGGCCACCGTGACCAGGCGCACGTAGTCGATGCCCGGGCCTCGGGGGCCCGAGGGGCTCGCGAGGCCGGTCATCCGCCAGAGAGCGTGCAGGTATCGGTGGAACACGAACGTCCTGGTTTCTATGGGTCTCGACATGCCTCCCGGACGACTGGTCGTCACCCATCATCGTGCCCCATTCATCCCGTTATCGAGACATCTGTCACTCGGCGGGCCGAATCCGGCGGGTGGGCGGACGTGCTTCCCCGGCCGCCCCGTGTGCGGGCGTGCGCCGGATCGCGGGACCGGCCGGAAGGGGGTGGCAAATGTCACGCCCGGTGACCGCCGAAACGGGTGGAGAGGGGCGAACGGTGGCGATTAGCCTCGGCAGACGCCCGGACCGAGAGCGGGAGGCCCGCCCCACGGCGGTCGCCGGCCACCCCCGGCACCCGCCATGCCGCCGGATGAACGAGCACACGGAAGTCGGTTTGCCATGAGCGAGCACGTACACGTCCGCCTCAGCAAGGGGCTGGGCGTCACCGAGGAGGGGGAACTGGTCGAGCTGTCGCACTGCCGGTGCGGCGAGACCTGGACCAAGACCTACCAGGTGGAGGACGGGGAGCCCGAGTAGGGCGGCTCGCCGCGGCCTTCGAGGGCCGGCCCGGGGATCGGGCCGGCCCTCTGCCGTCGCCGCCGCGCGGGCGGTTCAGGACTCAGGACACCGTGATGTCGTCGGCCTGGTAGGCGCCCTGGGCGTACCAGCCGTGCACATAGACGGTGACCGAGGTGGTGGCCGCGCCGGTGGTGAAGGTGGTGCTCAGCGAGGCGTACGCGCCGGCCGTGCCCGGAGTCCAGGTGCTGGTGTCGGTCGTGCCGGTGCCGCTGACCCCGAGGTAGACGTAGGAGCCGTCGACCCAGCCGGACAGCGTGTAGGTGTGGCCGGGCTGCACGGCCAGGGTCTGGGCGCACTGGGCGGTGTCCGACGAGGTCGGGGCGGCGGAGAGCGCGTGGCCTCCCGAGTGGACGGGCGAGGTGACGACGCTGCCGGTGCCGTTGGAGCAGGTCCAGGGCGACAGGGCGCCGGTCTCGAAGCCGCCGTTGACGACGAGGTCGCCGCTGCCTCCGCCGGTGCCGCCGGTGGTCGTTCCGCCCGTGGTCGTTCCGCCCGTGGTCGTGCCGCCGGTCGTGGTCCCGCCTGAGCTGCTGCCTCCCGTGGTGGTGCCGCCCGTCGTCGTCCCGCCGGTGGTCGTTCCGCCTGAGCTGCTGCCGCCGGTG
>JBEHXI010000133.1:0-19717 GCA_048498775.1 Actinomycetota bacterium | reverse complement strand
TCCGGGCTGTACCTCTTCGGCCTACTCGCCACGCCCTGCCCCTCCTGGATCGTCGGTCACCCTACTTGGGTCGACGTCCAGGACCTCCCGGGCACCTCAGGCGAGGGTGATCGGCCCGTGGTCGCCGTCTGCGCCGCTGCTGTTGTAGCAGTGCCCGCACCTGAGCCGGCACTTTGTCGTGATTTCGCATTCGAGGAAATCGACGGGGGCAAGACCCTCCGGCGGGTCAAGCACGATGCTCATTCTCACGTCCCTCTCTCGATATGGCTTGTCAAAGTCATCGGTGCGCCCTTTCCGGCCTTCCCGGAGCCCAGTAGTCCCTCCCACAGGGCGGTGGCCGCGGCGGCAGCTCGAATGGGGCGGGCAGGCTGCTGGGGCCGTGCAGGTGGATACCACCGTGGATGTCGCGGGCCTGCACGATCGTTCCGTGCTCGCCACCGTGAACCTGGTTGCGGGTCTCTCCCAGGTCACAGGATGGCTCCGTGCCGGTCGCCGGTCACCGGTTGGTCAGACACCCCATTAGGCGTCCCGCGCCGGCGCGGCAGGAGACGTTTGACCAGTGTGGCGGGCACGCTGACGATCACGACGGCGAAGGTGGCGAAGCCGAGCCAGCTGATCACCACCGCCCCGGGCAGCCCGGTGTAGCAGGCGAATGCGTCGTAGCCGACGTGCGCCACGATGAGGGGGGTCAGGCGGCGGGTCCGCCGGTACAGCCACAGGTGCACCGCCGCGAAGATCAACGAGGCGGGGGCGGTGGCACCGTAGTACAGGTGGAACGACAAGCGCATGCCCAGGCCGATCGCGTAGATCTGCCAGACCGGGCGGCCAGCGGCCTGCAGCGCGGTCACCAGCGCCGCGACGAGGAGAAGTTCCTCAATCGTGCCACTGGCGAGGATCCGCATGAGCAAGTCCCAGCCGTGCATGGTCACCTGGTGCGGCTGCCCCACCGGCAGCCACGAACACAAGAACTGAACCAGGGCGGCGGCGTAGGAGCTGGCGCTCATCGCCGCGAACGCAGCCACCACCATGAGCGCCGCCTGAACGCGGCCGCGGGTGTTGGCCGCCCAGCGCGGGGCCAGGCCGAGCCGCCGAGGCGATACGCCGCGCCGGGCCGCCAGCCACAGGGCGAGCCCCGCGCACACCGGAATGTAGACCAGGTCCCAGATCGCATCCGGCAGCCAGAACGACCGGATCTGCAGCACGCTGGCCACGCCAATGGCGATCAGTATGGCCACCCCCGCACGAGCGCGCCTCCCGCCATCCCAGAGCAGGCGGGCCAGCCACCACGACCCGGTCGCGACCGAGACCGCCGGGATGTTCCACCCGCTCGCCCACCCTGGGTAGAGCAATCCGATGATCAGGCGCGCGCAGGCCAGAAGCGAGGCGAGGGCGTATCCGCCGAACGCGACGCCGAACGCGCCGAATGCGTCGGCGTGGCCGCGCCGGACCGGGATCGGCGGGTAGGTCGCGGCGGAGAAGGGAGCCGGCCGCACCCACGGCGTACGGGCCCGCAGTGCCGCCGGGCCGGTGCGGGACACGGGCGGGGATGCTGGGCGTGTCACCGATCGCCTCCCGCTGCCGCATCATGCTGGGCCAGCTGCCAGCCGGGGCGCTCACCCCGGTATCCCTCTGGAGCGGTGGGCAGCTGATGTATCGGTCGATGCTCCGCCTGGAACACCAGCCGCAGCCTCTCCGCATCAGCCGGATAGGTCTCCAACGCCTTCTCCAACCGGTCCAGCAACGGCAACGCCAGCTCGGTGAGAGTGAGCACCCGGCCCGCGAGCTGATCCGCCACCGCAGGCCACACCTGCTCGACCGCCGCGGCCGCCGGAACCACCGCAGCCGCCGATGACTCCCCGGCCGGTGATGCCGATCGGCGCCACCACTGCCGGCGCGTACCCTCGCGTGGAACGGAGCGGTGCCGGGATCGCAGGGTCATAGGACGCTCCTGATCAGCGAAGAAAGAAGATCAGCGAATCGAGCGACAGCCGCCGTCAGGTGCGGGCTCCGACCAAGGCCTCGGGATTCCAGGCAGCGGTGCGTCGATCCGACGAGCCGATTAGCGGTAAGAGCTGACATAGGGATCTCTTGATTGATCGATGAGAGGGCGCCGTGCGGTCGACGCGGGGGACGCCGACCGCACGGCGCCGTTACGGGATGGCTTCAACGGCTGTTCTCTGCCGGAATACGGACAATCAGCGCATTGCAGACAAGGGTGGCCAGCACAAGGTCACCAGCGAGGTAATGGCTTTTGGACATCTTCCTCGGAACTTCAATCGCATGCCGCCTCCTTGCGTCAGGACACAGCCGCTCGCATACTCACGGCATCCCTGGCTCGCTCTTTCCGGATTGGTTCTCACCCTTGCGGTAAGGGGCCAGAAAAGCGATAGGTTTGTCAGGCAGAGGCAGCAGGCATCAGATAGTAGGCAACAGGTGCCGGTGGTGGCAGGAAGCACGACATTCGGAGAACGGGTCCGCCAACTGATGGTCGAACGTGACATCCCGTCCGTGCGCCAGCTGGCCAAGGCCGTTCCTTGTAACTCGGGTTATCTCTCGCGGATCATGAGCGGCCAGAGGTCCCCATCAGAACAAATGGCTGCCCGGCTCGACTACCTACTCGGCGCGAATGGCGAACTCGTCGCCATCGCCGCAGAGACTTCGCGCCCTCGGCGCGATGGCCGCGAAGGTCTGCCTCAGGGCGAGGTCTTCAAAGCCGGTCGCTTCGATACCGACGGTGATCTGATCTCTGTCGTGGTCGAGGCGACGCGCAGGCACGTCGAGCTGGTGGAGGCGACCGAAGTCGGCCCCGGCACGCTGGAGCAGCTTCGCGCGGACGTCGTCGACCTCTCGCGTGCCTACGTCTTCACCCCTCCGCTCTCACTGCTCTCCCAGATGAACCGGGTACGCGAGAGGATCTTCGACGCGCTGGAGCGTAAGAGTCATCCGCGGCAGGCGAACGAGCTGTACCTTCTGGCCGGTGCGCTCTGCGCCTTGATGGCCAACGCATGCCTCGACCTCGGACGGTGCAAGGCCGGTGACGAGCTTGCGCGCTCGGCGTGGACGTACGGCACGATCATCGGCCATGGTGCTCTCATGGGATGGGCTCGCGGCACGCAGGCGTTGGCCGCGCTGCTCGATGGCCGGCCGTGTGACGCGCTCCGGTTGGTCGAGGACGGCTTGGAGTACCAGCGCATCGGCATGGGGGGCGCCCGCTTGTATTCGATGTCGGCTCGGGCGCTGGCGAGCACAGCGGATGCGCCACGTGCACGTGAGGCTCAGCTTCAGGCCGAGGATGCTCGTGAGCATGCCAAAGCCGGCGATCTCTACGATGAGCTGGGGGGCGAGTTCGCGTTCGCCGAGGCGAAGCAGCACTACTACGCGGCCGTCACACGGGTGGGGCTTGGGGACGCCCATGAAGCCGAGACCGCCGCCACCACGGCAATCCGTCTTTACGAAGCCGCACCTCGCCGAGACCGCTCCTATGGGTGCGAGGCTCTGGCCCGAAGCCAGCTGGCGCTCGCCCGGCTGATGTCGGGCGAGCTCGAAGGGGCGGAGGAGGCGCTGGAGCCGATCTTCAGGCTCCCACCTTCACAACGCATCAACAGCCTCACCGGCTACCTTGATGCCGGGAGAGACCTACTGCGTCAACCGACATTCCATGGATCACCGAAAGCCACGGAGTTGAGCGAACGACTTGCTCTTTTCTGCATCAACGGAGTGACCCGGACACTCACCAGCGACTGGAATGACCGTTCCATCTGATAGGAAATCCGAAGAGGGCGACTTCGCCCGCCAATCCGCAGAGGCACTTCAATCAGCATGCGCGCAGGTCGACCTTGATTCGCGTAATGCCAGACTGATCCGGCTTTTTGCCAGCGCCGTTTATCAACTGCCGGCGGCTGACGCGGTGGCCCGCATCGCACCGCACTCCTCACCAGGAGTGCTCGCCAGGCTGGCGACATCACTGAAAGTGACGCGCTGGCTGGTCGAGCTCGACTTCCCCACCGTCGAGCCGCTGGCGATCGACCAGCCGGTCCAAGCGGCCGGCTGCCTGGTCACGTTCTGGCGTTACCTTCCCCAGCACGGCCCGCCGCCCGGCCCGGCCGACCTTGGCGCCCTGCTGAAGGAGCTTCACCGCCTGCCTGCACCGCCCGTACCACTCCCGACCTACGAACCTCTGCAGTCGGTTGCCCAAGCCATTGATCACAGCCTTGCCATCGACGAGGAAGAGAGAAGCTGGCTGAAAGATCACTGCAATCGGCTCGAAGCAGCTTATCGGGAGTTGGATTTCGCCTTGCCGCCAGGGATGATTCACGGCGACAGTTATCGCGGAAATCTCCTGCGTGACGGCACACGGGTAGTACTCGCCGACTGGGACAGTGTCAGCAACGGGCCCCGAGAGATCGATCTGATCCCGACGTTGCAAGCTCGCCGGTTCGGACTGCCGGAGAAGGAGCGCGACGCGTTCATCGCAGCCTACGGGTACGACATGACCACATGGCCTGGTTTTCCCATCCTGCGCGATATCCGGGAGCTCAGTACGATCACCGCGCTCCTCCGAAACGCTCACACCGATCCGGCTTCCTTGCGAGAACTAAAGAAGCGGATAAGGTCGATCCGAGATGGAGACGACCGAGAGTGGACCACGTTCTGACCCATCAGCTTTTGACCTCATAAGCGGACGCGATATTCCGCAAGGCCGCAACCGCAGGCCCCTCGAACTCAGCGCTCTCCTCCAAGGCAGAAAAGAGCCGGAGGTAGTACTCGATGTCGCGCGTGTCGGTGACGGTGATGGTGGCCGTCTCCAAGCCGATGGTCACCAGGCGCTGATCGAAGACTTCAAAGCCGTGCAGGGGCGCCTCGCGGACGCGGGCGGTGAATGGGATGATTCCGATCCGTATATTGGGTCGGCTGACCAGTTCCGCGATGTGGTGAATCTGTGCCGCCATGGCGTCGTCCGGGCACAGCCGCCATCGGAGGGCACCCTCAGTGAGTATGAAGGTGAAGCGCTTACGCCTGTCTTTGAGGATCTGCTGGCGTTGCGCGAGAGCGGCCATGCTGCGCTCGAGCTCGGCACCCGGCAGTGACAGGCCGTAGATGTGGCGGGTGAATTCAGGGGTTTGGAGCAGGCCGGAGATGGTCGCCGGCTGGAAGAAGCGCAGTTGTTTGGAGTCCCGTTCGACACGGGCGATCTGTTGCTGCTTCCGCCAGGCGCCGCCGCGGAGGATGGCTCGCGCGCTCTCGGTGCGCCGGTGCAGCGAGTCGGCCAGTTCGGTCAGCTCGTCGCATGTGTCGTCCGGTGCACCGTACAGACGGCACAGGGTTTCGACGTCGTCGGACGTCGGCACGGTGGCGCCGTTCTCGATCCTGGAGATCTTGGGCTGGCTCATCCCGGCCCGCTCCGCCGCCTGGGTGCCGGTGAGCCCGCTGTTAAGGCGCAGTTGTCTCAGCGCCCGGGCCAGTCGATCCCGTTCGCGTCGGTACCGTTCGGGTGCTTCCTCCATCAGGGCGGCAGTCTAGGTGCCGACCTGGTCATGGGCGGGAGCCGAGCCAGTTCTCCCGCTTGTACTCCGGATGCCGTGCCCACCAGGAGGCGAACGGCTCGGCCGCCTGGATGGCCAGATCCCGGTAGCGACGGTAGTCCGGCACCGCGGTAGGTTCGACGAGTTCCGCGCCGAGGAAGCGCCCCTCGTCGTCGTAGTGCAGACGGGCGCCGGTGTTCTCGTCGAACAGCCAGAAGTCCTCGTCGGGGATGCCGGCGGGCCGGGCCCGTTCGGCCTCATCGAGGATGTAGACCTCCTGGCCGTACTCCGCAGAGACCGCGTATCCCCACTCGCATTCGAAGCGCAGGTACTCCGACAGCGGAGATTTCAGGATGTGGACCTTGCACCAGCGCTTTCCTCCGCGGATCTCCTCGGCCATGAACTCCAGCCACTGGCGGGTGGCGGGCTCGATCTCCAGCGGCTCACCGGCCAGGTAGCGTCGCAGTCGTTCCCTCTCGGAGTCCACGGTGTAACGAGGCAGCGTCTCCATACGGAACGCCTCGTGCTCGAACTCGTCGAACAGCGCCTCAAGCTCGGTTTCACTGAGCACTAGGCACCACCTCGGGAAGCAGGGAGATCGGGACTTCCACGGCCGTCTCACCTTCGGGCAGGGACAGACGCGCGAGCACCTTTGGATCACCGATGATCCGGCCACGCACGATCGCGGTGTCACGACCGGTCAAGCCGAAAGCCTGGTTCTCCGGTGGCACCTCGGCGGCCGTGCCCCAGAGAAGGGACACGGGCACCTCGACGACCGTCTCTCCATCTGCCGACGGCAGGCCCGTTCTCGCCGAGCCGGGCACGATCCAGCCCTGCACGATCAGGGTTGCTCGATCGGTCAGGTAGAGCGTGGGGCAGGTGGGTTTGGGGTCGCAGGCGCCGCGGAGCCGGATCAGCCTCATACATGCTCCTTCGTGGCCGCTGGAGGTGATCGCGCACCTCAAGAATTCACGTCTAACATGAATATGTCAACGTCTCCAGGCTGATCGATCCCTACGTTGCGGCCAGAACGAGGCCCCGGCGGCTCCGGCGCCGGGGCCTGGCTCCGTGTTCTCCAGGTCCGGAGAGCGCGCCCCCGCATGGCCAGGAACACCGGGCACACCACAGGACCGGGCCCCTTTCAGGCGCTACGAGCCACGAGCGGTACGCGTGGCGTCGACCTGGGCGACCTCGACGCACTGGTTGCCGCCGCCGCTGTGGCTCGACTTGTGCCACGTCGTACGGGACAGGTCGGTGCCGGTACCGGTCATCATCAAGGACTCTCCTCTGGTGTAGGGATTACTTGATCAGCTCAGACAGCGAGGCAATGGACTCGTTGGGATCGAGCGCGTTTTCCAGCATGTGATCCCATGCCAGGTGGAACGTGTCCAGCTCTGCGTCTGATTCCAGGTAGATGTCCCCCATCAACCCTTCGATGTAGGCGACTGGAGCATCCTCCGGATCAGGGAAGATCAGCACGACGAATTCGCCCTCGACGCCGGCATGCGCACCGGCGGCGAACGGGAGGATTTGAAGAGTGACGTTGGGACGCTTGCTCGCCTCGATGAGCGCGGCGAGCTGACGCCGCATGGCCTCAGGCCCTCCGACCTGGCGACGTACGGCGGACTCGTCAAGGATGACGTGGATCTCGGGCGGATCGTCTCGCTCGAGCAGTGCCCGCCGCCTGGCGGCCCTGGCCGCGACACGACGATCGACTTCCGCGGCGTCGAGCGTGGGACGCGTTCGGGTGATGATCTGCCGCGCGTACTCCTCGGTCTGGAGGAACCCGGGGATGAGGTGCGCATTGACCCTGATCTTGGCCGCCTCGCTCTCCAGCCCGATGTAGGAGCCGGTGAACACATCGGAGTACTTGGTCCACCAGCCGCGACGCCGCGCGTCCCGTCCGAGTTGGATCAAGGCCTCGCGCTGCGGCGACCGCACGTCGTACAGATCGAGCATGTCCTCCAGGTCATCGGTCGTGACGCGGCTCCGGCCGTTCTCGATCCGGGACAACTTGCTCTTGCTGAAGTCGAGCCGTCGCGCAGCCTCCTCGATGGACAGCCCCGATGCCTCCCGGAGTCTCTTCAGCTCCCGGCACAGCCGACGACCTCGGACTGTCGGACTCTGATCCATACGTTCCCCCAGCTGTAGGTGGGCGGGTGCCCAAGGATCTCCCGATCTAAACCGTTTTGCAACTCCCGAATCTGGGAGCTTCTCAAGTGGGAGTTGCATCGATGACTCTACGCATGGATGATGCTAGTCACATCCGCACGATGGGGCTGGCGAGACGTGGAAGTACGGAAGCGAACCCGATCACCGTCCGCCTCACGGGTGGAAGCCGATCGATATGGCCGCGGATTCCCCGCAGTACGCAGACGCCTCCGCGCTCGGTCACCGATCCGAGCAGGCGTCGCGACCCACGTCCCCGTCCAGACGATCGGCGGGCCACTGATTGGAAGGGGCGTACTCATGACCGCACCATCAAGGCCGGCCTCCACGATCGCGCCGACTCGCGGCGAATACGCGGTCATCCGATGCCTGTACGGACGGCAGCCGGAACGCCGAGCGCGCGACATCGTGGTCAGCGTCTTCGCCTGGCTGGGGCTCAAGGACGAGGCCTTCGAGGCCGAGCTCGCGGTCGACGAACTGGTGGCCAACGCCCGCGAGCATGCACGCCCCCCTTACGAGCTCCGTATCTACATCTCCGCCGACACCATCAAGATCGCCGTCATGGACGGCGGTGCCGACCATGCGGCACTGGCCCACCGGCTGTACGCGGTGACGGCCGGCGAACCAACCGAAGGAGAGTCCGGCCGCGGGCTACAACTCGTCGCCGGGCTGTTCTCAGGCAGATGCGGCGTCGAGCCGACCACGAGCTGTATTGGTCTCACCCCGGCCAAGCAGGTGTGGATCGCCCTGCCACGCACGCGGTGACGCGAAGGAGATCGCCGTGACGAGTCTAAATCACAACGAACGGCAGGCCGTCCAGATCGGCCTTGACATTCGTCAGCGACTGAACCGATGGCTCGCCGACCGAGGAGTCAAGGGCTCGGTGATCGTCACGCCCTTCATCGACCCCGTGGGTCGGCCGACCGTCCTGATCCGAATCAACGCTTACGTCGCCCGTGCCTTGGTAATGAGCCTGGAGGAACAGGCCGCGGTAGCGCGTTCCCAGGACAGCAGATACAACAGCAGTCCCCGCCCACCCTCAGCCGGTGAAGGCAGTCAAGCTGGTCAGTAGCTCGAACGGGAGGAAAAAGCCAGCGTGGCGATCGCCTCCAACGAGAGCTCCGGATAACTGGACCAAGACCTTCACCGACCCCCACCTGTGCGCCGCGATCGTCGACCGTCTCATCTTCGGCGGTAACATCATCGAGGTCGGTGCCGACTCCTACCGGCTGTCCCAGACTCGGGCCCGAGCCGCACAGCAGGGCGAAGCCTGATCCCGCCTGACGCCCGACGCCTCGGCGAGGCACCAGCGGCGACTCAATCGCGTGATCGACCTCCGAGCACGACCCCGGCGGAGAACGCGTGGGTGACCCAACCCAGAATCCGCGTCGCCGCCTACGTGATCAGACATCTGTCGGTCCCCGAACTCCTGGTCTTCGACCATGTCGATATGCCCCAAGCCGGCACCCAGGTCCCCCGACGGTGGCATCCACCCCGACGAGGAACCACAGCAAGCCGTCCTGCGCGAGGTCGCCGAAGAGACCGGTCTGCTCACCGCCTCGGTGGTGCAGCAGATCATCGTGGAGGATAAGCCCCGTTCCGACACCCGCCGGCCGCGCAGGACCATCTACTTCCATCTTCAGGCGCTCGCGACCACGGCCGATGCCTGGAACCACCGCGTATGCGGCGACGGAGACGACATGGGACTGATGTTCGCCTGCCGCTTCCTGCCGCTTCCTGCCGCTACCACTGAAACAACCGCTGGCAGACGACCAAGACCTATGGCTGGGCCATATCGATCCGGGCTGGACGACCCTGACCCGCAACCCCGCATCCTGATCGACGTCGGCGGCGAGATCTCCAGCTCGCCGACGGAGAACGCCTGCCCGGCGCTGCCTGCTGCCTCCGCGTGGGCAACGGCTGGCATCTCATGGTGATCAAGACAACGGTAGGAAGCATCAGCGGCAAGTGCAGCGAGGACAAAGCCTTGTCGGTCACCTCTGCTATCCCATGGGGCGTTCACCGTGAGCGTTGACCAATCCGCGAAGGTCGTCGATACGGCCGCCCGCGACGCACGCCGCCTGTCGTGGACAGCGGCGCCTCAACCTGGCGCTCGGCCATCCAGCAGATGGCCGAGGCCGGCAGTAGGCGAACCGCAGATCTCTCGCATCACCCTGGTCGACGACTCGCTCAGCCTTAAACGCGCCAGGAACTTCACCAAGGACGTGCTCAGCAAGTGGTCACTGGACGCACTGGTCGATGATGTGACCACGGTCGTATCTGAGTTGGTCAGCAACGCGCTGTCGCATGGGCTGGCCGATTCGCCACCGCTAAGCAGGACATCGGTTCAGTTGGTGCTGCTGCACCACCAGCGGCGTCTGCTGGTTATGGTGACCGATCCCAGTAATCGCACCCCCTCGATCGTCCGCGGACCAGAGGAGCTGCGTGAGCACGGCCGAGGGCTGTTGGTGGTGGAAGCGCTCAGCGATGACTGGGGCTGGGCAGCGCTTACCGGTGACGGCAAGGTCGTGTGGGCCGGCTTCGAACTCCGGCCGACACCGCCGTACGCCCCCGGTCCACCGGGGCCTGTCGCTCCAGGAGGGTGACCTGAGCGGCTACAGCATCCAGGCTTAGGAGACCTTGTGATATTCATGTCTAACATGAATAATCCGAGGCTGTGGCATTACAATCCCTCACGGTCTCGAGTCGATCCGACGAGCGGACACGGCTCACCACAGATCGCGGAGACCTCCGTTGCGGCGTCAGAGCCTCCCCCTCGGCGCTTCGACACTGCCTCAGCCCCAGCGATCCGGATGAACCCCTACAGACCAACTTACGAAGGGCTGATTCAGGTGAAAATGGACCGCCTGGTTCAACCGAGCGGGATCGACCCCACCATCGCCACCGCCGCGGGCATGTACGACTACTTTTTGGGCGGGAAGGACAACTTCGCCGCCGATCGCCGCGCTGCGAACGAGGTGATCGCAGCGGCCCCCGAAGTGATTCTCATGGCCAGAGAGAACCGCAAGTTCCTCCAACGTGCGGTTCGGTTCCTGGTCCGCGAAGTCGGCATTCGGCAGTTCCTGGATATCGGCACAGGACTTCCGACTCAGGGCAACGTTCACGAGATCGCTCAGGCAGAGGCGCCCGACGCACGCGTGGTCTACGTCGACAACGATCCCAAGGTGTTGGCTCACTCGCGTGCGCTCAAGGCCACCGAGGCCATGACGACCAGCGTGATCACCGCAGATCTACGAGAGCCGGCCACCATCCTCGGCCATCGTGATACCCGGGCGTTGATCGACTTCGATCAGCCGATGGCGATTCTGTTGGTAGCCGTTCTGCATTTCGTCGGCGACGAGGCGGACCCGTACGGGATCGTCGCGCAGCTTCGCGACGCCATGGCGCCTGGCAGTTACCTCATCATCTCCCACGTCACAGGAGATACTCAGCCTCATCATGCCAGAAACGCGGCGAGCGTCTACCGGAAGACCAGGAATCCTGCGACGCTTCGCACCAGAAGCGAAATCGAACGCTTCTTCGAGGGTTTCGAGCTCGTCGAACCCGGCCTGGTGTTCGTTCCCGAATGGCGACCTGAGGACATATCGGATATCAGCCCGAAGGAAGTCTGGGTAGTGGGCGGTGTCGGCCGCAAGGCAGCCGCACACTGACAAGGGGGCTTCCATGTACACGACTGCACTGCAATTCCGATTCTCCGCCAGCCATCGCCTGACGGGTCTGCCGCCGTACCATCCGGACGGGCGTGACCACGGGCACAACTATGTGGTCGAACTTCGCCTGGTATCCCGCGAGGTCGACAGCGCCGGGCTCGTGGCGGACGACAGGAGGTTGTCGGGGTTAGGGCGCTACATCAGTGAGCACCTGGACCGACGCCGCCTCAACGATGTGCTTCAGGGGCAGCCCTCATCCGAGCTCATCGCGCGTCATCTCTACGAATGGTGCAAGGCTCATTGGGAGCCGGACCTTGCCGGGCGGCTGTGCCAGGTGCGGGTTTCGGATTCTCCCGCATCGTGGGCCGCTTATGGCCCGGTCGATGATTTCGACCTCAAGTGCGCTGGTTCACCCGCACCTGTCGCCAAGAGAGATATCGACCACGCAGGGCCGCACGCCTCTCGTACGAGAACGAACTCTTCCTTGAAAGCGTAAGAGCATCGACATGATCCGACTGATCGGGCCACCATTCCTCTTCGGTGGAGAAGTACAGCGAATCTTCGGAATCAATGCCCGTCGGCTGAAGCAGTGGCGCGAGGATGGGCTTCTTACTCCCGTGGAAGTCATACCGCTGGTACCGCAGTATCCACGGGATCAAGTTGAGAAGCTCGCCAACGAGCCCGGAGAGCCAGCCGACCTGGCACGTCGGCAGCCCATCGATCCGCCTGTCTGGCGGCGCCATGCAGGAAAACCGGTCGAACCAGCAGATCGAGCAGACAGGAGCACCGTATGACCCGGGTGGTTGACATGTCCGAAGACTCTGACCGGGCGACGGAGATCCGCAATGCCCTGACGGACAAGCTGTGCGCGGACGGCATGATCACCTCTGCGGTCGTGGAGCGGGCCTTTCGCACGGTGCCGCGGCATGCGTTCGTTCCGGCCGGCACGCCGTTGGAGGTCACCTACAACGCCGATGATTCGGTGGCGACCAAGAGAGACGAGCACGGCGTGATCATCTCTTCGATCAGCGCGCCGTTCATCCAGGCCCGGATGATCGAGCAGGCCGAGCTCGCGCCCGGCATGAGCGTGCTGGAGATTGGGTCGGGCGGCTACAACGCCGCGCTGCTGGCCGAGGTCGTCGGCCCGGACGGCCGGGTGGTCAGCGTGGACATCGACCCGGAGGTGACCGATCGGGCCAGCGCGCTGCTGGATGCCACCGGCTACGGCGGCCGGGTGGCGGTCGTGCTGGGCGACGCCGAGCATCCGGTACCGGGGTTCGATGCCTTCGATCGGATCATCGTGACGGTCGGCGCATGGGACATCCCGCCGGCCTGGCTGGAGCACCTGGCCGCGGACGGGCGACTGGTGGTACCGCTGCAGATGAACGGGATCACCCGCGTGATCGCATTCCGGCGCGAGGGCGATCATCTGGTGAGCACGTCGGCCGAGGTCGCCGGCTTCGTCGCCATGCAAGGTGATGGAGAGCATCCGGAGCGGGTGTTCGTGCTGCCCGACGCTCAGGGCCGCAGCGTCAAGCTCCGGTTCGACGAGGGGGCGCCGGGAGATCCGCACCTGCTGGATGGGGTGCTGGCGACCAAGCGCACCGCGGTGTGGTCCGGCGTCGTGATCGGCTACGGGGTCTCGTTCGCCGACCTGCACCTGTGGCTCGCCGGTTTCCTCCCTGGCTTCTGCCGGCTCACCGTGGACGAAGGGACCGAGCTGGATCGCGAGCGTGGGAGCTGGTTCCCCTTCGGCGTCGTTCGCGGCGACTCGTTCGCCTACCTTGCGATACGCCCGGCTTCAGACGGCACCGGCGTGGAGTTCGGGGCCCGCGCCTACGGAGCGCACGGTGAGGTGGCCGCGACCGCGATGGTCGAGCAGATCCAGGCCTGGGACCATCACGCCCGGCGCGGGCCAGCTCCCACGTTCGCGTTCCGGCCGACCGGCAGCGACCGTACCCAGATACCCGAGAACGTGGCGGTCTTCGAGAAGACCCATGGTCTCATCACGATCTCCTGGCCCTCGACCGGCTGAGCGACCTGCGCGCCTGCGCGGGCCAGGTGCCCCACACCCGACCCTCTGGAATGTGAGGAGTGTGATCCGATGGCTCATCCGCTGACCCTGGAGGCCACCGAGCCCGTGGACTCCATCGTCGACGACGAGGAGTTCACTCTCGACATGCGCGTGGTGGAGGCCACCACGCCGCTGGTGGTCATGATGTGCGCCACGAGCGACGGGTGCGGTAACACCTGCAGCACCAGCGCGTGCGCCACCAGCTCCAACGACCCGATCTGAACAAACCCCTGCCGCCGGCGCCCTCACCTGGGCGCCGGCGGCGCGGGTCAACGCCGGGCTCCAGAAGGTGGATCACCATGACCGTTCCCATCCGCTACCAGCACACCGGGCTGGTACTGGTGCGCGCGACGACCGATCCAGGCGACCTGGACCTATTGACGCTGGACTTGTCCGATCTGGCGGCGATCGAGCAAGACGGCCCGGCGCGGCTTGCGAAGATGTGGAGCCGCGGGGAGGTACGCGAGGCGCTGCGGATGGCCAGCCCGGTTCTGGGGGCGCGCATCGATCAGCTCCTCGGGACGGCCGGCACTGGCGTGGTCGGTGTGAAGGATCTGCGCCGAATAATCGTCTCGGTGTCGTCGTATCTGCTCCGCTGGCAGCGGCGCGCCACGCCGTTCGGATTGTTCGCCGGGGTGATGCCCGTCATCATCGGGCCCGCCGCGGCCCGGATCGGCACCGGCCATCGCGTACTGGTGCGCGCGGACGCCGAATGGCTCACGATGCTGATCGATCGGCTCGAGCAGCATCCGCAGCTGCGTCCGCGGTTGATGGTGGTGGCCAACAGCGGCGGGATCGTTCGGGATGGCCGGTTCATCGTGGCGGCGCGGCCGGAGCCAGGCGCCCATGCGTCCGGCCCGCTGCGGGAGGTCTCCGTACGCCATACCCGGCCCGTCCGATTCGCGCTGGCCGCGGCGGCTGCACCAATCCGGTTCGACGTGCTGGCCGCCGAGCTGGCCGCCCGGTTCCCGGCAGCCCCGGCAGAGAAGATCCGGACGCTGCTGGACAGTCTGGTCGACCAGGGCATCTTGATCACCAGCCTGCGCCCGCCGATGACGGCCGCCGACGGGTTGATCCACCTGATCGGAGCCCTGCGGACGGTCGGCGGACAGCTGCCGGCCGACGTCGCGGCGTTGCTGTGCCGGCTGGAGGAGATCAGCGAGCAGCTGGCCCGCCACAACACCAGTGCCGACCCGCAGCGGGCGGCGGCGCTCCGGGCATCGGCCGCCGCGCAGATGACCGCCCTGACTCCCGGCAGCGGGCACGTGCTGGCCGCCGACGTACGGCTCGATGGTCAGATCGCGATCCCCGAGCCCGTGTTGAAGGAGGCCGCGCTGGCGGCCAGCGTCCTGCTGCGTCTTTCCACCCAGCCCTTTGGGTCCGGGGCCTGGCTTGACTACCACGCCCGGTTCCGCGCCCGCTACGGCCCCGGCGCCCTGGTGCCGGTACGGGAGCTGGTGGCCGACTCGGGGCTCGGCTACCCCAGCGGCTACCTCGGTGCACCGCGTGCCCGGCCGGTCTGGCGGATGCTGACCGAACGCGACGCCGCCTTGCTGGCGCTGATCCAAAAGGCCGTCCTGGACGGGACCGAAGAGATCGAGCTGACCGAGGCCGACATCGAGGCGTTGACGGTGGGCGAGCACGCCGACATCGTGCCGCCGCAGCGCATCGAGCTCGGTGTCGCGCTGCACGCCGCCTCCATCGAGGCGCTTGAGGCCGGCGAGTTCGCGCTGCGGGTCACCGCCGCTCCCCGCGCCCACACCAGCATGGCTGGACGATTCGCCCCTCTACTGGACGACGCGGACCGCAGGCGCCTGGCCGCGACCTACACCGCAGACGGGCGGCACGCCGGGCGGGAGAAGGGGGTTGTGGCGGTGCAGCTGTCCTTCCCACCGCGCCGCCCGCACAACGAGAACGTGGTACGCGTCCCGCGGCTGCTGCCCGACGTGGTGCCGCTGGGTGAGCACCCTGATGGCGCAGTGATCGGCGTAGACGATCTGGCGGTCACCGCCGACGCCGAGCAGATGTACCTGGTGCAGCGTTCCACCGGGCGCCGTGTGGTCCCCCGGATCCCGCACGCGCTGGACACCGTGCTCCAAAGCCCGCCGTTGGCGCGATTCCTCGCCGAGGTCGCCGACGCGCGCAGCGCGGTGTTCGGTCCCTTCGACCTGGGCGCCGCCCGCACCCTGCCGTACGTTCCGCGGATCCGTTACCGGCGGACGGTGCTGGCCGCGGCCCGCTGGATCCTCACCTCCACCGACCTGCCAGCCTCGACCGGCGATGCCTGGGATGCCGGGCTGCGTTCGTGGCGGCAGCGGTGGCGGATGCCGGCGCGGGTCGTGCTGTGTGAAGGGGAGCTGCGCTTGCCGCTCGACCTGAATCAGCAGCTGGACCGCATGTTGTTGCATTCGCGGCTGAAGCGAGCCGAGCGGATCGAGCTTCAGGAAGACAGCGCCCCAGGCGACCTGGGCTGGATCGGCCGCCCGGCCGAACTGCTGATCCCGATGACCGCCATCACCCCGCCGCCACGGCCTCTTCCGGTGACCGCGAGACCGGCCGCCATCCTTCGACCGGGCGCCTCCGCCGTGCTGCACGCACAGCTGGTGGGCAACCCCGCGCGATTCGATGAGATCCTCGGCCGGCATCTGCCCGCGTTCGTCGACCAGCTCGACGAGCTGGTCACGCACTGGTGGGTGCGGCGGCACCGCGACCTGATCCGGCTCGAAGCCGACCAGCACCTGGCCATCGTCTTCCGTCTCACCTCCCCGGACCACTACGGGGCCGTCGCGGCGCGCTTGGCCGCCTTCGCCACCGACCTAGAGGCCCGCGGTCTGCCGGGACAGCTCACCTTGGCCTCCTACCCGCAGCATCTGGCCCGCTACGGTGACGGCCCTGCGCTGGTGGCAGCCGAGCAGGTGTTCGCCGCCGACACCACCTCCGCCATCGCACAGATCACCATGGCCGATGCCGCTGGGATTCCCGCCCAGGCACTGGCCGCCGCCTCAATGGCGCACCTGGCCGCCGCCTTCGCCCCCGATCCTGAGTCCGGATACCGGGCGCTGCTCCGCTGCTTGGGTCAACACCCCGGTGCGGTGGATCGGGCGTTGCGCGAGCAAGCGCTGCTGTTGTCCGATCCAGCAGATGACTTCCGGGCCGTACGGGCGCTGCCGGGCGGCGAGGCGGTGGCCGCCGCATGGCGAGCTCGCCACGCCGCACTGGCCGCCTACCACCACACCCTCGTCGAGCAGCGGAACCCGACCCCGATGCTGCGTACTCTGCTGCACGAGCATCACGTACGCGCACTCGGCGTCGACCCGGCCTTCGAGAAGGCGACCGACCGGCTGGCGCGCGCCGCTGCGCTGCGTTGCTTGGCCCTGGCGGGCGCGTTGTGAGCCCCCGCGCGAACGGCGGCCCGATGGTGCTCACCGCTGACGAGGCGACCTGTCAGTCTCTGGCGACCGGGACCGCCGGGATCGCACTGCTGCACATCGAGCGCGCCCTGACCGGCTCCGGAGATTGGGCAAGCGCGCACGCGCATATCCGGCAGGCCGCCACCGGGCCGATCGACGCCGCCGCGCACACCGGGCTGTATTACGGAGCACCGGCCGTCGCCTTCATGCTGCACGCCGCCGGCGCGGACGGGCATCCCCGCTACTGCTCGGCGGCCACCACCTTGAACCGGTACGTGCTGCGGCTGGCGCGCCGGCGCCTGGCAACATCGGCCGAGCGGATGCGGCGCGGCCAGACCGCCACGTTCGGCGAATACGATCTGTTCTACGGGCTGACCGGAATCGGCGTTCTGATGCTGCGCCGGATGCCCAGCAGCGACACCTTCGCCGATCTCCTGCGCTACCTGATCGGCTTGACCCGGCCACGTCGCGGGGACGGGTGCATGCTGCCGGGATGGTGGGTGGCACACGCCCCGGACCCGATCCTGCCGACCCCGGGCGGGCACGCGAACCTCGGGATGGCCCACGGCGCGGCCGGTATGCTCGCCCTGCTCGCCCTCGCCACCCGTCACGGTCACGTGGTCGACGGCCAGCACGAGGCGATCGAGTACCTGTGCGCCTGGTTCGACCAGTGGCGCCAGGACTCGGCCGACGGGCCGTGGTGGCCGCAGTGGGTCACCCGTGAAGACCTCCGCACCGGCCACCCTGCCCAGCCCGGGCCCGGCCGACCGTCCTGGTGCTACGGCACGATCGGGATCGCCCGTGCCCAGCAACTCGCCGCCATCGCCACCCATGACCTCCGGCGGCAAAGGGCCGCCGAACAGGCCCTGGCTGCGTGCCTGACCGGTCCCCAGCTCGATCGGATCACCGACGCGGGCCTGTGCCACGGCATGGCCGGGGTGTATCAGACCGCCTACCGGGCCGCCCACGATGCGCACACCCCCACGCTCGCCCGGCTCCTCCCCGCGCTGGCCGCCGCGCTCGCCCGGCACGCCACCGCCGCCCGCGACCACCAGACCGGCCTGCTGACCGGAGACGCCGGGGTGGACCTGGCACTGCAGACCGCGCGGCACACCAGGCCGCCACGCTCGGGATGGGACGCATGCCTGTTGATCGCCTGACCACCTCGGCGGACCAGATCGCCGCAAGCGTGCTCGCGGTCCTGGCCGGCGCCGACCTTGAAACCACCGCAGCCGACAGCGGCCTGAACCTCGCCACCCTCCATGAAGCGGTCGAGGTGTACCGGGCGGCCGGACTGGCCGCCCTGGAGCACCGCGCCGAACACGACTGGTACCAGCTGCGCATCCAGTTCCCCGACTGGACCACCGCGGAGACGACCGCCGCCACCCGGCTTGGACCATGCCTGGACCGGCTCCAGGCCCGCGGAGCCGTGACCGGATGGTGGTTCCTGCGCAAACACCCCTACTGGCGGCTCCGCCTGCACCACGCGGACACCGAAACAGTCGACCACGTACTCGAGGAACTGACCACAGCCGGGACACTCACTCGCTGGTGGCCGACCATCTACGAACCCGAAACCACCGCATTCGGCGGACCGACCGGAATGCACATCGCCCACGACCTGTTCTGCGCCGACAGCCGCGGCGTCCTGACCTACCTCCGCCATCCCCACCCCGGTATCGGCCGCCGCGAACTGTCCATCCTGCTGATCAGCGCCCTACTGTGCGCCGCCGGACTGGACTGGTTCGAACGCGGCGACGTCTTCGCCCGGCTGGCCCGCCTACGCCCTACACCCCCCGAGACCGACACCCCACGCATCAACGCGCTCGCAGACGATTTGCGCACCCTACTGGCTGTCCCGACGCACCCAGACAGCGCGCTGTTCGCACCAGGCGGCCCGGTCGCGTTCGCCGCCCCCTGGCTCACCGCGTTCCACGACGCCGGCCACCACCTCGGCAACGCGACAGCCGACGGCCGGCTCGAACGCGGGCTACGCGCCGTCCTCACCCACCTGGTGATCTTCCACTGGAACCGGTTCGGCCTGTCGGCGACCACCCAAGGCATCCTCGCCCGCGCCGCGACCGCAGCCCTCCTGCCCCGGAGCTGACCCATGGACACCACAACCCTGAGCGCCGCCGTACGCCGTTTCCCCCTCATCGGCCGGCCTCGGCCTGCCTGCCCAGCACTCCCTCAGCGGGTCACAGAAATCGCCGAGATCGCCGACAACGCCCGACGTGGCGGCATCGACGGCATTGCCGAAGCCGCCCACGCCCTGAACAAAGCCGCCCTGCTGGCCAGCGACTGCGGCCTACCCGATTACGCCCGCGACCTGTGCTGGCAGCACATCACCGTCTACCTCGCGGCCGAGCGCCCGCTCACCGTCCTCCAGGCCCGGTACATGCTCGAACCCGTCCTCAACCTCGCCCGCCTCCACATCCGCGCCAGTGCCATCGATCAGGCGCTCCAGCTGCTCGAGGCGATCCATCAGGCTGTTACGACCAACACCGACCTGACCATCGACGGGCACACACTCCCGCTGGCCAACCTCACCGGAACCAAGCATGAGCACCACAAACTCCGCGAATGGGTCTGGCTGCAATACCTCGCCGACGGAATCCGCGCCCTGGCCCTCGCAGGCCGCTGGGACGAGGCGGTCACCCACGCCAAGATCCACAATGGGATCGGACTGCACCTCATGGAGGGACGCCAAGCAGCGATCATCGCCCACTGTCTACACGGCGAAACCATGACCGCTCGCGCGCTCCTGCACGAGAGCCAATGCCACTTAGTTAAGCTGCAGAGAGTCCATAATCCACATTTCCACAGGAGACTCTGTGGATCTCTGTCTTTTTTAGTATTCGGGGCGCCCGG
>JBEHXI010000132.1:0-19726 GCA_048498775.1 Actinomycetota bacterium | reverse complement strand
CCGGCCGCTCCACGACGACCTGATCGATCACCTGGTCCGCACCACCCCGCTGCGGCGGGGCGAGGCGGTCCGCGTGGTCCTGGACGTCCTGGCGTACTTCGACGAGCCGGCCGAGGAGTTCGTGCGCCGCCGCCACCGCGAACTGCAGTCCAGAGGGCTGCCGAACGCGGAGATCTTCGAGCGGATCGCCGAGGAGCTGCCGCACCGGGCGGTCGCCCCGCCGGAGTTCTCGCTGCGGCAGCTGCGGCGCATCGTCTACGGCTGAACCCGGTGCCCGGCACGCCGAGCCGGGCACCGGACGAGCGGCCGGAGGTGCGGCCGCCGTCCGGCCGGGCCGGCACGCGCCCGGGCACGACCGTGCCCACACGATCAGGGAGGGACAGGCCGCATGTGCGGAATCGTGGGATACATCGGTAAACGGGACGCCGCTCCCCTGCTGCTGGAGGGACTTCAGCGGCTGGAGTACCGCGGCTACGACTCGGCGGGCGTGGCCGTCGCCGGCCGGACGGGCCTGAGGACCGTCAAGGCCAAGGGACGGGTGCGGGAGCTGGAGTCCCGGCTGCCGAAGCGGTTCGCCGGCACCGTCGGCATCGCCCACACCCGCTGGGCCACCCACGGTGCCCCCAGCGACGAGAACGCCCACCCGCACCTGGACGCCGACGGCAAGGTCGCCGTCGTCCACAACGGCATCATCGACAACTCCGGGGAGCTGCGCGCCAAGCTGGCCGCCGACGGCGTCACGCTGGCCTCCGAGACGGATTCGGAGGTCCTGGCCCACCTGGTCGCGCGGTCCGGCGCCGACACCCTGGAGGCGAAGGTCCGCGAGGCGCTCTCCCGCATCGAGGGCACCTACGGCATCGCCGTGCTGCACGCCGACTTCCCCGACCGCATCGTGGTGGCCCGCAACGGCTCCCCGGTCGTCCTCGGCATCGGCGAGCACGAGATGTACGTCGCCTCCGACGTGGCCGCCCTGGTGCGGCACACCCGCCAGGTCGTGACCCTCGACGACGGCGAGATGGCCACCCTCCAGGCCGGCGGGTACCGCACCTACACCACCGAGGGCAGCCGCACCGCCGCCGCGCCGACCACCATCGAGTGGGACGCCGAGACGTACGACATCGGCGGCCACGACCACTACATGCACAAGGAGATCTGCGAGCAGCCCGACACCGTCGACCGGGTGCTGCGCGGCCGGATCGACGACCGCTTCGCCACCGTCCGGCTCGGCGGCCTCAACCTCGACGCGCGCGAGGCCCGCGGGGTGCGCCGGGTGAAGATCATCGGTTGCGGTTCCGCGTACTACTCGGGGCAGATCGGTGCCCAGTTGATCGAGGAACTGGCCCGCATCCCGGCCGACGCCGAGCCGGCCAGCGAGTTCCGGTACCGCAACCCGGTGGTCGACGCGGACACCCTGTACATCGCGGTCAGCCAGTCCGGGGAGACCTACGACACCCTCGCCGCGGTGCAGGAGCTCAAGCGCAAGGGGGCCCGCGTCCTGGGCGTGGTCAACGTGGTGGGCAGCGCCATCGCCCGCGAGGCGGACGGCGGGATGTACGTCCATGCCGGTCCCGAGGTGTGCGTGGTGTCCACCAAGTGCTTCACCAACACCGCGGTCGCCTTCGCCCTGCTCGCCCTCCATCTGGGCCGGGTCCGGGACCTGTCGGTCTCCGACGGCCGGCGGATCATCGCGGGCCTGCGCCGCCTGCCGGAGCAGATCGCCGAGATCCTGCGGGGCGAGGAGGAGATCGCACGGCTGGCGCACTCCTACGCGCAGGCCCGCAGCATGATGTTCGTCGGCCGGGTCCGCGGCTATCCGGTCGCCCGCGAGGCCGCGCAGAAGCTGAAGGAGGTCTCCTACGTCCACGCCGAGGCGTATCCGGCCTCCGAGCTCAAGCACGGGCCGCTGGCACTGATCGAGCCGGAGGTCCCGGCCGTGGCGATCGTCCCCGACGACGAGCTGCTGGAGAAGAACCGCGCCACCCTGGAGGAGATCAAGGCCCGCGACGGCCGCATCCTCGCCGTGGCACACCGGGTGCACGAGGCCGCGGACGACACGATCGTGGTGCCGCGCAACGAGCCGGAGCTGGACCCGATCCTGCTGGGCATCCCGCTCCAGCTCCTCGCCTACCACGCGGCGCTGGCCCTCGGCCGGGACATCGACAAGCCCCGGAACCTGGCGAAGTCGGTGACGGTCGAGTAGTCGAAGAGGAGTGGGGCACGAGCACGGCGGCGGGCGCCTCGTCGAGCCCGCCGCCGGCGCCTGGAAACGGCGATCGATGATCGCCGGGCCACCCCCTTCAGGGAACGGTGGTCAGGGAATGACGATCACGGGTCGCTGGGCGCGCCTGGCCAGCCGCCCGGCGACCGACCCGAAGATCTTCCCCACCAGTCCGTGGGTGCCGCCCACCACGATGGCGTCGGCCGCGTACTCCCGGCCGACCTCCTCCAGCTCGTGGCAGATGTCGCCGCCCCGCTCGACCAGGATCCAGGGCACCTCGCACAGGTAGTCCGCGCAGGCCAGCTCAAGGCCCAGCACCTCGGTGCGGTGGTCGGGGACGTCCACGAAGACCGGCGGTTCGCATCCGGCCCAGACCGTCGCGGGCAGCCGGTTGGCGACGTGCACGATGATCAGCCCGGACCCCAGGCGCCGCGCCATGCCGATGGCGTACGCCAGGGCACGTTCGCTGGACAGGGAACCGTCGAAGCCGACCACCACTCCGTGCTGGAACGCGGGATCGCACGAGTGGTGCGTCTCGGCCGCCGCCGCGGGTTCCGCCGCCGAGTCGGCGAGCGGCTTGCCGTCAGTGGGGTCAGGGAGCTCGTAACCGGCCATGATGGGGTTTTCGGCGAAGGCAGCGCGCCCGTGCGCGCCGCTCGGCGGACAACAGCAAAGCCGCGGGGCCAGCACGAAATGGCTGGTAAGGACGTTGTCCTCCCGCTGCCTCCAGAGTACGGCGGCTGCACGTTCCTGCACAGATGCACCGAGTGATCCACCGGAACGAGTGAGTACCGAAGTTTCCAGGAGGATGCCGGAGCGCGACGGGAAGCGCAACGCCTCGCGACCCGGAATCCGCAGGATCGACGCAATCGGCCCGGTCGGCCCCCGGTGCGGCACCGGTCCGGAACCGCCTCCCGGCGCCCCTCCCGCCGCCCTCGGCAGCATCGGTGGCACTCGCGGGGCGCCCGCCGCGGACTTCGCGCTCGTCAGTGCGGCAACGCACCACCGGGGCCGGGGGCGCACACAGGCGCCCGCATACCCATGGGGGCGCACTACCGCGCACATCACCTGGGTCACGCGCAAGACTTGCGACTATTTTCGGCCAACTTCCCCTGGAATCACAGGGGATGCGAGCCCCAGGCCGGAACACCCTTGCGACCAGGGACAACGCGGCGGCCTGCGGGACACCCGGCCACGCACACCCCGCCACCACCGGCACACATGCCGCAGGCGCACTTCCCAGCAGGGCTTGCGAGTGGAACCCTTCGTGATCGAATGCTTCGCGCCAAGTTGTCATGTCGACTTAGCGCCGGATGATGAACTTGTCACCTGAGTCTCTGCGAACACAGTAGATTCGATCTTGGGTAACACGGCGGGGGAAACGTGCAGTACCGAAAGGACGTTGCGTCAACCGAGGGGGGCTCAACCGCCATGACCCAGGACTCCAGGACCGGTGCGGCGACGGAGGCCACAACCCCGTCCCCCCGCACCCCGACCCAGGCGGGCACCGCTTCCGGGCCCGCCGCCGGCCGCAAACTCTCCGCGCGTCGCCGCAAGGAGGTCGTGGCCGTTCTTCTGTTCAGCGGGGGACCGATTTTCGAAAGTTCCATTCCGCTGTCGGTCTTCGGGATCGACCGCCAGGACGCGGGAGTTCCCCGCTACCGGCTGCTGGTCTGCGCGGGCGAGGAAGGCCCGTTGCGGACCACCGGCGGCCTCGAGCTGAGCGCGCCCTACGGGCTCGAGGCGCTCAGCCGCGCGGGGACCGTCGTCGTCCCCGCGTGGCGCTCGATCTCGCAGCCGCCGCCGGCCGGCGCCCTCACCGGGCTCCGTCGCGCTCATGAAGAGGGCGCGCGGATCATCGGGCTGTGCACCGGAGCCTTCGTGCTTGCCGCCGCCGGGCTGCTGGACGGCCGCCCGGCGACCACGCACTGGATGTACGCCCCCACGCTCGCCAAGCGGTACCCGTCGGTACACGTCGACCCGCGGGAACTGTTCGTCGACGACGGGGACATCCTGACCTCCGCCGGTACCGCCGCGGGCATCGATCTGTGCCTGCACGTGGTGAGGACCGATCACGGCGCCGACGCCGCGAACGCCCTCGCCCGCCGTCTGGTCGTCCCGCCCCGGCGGAGCGGCGGCCAGGAGCGGTACCTGGACCGGTCCTTACCAGAGGAGATCGGTGGCGACCCGCTCGCCGAGGTCGTCGCGTGGGCGCTGGAGCACCTCCACGAGCAGTTCGACGTGGAGACGCTCGCCGCCCGCGCCTACATGAGCCGGCGCACCTTCGACCGGCGTTTCAGATCGCTGACCGGGAGCGCTCCGCTGCAGTGGCTGATCACTCAGCGGGTCCTCCAGGCCCAGCGGCTGCTGGAGACCTCCGACTACTCCGTCGACGAGGTGGCCGGGCGGTGCGGTTTCCGCTCGCCGGTCGCGCTGCGCGGGCACTTCCGCCGCCAGCTCGGAGCGTCTCCCGCCTCGTACCGCAGCGCGTTCCGGTCCCGCCGGCCGCAGGACGCCGACCGCCCGGAAAGGAGTGAACGAGAACAGCGCCCGGACAGATCCGAGCGCGGCGAGCGCGGTGAGTCCAAGGGGGAGTCACTGCCCCCACCGCGTCGCGCGCCGGGAGACCCGGAGCCGGCCAAGCCCGACTCCGACGCCTACGCCCACCGCCTGCCCGAGCAGCATGCCCGGGGTGACGGTGCCGAGAACCGGGGAGGCACGGGTACGCCCCGCTTCCACGGCGACCGTCAGGGGCGCGGCACCGGCCGCCCGGGTCCGGGGACGAGATCCGGTCGGAGCACGACTGTGCCTGGTCAGCGGGATCGCCCCGTAGGGTGAGACATATGAACGACCGCATGGTGTGGATCGACTGCGAGATGACCGGGCTCTCGCTTCGGCACGACGCACTGATCGAGGTGGCCGCCCTGGTGACCGACTCCGAGCTCAACGTACTCGGGGATGGGGTGGACATCGTTATCAAACCGCCTGCCGAGACGCTGGAGACCATGCCGGAGGTGGTGCGCGAGATGCACACCGCCTCCGGCCTCCTGGCGGAGCTGCCCGGGGGCACCACGCTCGCCGACGCCGAGAAGCAGGTGCTGGACTACGTCCGCCGTTACGTGAAGGAGCCGCGCAAGGCGCCGCTGTGCGGGAACTCGGTCGGCACCGACCGCGGCTTCCTCGCACGTGACATGCCGGACCTGGAGCAGCACCTGCACTACCGGATCGTCGACGTCTCGTCGATCAAGGAGCTGTCCCGGCGCTGGTATCCGCGGGCGTACTTCAACGCCCCGCAGAAGAACGGCAACCACCGGGCCCTCGCCGACATCCGGGAGAGCATCGCCGAGCTGCGGTACTACCGGGAGGCGGTCTTCGTGCCGCCGCCCGGTCCGGACTCGGAGACGGCCCGGTCCATCGCGGCGCGGCACGTCCTGCCCGCCGAGCCCCGGTAGGCCCGCCGGGGCTCCCGGGCCACCCGCGGGGAAGGGTGGCGCGGGGAGCACCGGAAACCCTGTACACTTCTTCTCGGCCGGTGCGAAAAGCGCCGGTCGCGGTGGGTGTAGCTCAGCTGGTAGAGCACCTGGTTGTGGTCCAGGATGTCGCGGGTTCGAGTCCCGTCACTCACCCTGAGGTGGAGAGCCGCCGGTCTGGAAACAGGCCGGCGGCTCTTTCGTCTGCCGTGAAGCTCTCTCCGCGGCGCGCGGAAAAGTCCGGCCGCCGCCCTGTCGCGGGGCGGGAGTTGTCGCTAGGGTCTGCCGCACCGAGCGAGTGGGAGCGTTCCCACAGCGGCGCCCGGGCGTCCGGGTGCCCCCGTCCTTTCGAGGAGCCGCCGATGACTGCACGAGCGCGCACCCGAGTCCTCCGTCTCGCCGCCGCGGCCGCCCTGGCGCTCGGCGGGATCACGCTGGCACCCGCCGCCGCGGCCGGCGCGACCGCCCCGTCCTGCTCCGCCGCGCCCTCCGCGCCCTCCGCGTCCGCCGCAGCGCACTCCGGCCGCTTGGACAACGTTGTCGCACCCTCCGTATGCCCGGCCGCCACCGCCGCGCCCGCACTGCGGGTGTCCGGTGCCACCCTGGTCGGCCCGGACGGCGCCGCCCGCACGCTGCACGGGGTGAACCGTTCCGGCGCGGAGTTCATGTGCGTCCAGGGCCGGGGCATCTTCGACGGCCCGGTGGACGACACGTCGATCGCCGCCATCGCGTCCTGGAAGGCCACCGCCGTGCGGATCCCGCTCAACGAGGACTGCTGGCTCGGCCTGTCCGACGTCCCGGCCGCCTACGGCGGCAGCGCGTACACCAGCGCCATCAGCGACTTCGTCCACCGGCTCGAGGCCCACGGCATCACGCCCATCCTGGATCTGCACTGGACGCACGGGCAGTACACCGGCAACTCCTCCGGCTGCTCCGACACGAACGCCACCTGCCAGAAGCCGATGCCGGACGACCAGTACGCGCCCGCCTTCTGGAAGTCCGTCGCCACCACCTTCAAGGGCGACCAGGCCGTCGTCTTCGACCTGTTCAACGAGCCGTACCCGGACCGGGCCACCAGCACCGCCGCCCAGGCGTGGACCTGCTGGCGCGACGGCGGTACCTGCCCGGGCATCGGCTACCAGGTGGCGGGCATGCAGACCCTGGTGAACAGCGTCCGCTCCACCGGCGCCACCAACGTGATCATGGCGGGCGGCCTGGCCTACTCCAACGACCTGTCCCAGTGGCTCCAGTACCGGCCCAGCGACCCGGCGGGCAACCTCACCGCCTCCTGGCACGACTACAACTTCAACGCCTGCTCGTCGAGTTCGTGCTGGGACTCGACCATCGCGCCCGTCGCCGCCGCGGTCCCGCTGATCACCGGCGAGATCGGCGAGAACACCTGCGGCCACTCCTACATCGACACCCTGATGGCCTGGCTGGACCAGCACCGGATCTCCTACCTCGGCTGGACCTGGAACACCTGGGACTGCTCCTCCGGCCCCTCCCTGATCAGCGCGTACGACGGCACCCCCACGGCCTACGGGGCCGGGCTGCGCGACCACCTGCTCTCCCTCGGCTGATCCGCCCTTGGCTGATCCGGAAAGCCCGGATCTGGGAAGCTGTGGCCCGCCGGCGGGGGCGCCGCGTTGGCGCTCCGGCCGGCGGTCGGGTAGACCGAGGGCGTGCTGTTCCGCCAACTCGAATACCTGGTCGCCCTCTCCCGGGAACGCCACTTCGCCCGCGCCGCGCAGGCCTGCTACGTCTCGCAGCCGGCGCTGTCCGAGGCGATCCGCAAGCTGGAGGAGGAACTCGACGTGCCGCTGGTGCGCCGGGGCCGGAAGTTCGAGGGCCTGACGCCCGAGGGGCAGCGCATCGTGGTGTGGGCGCAGCGGATCCTGGCCGACCGCGACGCCCTCAGGGACGAGGTGGACGCGATGCGCACCGGGCTGACCGGGCGGCTGTGCATCGGCTCGGTCCCCACCGCCGCCACGGCGGTCGCCGCGCTCACCGCGGCGTTCTGCGCCGAGCATCCGATGGTGAGCGTCGAGGTGATGTCCGACATGCGCTCGGTGGACATGCTCCGGCAACTCCAGGAATTCGAGCTCGACGCGGGCATCACCTATCTCACCGAAGAGATCTCCGCGAATTTCCATGTCGTTCCGCTCTACCGCGAGAAGTACGTCCTGCTGACCAGCGCGGCCGACGGCGCCGGTGAGCCGCCGCGGGCCACCTGGGCGCAGGCCGCCCGGCTCCCGCTGTGCCTGCTGACCACCAGCATGCAGGGGCGCCGAGTACTCGACGCGGTGTTCGCCGAGGCGGGGGTGCGGGCGGCGCCACGGGTCGAGACCGACTCGGTGGCGTCGCTGTTCGCCCATGTCAGGACGGGCCACTGGGCGGCCGTCGTGCCGCTGGCCTGGCTGCATGTCTTCGGGGTGCCGCGGGGCATGCGGGCGGTGCCGCTGACCGAGCCGGTCCGCACCATGCCCATCGGGCTGGTCACCACCGCCCGGGAGCCGGGGTCGGTCATCGCGCGGGCGCTGGCGGACACGGCGCGCCGCACCCCGGTCGCCGCCGCCCTGGAAGGCCTCCCGGACACTCCGGAGCGCTGAGCTTCCCGCCGCCCGGACGGCCGCTGATAAACGGCGCCTATTCCGTGTTCAGCGCTTCCTCTTTGACTTCCACGACACGACCGGCGGAAAGTGGTCACCACCGGAAAGGCGATTTCCCCGGGCGGGCCGCCCGCCGCGCCTTTCCGGATTTCCCCGCGCCGCCCGACCTTTCCCGGCTTACCGGAACGTCCGGGCGGTACCGCACGGCCGCACAACAGCAGAGAGGTCCCTGCGCGGATGCCGACGTCCAGCGATGGCCACCCGACCGCCCCCTCCCGCCCGCCGGGCCCGCGCCACTGGATCCCCGCGGCCGCGGCCGTGTCCGCCGCCGCGTGGGGCGCCAACCAGTTCGCGCCGCTCGCGATCGTCTACCGCACCCGGGCGCACTGGGCTGCGTTCCCGGTGACCGTGATGTTCAGCGCGTACGTGGTCGGGCTGATCGCCGGGCTGCCGCTGGGGGTGACCGGTGCGGCGCGGCACGGGCGGCGGATCGTGCGGCCCGCGCTCCTGCTGTCGGCGACGGCCAGCGCGGCGCTGGCCCTCGCCCCGCTGTCCCAACTCGCCGTCTACCTAGGACGGTTGGCCGCCGGAGTCGCCGCCGGAGTGATCTTCGCCGCGGGCACCGCGTGGGTCGGGGAGCTGTCGGCGCGGCCCTCGGACCGGCACCCCGGCCAGGACACCGGAGCGCGCCGCGCCACCCTCGCCACCGGCGCCGGGTACTCCGCGGGCGGGCTGACGACGGGCGCACTGGCGCAGTGGCTGCCGCTCCCGGCGGTGCTGCCGTGCCTGGTGCACGTCGTCCTGGCGCTGACGGTCCTCGCGGCGCTGCGGAACGTCCCCGAGACGCTGGGCCGCCGGCCCTCCCGGATCGTGGCGCGCGGCGGGCCGTCCGCCCCGGCCCCGGTGACCGGCTCCCGCCCGCGCACCGCCCCGGTGGCGGCCCGGCACCCCCGGTTCCTGCGGGTCGTCCTGCCGGCCGCGCCGGCCGTCTTCGGCGCCGCCAGCGTGGCGTACGTGGTGCTGCCCCCGCTGGTGGCCGATCAGGTGCCGGGCTACGCGCCGCTGTTCAGCGGCCTGGTGACCGGCGTGACCCTGGCCATGGGGGTGGCCGTCCAGCCGCTGGCCCGGCGGCTGGACCACGCCGGCAGCGCGCGGGCCACGCTGGTCGCGATCGGCACGGTGATCGCCGGGCTGCTGACCGGGGCCGCCGCGGCGCGGCTCGACTCGCCGGCCCTGGTGCTGCCCGCCGCGGTGCTCCTGGGCTCCGGGTACGGGCTGACGCTGGCCTCCGGGCTGCTGGAGATCGCGCGCCTGGCGCCGCCGTCCGCGGTGCGCCGCGCCGTCCACGTCTACCAGGGGTCCACGTATCTGGGGCTGTTCACCCCGCTGCTGCTGACGACGGCGGTGGGCTGGAGTGGTGGCGCGGCGGGCGGTGCCGCGTACGCGCTGCCGCTGGCCGCGCTGGCGGTGCTCGGCGGGCTGAGCCTGGCGGTCGCGGCCCTGCACTCGCGACGGCATCTGCCCGGCTCCGCCACGGCCGCCCCGGGCGCGCTCCGGGCGGCGGACCCGGCCCGGTGCGCCGGGCGGCCCTGAGGCCCCGGCGCACCCGGCGCACCCGGAAGAACCGCGGGTCCCGCCCCCTCACCCCGACCCGCGGCTCACCAGCTCCGTCGGGAGCACGATCTGGCGGCGCGGCAGGCCCGGGTCGGCGATCTCCTCCAGCAGGACGCGGGCCATGGCCCGGCCCATCTCCTGGGTGGGCTGCCGGACGCTGGTCAGCGGCGGATCGGTGTGCCGCGCGATGGCGGAGTCGTCGAACCCGATGACGGCGACGTCGTCCGGGACCCGCCGCCCCGCCTCGCGCAGCACCAGCAGCGCCCCGGCCGCCATGACGTCCGACGCCGCGAAGACCGCGTCCACGTCCGGCCGCCGGGCCAGCAGCTCCCGCATGGCCCGGCGGCCGCCCTCCTCGGTGAAGTCGCCGGTGGCGATCAGCTCCTCCCCCGCGTCCGCCGCGGTGCCGGCCTCGGCGAGGGCCTGCCGGTACCCGTCCAGGCGGCAGGTGGCGGCGTACATGTCCAGCGGGCCGGTGATCGTCGCCACCACCCGGCGCCCGCCCGCGAGCAGGTGCCGCACCGCCGACCGAGCGCCGCCGGTGTTGTCGGAGTCCACATAGCTGACCGACTCGCCGCCCGAGCGCCGTCCGTTGAGCACGGCGGGCATCTCCATGCGTTCGAGCAGGTCGGGCAGCGGGTCGTCCTCGTGGACGGAGACCAGCAGCACGCCGTCCACCCGGTGCCCGGCGAGGTACTGGGCGAGGCGCTGCCGCTCCTTGGGCGTGCTGATCAGGGTGAGCAGCAACTGGAGGTCGGTGTCGGCGAGTTCGGCCCCGACCCCGCGGATGATGTCGGAGAAGTACGGTTCGGAGAAGAGCCGGGTCTCCGGTTCCGGGATGACCAGGGCGATGGCGTCGTTGCGGTTGCCGGCGAGGGCGCGCGCCGCCCGGTTGGGCACGTACTGCAACTGGGCGATGGCCGCCTCCACCGCCTCCCGGGCCCGCTCGCTGACCCGGGGTGAGCCGTTGATCACCCGGGAGACCGTGCCCCGCCCCACGCCCGCGAGGCGGGCCACCTCCTCCAGCGTGGGCCTGCCCGTGGAACCCGCCGGCTGCCGGCCCGCGGGCCGCCGCGCGGTCCCACCGCCGGCCTGCCGGCCGGGCTCGCCCGGCGCTCTCCCGCCCGGACGTCCGCCACCGGCCGCCCGCCCGCTTTCGGCCATCGCCGCCTCCCAATGAAGTGATAGCTGCGCCAAGTTAGCCGGTCGGCTCCCTTGACACCCCTTCGGGGGAGCGGCGACGCTTTCACTGGCCACGCATGGGAGCGCTCCCATTTGTATCGCACGAGCCACCGTACCGAGCCACCCCACCAGTCGACACGCCGGCGCGCCGGGTCCCCGCGGCCCGCCCCGGCAGGCGCCAGGAGGACCATGAGCACCGCCCAGCCCACCGCCGCTGTCCGCTCCTTTCCCCGCGGCTTCCTCTGGGGGACCGCCACCGCCGCCTACCAGATCGAGGGCGGGGCCACCGAGGACGGCCGCACCCCCTCGATCTGGGACACCTTCAGCCGCACCCCCGGCAAGGTGCACGCCGGGGACACCGGTGACTCGGCGACGGACCACTACCACCGCTGGCAGGAGGACGTCGCGCTGATGGCCGAACTGGGCATCGGCGCGTACCGGTTCTCCATCGGCTGGCCGCGCGTCCAGCCGACCGGCCGCGGGCCCGCGGTCAAGCGCGGCCTGGACTTCTACAGCGCGCTCGTCGACGAGCTGCTCAAGCACGACATCGAGCCCGTCGTGACGCTCTACCACTGGGATCTGCCGCAGGAGCTGGAGGACGCGGGCGGCTGGCCCGAGCGGGCCACCGCCGAGCGTTTCGCCGAGTACGCCGAGATCGCCGGCCGCGCGCTCGGCGACCGCGTCCGGCGCTGGACGACGCTGAACGAGCCGTGGTGCAGCGCCTTCCTGGGGTACGCGTCAGGGGTGCACGCCCCCGGGCGCACCGATCCCGTCGCGGCCCTGCGCGCCGCCCACCACCTCAACCTCGGCCACGGCCTCGCGGTGAGCGCCCTGCGTGCGGTGCTGCCGTCGCAGGGCCAGGTGGCGATCACGCTCAACCCGGCGCAGGTGCGCCCGTTGACCGCCTCCCCCGCGGACCTGGACGCGGCCCGCCGGATCGACGCCCTGGCCACCCGGGTCTTCACCGGCCCGCTGCTGGACGGCGCGTACCCGGAGGACCTGCTCGCCGACACCGCGCAGCTCACCGACTGGTCGTTCGTCCGGGACGGCGACCTCGCCGCCATCCGGCAGCCCCTGGACTGGCTCGGCCTGAACTACTACTCCCCGACCGTCGTGTCGGCCGCCGCGGACGGCGAGCCGGTGGTGCGCGCGGACGGCCACGACCCCAGCGGCGCCTCGCCCTGGCCGGCCGCCGACCGCGTCAGCTTCCACCAGCCGCCCGGCCGCCGGACCGCGATGGGCTGGAGCATCGACCCGACGGGCCTGTACGACCTGCTGATGCGGTTCGCCACCGAGCACCCCGGCCTGCCCCTGGTGGTCACCGAGAACGGCGCCGCCTTCGACGACGCCCCCGGCGCGGACGGCCAGGTCGACGACCCGGAGCGCATCGCCTACCTGGAGGGCCACCTCGACGCCGTCCACCGGGCCATCGGCGACGGTGCCGACGTACGCGGCTACTTCCTGTGGTCGCTGCTGGACAACTTCGAGTGGTCCTACGGCTACAGCAAGCGCTTCGGCGCCTACTACGTGGACTACGCGTCCAAGGAGCGCCTGCCGAAGGCGAGTTCGCGCTGGTACGCGCGGGTGGTCCGGGACAACGCGCTGCCGACTGCGGCGGAGTGAGCATGCGGGCGCCCCGGCCGCGGTGGGGGACATCGGCCGGGGCGCCGCCTTTCGCCCGCGTACGGGGAGCACCCGCGGCGGTCAGCCGCCGTACGCGGCGAAAGCCCTGGCGAAGTCGCCGGTGTTCTGGAGGATCGAGCTGCAGGTGGGGTCGGCGCTGCTCTTGGCGCCGCCGGGGCACTGCCGGTCACGCGCGGCGGACCACATCGACAGCCAGGCCAGGCCCTTGGAGCGGGCGAAGGTCGCCAGGGTGCCGGCGTCGGCCACCGTGAAGGTCTCCGAGCTGACGTCGTTCACGCCGATCATCGGGGTGACCGCCACCTTCTTCCAGGCGGCGGCGTCCGACAGGCCCAGGACGCCCTTGATCTGGGCCTGGGTCGCGGTGGCGCCGTCGATGGCGTACTGGCCCATGTCGCCGGTGAACGAGGCGCCGTAGTCCATCGCCATGATGTTGACGGCCGCGATGTCCACGCCGTTGCCCTTGGCGTTCGACAGCAGGTTGAGGCCGTCCTGGGTCAGCCCGGTGGGCAGGGCGGGCAGGGTGAACGAGACGTCGAGGCCGGGGTGGGCCTTCTGGAGCTGGGCGATGGCCTGCGCGCGGCGGGTGTTCGCGGCGGTGTCCGCCACCGCCGCGCCCTCGATGTCGAAGTCCACCTTGGTCAGCCGGTACTGGTCGACGACCTTGCCGTAGGCGGCGGCCAGGTCGGCGGCGGAGGAGCAGGCCGCGGACAGTTCGGTGCCGTTGGCGCCGCCGAAGGAGACCCGCACGTCGCCGCCCGCCGCGCGCAGCGCGCCGATCTGCGCGGCCACCGCGTCGGAGCCCAGGGCCGTCACACCGCCCCAGGCGGGGGTGCAGCCGCCGCCCGAGGTGACGAAGGCCAGGTTGTACTGCTTGACGCCGGTGGCCTTCACGGCGCCGAGCAGGTCGTAGGCCGGGTACAGCGAGGTGTCGACGTACGGGCCGAAGCCGGCGCCGCCGGTGCCCGCGGTGGGGGCCGGGGTGGTCGACGAGGGAGCCGGCGTGGGCTTCGCCGTCGTCGGTGCCGGCGTCGGGGTGGCGGTCGGTGCCGGGGTGCGGGTGGGGGCGGGCGTGGCGGTGGGGGTGGCGGTGGGGCGCCCGGTGGGCGTGGGGGCCGGGCCGGTCTCCACCGAGCATCTCGCCCCGTTGATCAGGCAGTTCACCGGGTCCTTCGCCGCCCCGGTGACGTCCTCGGGGGTGGTGGCGACGAATCCCACGGTGACCGATCCGCCGGCCGGGATGGTGGCGTTCCAGCTCTCGCCGTGGACGGTGACGGTCTGCCCGCTCGTGGTGAACGTGCCGTTCCACAGCGAGCCGATCCGCTCGCCGGCCGGGAGGTCGAAGGTGAGGGTCCAGCCGGACATCGCCCGACCCGAGGAGTTCGACACCACGTACTGCCCGGTGTAGCCGCCGTCCCAGTCGGTGGCCTTGGTGAACTGGGCGCCCAGCGAGGCCGCCTGCGCGGAGCCGGCCAGCGCCACCGCGGTGCCCGCGACGGCGGCGGTGGCGGTCAGGGCGCCGATCAGCTGGAGCCGGCGGGAGGGGCGGCGACGGTGCGAACTGGTCATGGGAAGCGTGCCTGCCTTGACTGGTCTGTGACGGGTGACAGGCTGCACGCTAGCGATCGCGGATCGGGCAATTGCCCTATAAAGCACGGGAG
Organism: Actinomycetota bacterium; assembly: GCA_048498775.1. GTDB lineage: Bacteria > Actinomycetota > Actinomycetes > Streptomycetales > Streptomycetaceae > JBEHXI01. The sequence goes on along the minus strand of JBEHXI010000132.1, from coordinate 5,331 downwards.
TTGACGGCCTTAGGGACCGCTTAAGGAATGGATCGGGAGGCGTTAGGGTTCGGCGCGGAATCGCCCTGTGTACGCCGTGTCGGACACCGGGACCGACGGCCTCGGCCGCAGGGCCCGCAGCGCGGCGCGCGGTCCCCGGCGGCGCGCGTCCCGGTGCCCGCTGCGGCCGGAGCGGCCGCGCCGGCCCGCCGACGCCCGCGGCTGGAGCGCCAGCCACAGCCGCACCTCGGTGCCGCCCAGCACCGACGGCCCGATGGTGACGTCCCCTCCGGTCGACTCCGCGACCCGGCGCACGATGTCAAGACCCAGACCGGTGGAGCCCGGGCCCCCGTCCCCGTGGCCGCGGCGCAGCGCCGCCGCCGCGTCCGCGATGCCCGGCCCGGCGTCGGAGACCAGCACGATCACCGCGTCGTCGCCGTTGTGCACGTCCACCGAGAACGCGGTGCCCTCCGGGGTGTGGCGGAAGACGTTGCCGAGCAGCGCGTCCAGCGCGGCGGCCAGGTCGCCGCGCGCCACCGGGACGCGGACCGGCCGCTCGGCGCCCGCGGTGCGCGCCGGCCGGCCCTGGTCCTCGGCGAGCGCCGACCAGAACGCCATCCGCTCGCGGATCACCTCGGCCGCGTCGCACCCGGCGGTGGGGGTCTGCGGGGCGCGCTGCGCGCGGGCGGTGCGGATGATCTGGTCCACCTCCCGCTCCAGTTGGTCGACGGCCTCCCGGGTCTGCTCGGCGGCCGGACCGCCGCCCAGCGAGGCCGCGTTGAGCCGCAGCACGGTCAGCGGGGTGCGCAGCCGGTGGGACAGGTCGGCCGCCAGTTCCCGCTCGTTGGTGAGGAGTTGGGCGACCTGGTCGGCCATCGAGTTGAACGCCTCGGCGGCCGACCGCAGTTCGGCGGGCCCCTCCTCCGGCACCCGCACGCCCAGGTCGCCGCGCCCCAGGTCCCGGGCGGCCCGCGCCAGGCGCCCGGCGGGCCGGACCAGCCGGGTCCCCAGCCGGTCGGCGACCGCCACCGAGCCCACCACAAGACCGGCGCCGACCAGGGCGAGCACCAGCCAGGCGGTGTCCACGCCCCGGGTGACCTCCGCGTCCGGCACGAAGACCTCGACGACCGCGATGGCCCCCGAACTGACCGCCGTGGGCTCCAGCAGGGCGTACCCGCCGGGCACCGGGACGGTGGAGGCCCGGCCCAGGCCGGTGGCGGTGGCCAGGGCGGAGGCCGAGGCCCTGGACCGGCCGATCTCCACCCCGCCGGAGGGGTCGGCGGCCGGGACGTGGACCGCGATCCGGCCGTCGGCGCCGGCCTGGGTGGAGGCGACGGCACGCTCCAGCTGGCCGCGGTCGGTGGTGATCGCCAGCGCCGGGCCGATGGCGGCGGCCTGCCGTTCGGCGTTGGACAGCGCCCGGTCGCGGGCCATCTCCCGCACCACCAGGCCGAGCGGCACGGCGAACGCCAGCACGACCATCGCGGTCACCGCGAGAACGACCCTGACCAGCGCCCACCTCATGGCTGCGGCTGCCCGCCCGGCGCCTCCAGCTTGACGCCCACTCCGCGCAGCGTGTGCAGGTAGCGCGGCCGGGCCGCGGTCTCCCCGAGTTTCCTGCGCAGCCAGGACAGGTGCACGTCGATCGTCTGGTCGTCGCCGTAGGACTGCTGCCACACCTCGGCGAGCAGTTCCCGGCGCGGCACGACGACTCCGGGGCGGGCGGCGAGGAAGGCCAGCAGGTCGAACTCGCGCCGGGTCAGGTCCAGCGGGCAGCCGTCCAGCCGCGCCTGCCGCCGCGGCACGTCGATGGCCAGCCCGCCCACCGTCAGCACCTGGGACTCCCGCGGCGCGCGCGAGCGCCGCAGCACCGCGGCCATCCGGGCCGACAGGTGCTCCACGGAGAACGGTTTGACCAGGTAGTCGTCGGCCCCGGCGTTGAGCAGCCGGACGATCTCGGTCTCGTCGTCCCGCGCGGTGGCGACGATCACCGGCACGTCGGTGATGCCGCGCAGCATCTTCAGCGCCTCGGAGCCGTCGAGGTCGGGCAGGCCCAGATCCAGGATCACCACGTCGAAACCGATCTGCGCCACCTCGCGCAGCGCCTCCAGCGCCGTGCCCACACTGCGCACGGTGTGCGCGGCGTCCCTCAGATGCCGGATGAGCGCGGAGCGGACGAACGGGTCGTCCTCGACCACGAGCACACTTGCCATGCCCGGCACCGTACGCCATACGGGGGATGCGGGTATCCGCCATCGGACAGCGCGCGCCTCGGGGTCCCACCGGAGTGCGCCCCGGCGCATAACCATCCGTCACTCCGCCCGCCCACACCGGCGTAGGGCAGGATGGGGCCGATGCGACGAGCTTTGGTGCATACCGCTGTGTGGGCGCTGGCGACAGGCGCGGCGATCGCGCTGTCGTGGTTCGGCGTGCACTCGGTGCTGGCCGGCACCGCCTACGATCCGCCGCGCACGCTGCCGATCGCCGGGCCGCCGTCCGGCGGCCCGCAGGAGGCGAGCATGATGCCCGAGTCGTCCTCCACCCACCGGCCGCGCCCCTCGGACTCCCCGGCCGCGGGCCGCCCGGGCCGGAGCGCGTCCGCCACCGCCTCCGCAGCCGTGCCGCCGCGCGGTTCCACACCGTCCGCCCGGCCCTCCGCGACGCCGTCCGCCGCGCCGCTGACCGCCGGTGCGGTCACCGGCGGCGGCAGCGTCCACAGCTACGAGATCACCGGCGGCCGGGTCGCCCTCTCGCTCGGCGCCTCCTCGGCGTCGCTGATCTCGGCCACCCCGGACGCGGGCTGGTCGATGCAGGTGTGGAACGAGACCGGCTGGATCCGGGTGGACTTCTCGTCCGGGACGACCACGTCGACGCTGTACTGCACCTGGAACGGCCACCCGCCGCAGGTCCAGACGTACCGGAACTGACCCCGGACGCTAGGGGATTGACGGGGCGTCAGCGGAAGGCGGACGGCGGCGGCAGGGGCGAGTCGGCGGCGGTCGCGTCGGTGACCGGGACCGCGCCGCCGGTGAAGTCGTCCAGCAGCCTGCCGTGCTCGACCCGGCCGGGGTGCGGATCGGTGGCGACCCGGCGGGTCAGCTCCCCGAACGGCAGCTCGGCGTCGCAGGCGAGCAGGATCGCGTTGCCGAACCGCCGCCCGCGCAGCACCGCCGGATCGGCTGCCAGGCAGCAGTGCGCGAAGCGGGCGCGCGCCGTCGCCACCTGGGACCGCAGAAAGGCCAGCCGCCCGCCGTCGGCCAGGTTCGCCGCGTACCAGCCCTGCGGGCGCAGCACCCGCCGCACCTCGTCGAGGAACTCCAGCGAGGTCAGGTGGCCGGGCGTGCGCGCGCCGCCGAAGACGTCCGCGATGACCAGGTCGGCCCAGCCCTCCGGGAGCCGGGCGAGCCCGGCCCGGGCGTCCCCGCCGCGCACCCGGATCCGCCAGGCGCGGTCCAGCGGCAGTTCCCTGCGCACCAGGTCCACCAGGGCGGCGTCCCACTCGATGACCTGCTGGGTGGAGCGCGGACGGGTGGCGGCCACATAGCGCGGCAGGGTCAGCGCGCCGCCGCCGAGGTGCAGCACCCGCAGCGGCCGCCCGGCCGGCGCGGCCAGGTCGATGACGTGACCGAGCCGCCGCTGGTAGGAGAAGTCCAGGTGCGCGGGGTCGTCCAGGTCGACGTGGGACTGCGGGGCGCCGTCGATCAGCAGCGACCAGGCGCGGGGCCGGTCGCGGTCCGGCACCAGTTCGGCGGTGCCGCCGTCGACCGGCGCGCTCACCGTCTCCGCCGCCCGTTCCCTGCGCCCTCTGCCGCCGCCCGCCACTCCCCCAGTATCGCGGGCGGGCCGCTCAGAGGTTGTCGGCGGCCTCGATGGTGCGGGCGGCCTCGCCCAGCGCCTGACGCAGCAGCGCCGGGTCGGTCACCGGCTCGCTGTGCTCCGGCGGTACGAGCCAGCCGGCGCCGTCCACCGGCGGCCCGGCGTCCAGCCGGAGCCCGCGCCCGTCGGTGCTGGTGCACTCGCTGCCCGGCAGGTCCCAGCCCTCCGCGGTGCCCTGCGGCACCAGGAAGCCGAGCGTGCCGCCTGCGTCGTCGTGCAGGACCGGCCCGACGCCGGTGCGCAGCCGCAGGATGTCCACCGCCTCCAGGCCCTGCCGCGACGGGACGGTCACCACGTCCCAGTCGGCGGCCGCGGTCGGCCGCTCACCGCCGTCCTGGCAGGACGCCGGCCCGGCAGCCGGCGCCGCGACCGATCTGATTGCCCCACCGGTGTCCAACAAGGTGAACCCTCCTCGCAGTCGGGCGTCCGATCCCTCACGGGGGATGCGTCACCCGGAACAACGCGTGAGAGCCCACCGGGCTACGGCCTGACGCCGGCACACCGCTGGGAAGCCATGCCTTCGGGCGGCGTCTGGGGCATATGTTCACCGAATAGTCCCTCGCCAGACGGGGGACGGGGATGTTTCGGGCGGGACCGTAGCGATCCCGGCCTACGGTTACCGCATGACCACTTCTACCGCAACCGGCCCGGATCGCTGTGCGCGTTTCCACGGACTCCACCATCGTCCCGGCCGCCCACTGCTGCTGCCGAACGCCTGGGACCGCGCGTCCGCCGCCGCCCTGGTCGAACGCGGGTTCACCGCCGTGGGGACGACGAGCCTGGGCGTCGCCGCGGCCGCCGGGCTGCCGGACGCGGCGGGCGCGACCCGGGAGCAGACCGTCGCGCTCGCCCTGGACCTGGTCCGGCTGGACGCGATGATCAGCGTCGACCTGGAGAGCGGGTTCGGCTCGACCCCCGAGGAGGCCGCCGAACTCGCCGCCGGCCTGGCCGCCGCGGGCGTGGCCGGGGTCAACATCGAGGACGGCCGCCCGGACGGCACGCTCGCCGACCCCGGCTACCAGAGCGCGCTGATCGCCGCGGTCAAGGAGCGCGCGCCCCGACTGTTCGTCAACGCCCGCACCGACACCCACTGGCAGGCCGGCGCGGACCGCCCGCCCTCCGCCGCCGAGACGCTGCGGCGGGCCGAAGCCTACCTGCGGGCGGGCGCCGACGGCGTCTTCGTGCCGGGGCTCGCCGACGAGGACCGGATCGCCGGGCTCGCCGCCGACCTGGCCGCTCTGGACGCCCCACTCAACATCCTGATCGCGCCGGGGCTGACCGTGGCCCGGCTGGCGGACCTGGGCGTCCGGCGGGTCAGTTGCGGCTCGCTGCTCTTCCGGGCCGCGCTACGCGCCGCGGTGGACACCGCCTGGGCCCTCGCCCATCCGGACGCGGAGCCGGGTCCGCTGCCCTCGTACGCCGAGGCCCAGGCGCTGGCGGACCGTTTCAGCTGAGCCGGTGGGCCGCTGAGCCGGT
>JBEHXI010000131.1:0-19856 GCA_048498775.1 Actinomycetota bacterium | reverse complement strand
GAACAGCAGCCGTCGGCCGTCTCCTGGCCGACCGCCGCCCGTTCGCCGGTGCCGTCCCGAACGCCGCGCCTCAGTCGCCGACTTCGAGGACCGCCTGTCCCCGCGACAGCCCGTTCTCCACACCGCGATGGGCGTCGGCGGCGCTCTCCCACGGCCGGGGGTCGACGAACCCGTCGGGGATCCGGAAGCCCCGCGCCACGTCCTGCCACAGGGCGGCGATGGCGGCGCGATTGCCGGTGCGCACCCCGATCAGCGACTGGCTGCGCAGGTAGAACCGGGACAGCCGCACCGGCAGCGGCTCGAAGGAGACGGCGCCGGAGACGACGATCCGCCCCATGTCCGCCAGCGCGTCCGCGTACCCGTCCCAGACCGCCGGGATGCCCAGGTTGTCGATGACGCAGTCGGCGCCCCACCCTCCGGTGATCTCCCGGACGGCTTCGGCCAGGGCGCCGGCGTCGCCGTCCAGGGCGGCCCGCAGCGGCAGGCCGTCCAGGCATCCCGGTTTGACCGTCAGCCGGTCGACGCCGATGACCTCGGCCCCGCGGAACGCGGCCAGCGCCGCCACCGTGGCCCCCAGGGACCCCGCCGCGCCGATGACCAGCACGGTGCTGCCAGGCCCGGCCTGGGCCGCGTCCAGCTGGGCCCGGGCGACCGGGCCGTTGCCCGCCAGCGCGGCGGCCTGGCAGGACGACACGCCGTCCGGCAGCGGGGAGACGTTCTCCTGCGGCGCCACGCAGTAGTGCGCGTAGCTGCCCTGCCGGTGCACCCCGATCAGCCGGAAGGAGGAGCAGGCCTCCTCGCGGCGCATCCGGCACGCCCGGCACCCGCCGCAGGAGAGGACGGCCGAGACCGCGACACGCCGTCCGACGAGCGAGGGGTCCGCGCCGGGTCCCACCGCGTCGACCACGCCCGCGTGCTCGGTGCCCAGGACGTGCGGGAAGCCCGGGACCATGGTGGCGAAGGGCGGACGGCCGGCGCGGGTGGCGACGTCCTTCGTCCGGGCGACGACCACCGCCTCCACCCGGACCCGTACCTCGCCCGGCCCGGGTGCGGGTTCGGGGAGCTCCGCGAGTCGGATGACGTCGGGATCGCCGAACTCCTCGATGACGAGTGCTTTCACCGCTGGGCACCTTCCGCAGGCACGGCCATGGACGCGCGGCCACGTCACCGTCCCGCCGGGGATGCGGCGCGGGGGCAGGGTGCGGTGTCCGCCCCGGACACTCTGCCGACCGCCCGCCGGTTCCCCGGGGCCACGCGCCCGGCAGGGGCCCGGGGGGACGGCGAGGTCCACTCGCCCGGCGCAACGCCCGCGGGCGCACGGGTGAGCTCCCGGGGTCCCGCCGCGCTCGGCGGGACCCCGGGAGCTCGCTTCAGCCGGCTACCGGCTGTCCGTGCGGCCCTGAGGTCACCATCGGTACCAGCGGCTGCGGCCGCCGCCCTCGGCGGCCCGGAACAGGAAGCCGAGCAGCCAGACGACGAACACCGCGATCGCCACCCACCACAGGACCTTGAGGGCGAAACCGGCTCCGAACAGAATGAGAGCCAGCAGCAGGACGAGCAGCAGAGGAACCATCGTTCCCACCTCCTGAGGACCGCGTACCCTGCCGTTGCGCCCCCATGCGCCGGGGCCGCGGGCCGGGAGGTCCCGGCCGGAAACCGCCGGGTGCCGCGGTGGTTTCCGGGCCGTCAGGACGCCTGGATCCTCGGGAAGACGAACTCGTCGAGGAGCAGGCCCAGCGCCATCGCGGCGGGAATCGCGACCAGCGCCCCGACGATGCCGAGCAGCGCGCCGCCGATGAGGACCGCCACCACCGTGACCAGCGGGTGGACGTCCACGGCGAACCTCATCACCCGGGGCACGATGAGGTAGTCCTCGGCCAGCCGGAAGACGACGTAGAAGACCGCGGTGGCGATGGCGATGGGCAGCGAGACCGACAGCGCCACCAGGCTGACCGCGATCCCGCCGATGGTGGATCCCACCATCGGCACCAGGTCCAGGAGAGCGACGAGGATGCCGAGCGCCGCCGGGTAGGGCACCCCGGTCGCCACGCACCAGATGAAGGTGGCGAGCCCCGCGATCGCGGAGGTGGCGAAGTTGCCCAGCATGTAGCGGCCGGTGCGGCTGATGATCTCCTCGGTGAGCGCCCTGGCCCGCTCCCGGGAGCTGCCGGGCACGAAACGATGGCAGAAGTCCTTGATCTGCGGCAGCCCCACCATGAAGTACAGGGCGACCACCATCACCACCACGGTGGCGGTGAGGGTGCTGATGACCACCTGGCCCGCGCCGAGCAGCCCACCGAGCAGGCTGGTGCCGCCGCTTGCCGTGAAGCTCTGTTTGGCCTTGCTGACGAGGTGGTAGCGGTCCTCCATCCGGCCGAGGGCGGAGTGGTGGTCGTGCAGTTGCTGCAGCCAGCCCGGCACGGCGTGCGCGAAGGCGGTGACCTCGTCGGTGACCGGCGGGATCACCAGGGCGACGAAGCCGCCGAGTACGGCGACGAACCCTCCCAGCACCAGCGCGACCGCCCATCCCCTGCGCACCCGGCGCCGCACCAGCCACCGCACGATCGGGTCCAGGCTGATCGCGACGAACAGCGCGAGCAGCAGGAGGATCAGCACCTCGCTGATGCGCAGGATCTCGTCGGCCAGCGAGTAGGCCAGGACACCGCCGGACGTCACGCTGAAGCCCACGGTGAACCAGGACCGGGCTCGCCGGTCCCGCGGGTGCCGCGGTACCGGGGCTGCGGCGGTCATGGCGGGTGGCGGCACCGGCGCCGCGCGCTCCGGTGCGAAAGCGCCGCCGGGCGAGGTGGACTGCCCGGCAGTTTCGGAAGTCATCGCACGTGTCCCGGTTGATCGAGGCGGACCGCGCGTTCCGGGACGCCCGTGGGCTGATCGGCCCCCCTGCCGCGCGGGGGTGGTCGCGAGCCGTCTACCCCGCGCGCCCGTTCCGACACCCGGCCGGGGCGCGGCTACCGGGGCGGTTCGATCCCGTACCCGGCGAGCCAGGCGAGCAGGTCGCGGCGGGCGGCGCGCGCCAGGCTCCCGCCGGTGAAGCGCAGGTCGCCGGTGACCTCGGCGACCACGCCCGGCGGCGGGGCGAAGGACCACGCCTCCTCGTCCGAGCCGAACTCCGCCTCCGCCAGGACAAGACCGTGCAGCGGCGGCTCGAAGAGATCGACCCCCAGTGGGGGAACGCTCACACGCGTCTTCGACAGCACCACGGCCGGCAGGGAGGCCAGCAGGCTGTACTCGGCGGGCGACAGGTAGGTGTTGGTGATCAGTCCCTGGACGGGGCCGGGTCGCTCGGCGGGCACCTTCTGGGTCAGCTTGAGCTCACAGACACCGCTGTCCAGCCACTCGACACGCCGCAGCCGCAGCCGGGTGCCCACCAGGTAGCGGTCGGTGATCCGGCGCGGGTCGCGCAGGTCCGCGGACGGCGGCGCCCCGGCGAGCAGGAACCGCCGCTCCCGCTCCACCCGGGCGTACTTCCCGTCACACAGGGGCTCCTGCGGCACCGCGCCCGTCCTCTCGTCGTACTTCCGCCGTCCGGCACTCCCGACGGGCCGGGCACCGACGGTACCCGGGCGCGCGGCGCCGCGGTACGCCGGCGCGGCACCGCCGGCCGGCCGCCTGAAGGTCGACGGGCGGCTGCTGCACCGCTCACCGCTCAGCGACGTCATGGAGCTGGAGGTCATGCGGCTGGGTGTCGAAGGCAAGGCACTGTGCCGGCGTTCCCTGCGCGTCCTCGCCGACACCGACGCGCGGCCGGACGCCGCGGCCCTGGACGAACTGATCAGGCGCGCCGAACGCCAGGCCGACGTCCTGGAGGACCTGCGGGTCGGCCGCGTCGCCCCCGTCCTCGCCCCTGACGGGCGGACGGCGGTCTGCCACCCGTCCTGAGCGCACAGCGCGGTTGACGGTGGGTCAGCCACCGGGGATCCGCCTGCTGAGCAGGGTGCCGCGGGGGGTGTAGCCCGCCGCGGAGTAGAAGCCGACCGCGTCGGTGTTCGGTGTGAAGATGCCCGCGTAGAGGACGCGGACACCGCGCTCGGCGGCGGTGCGCTCCGCCGCCGCGAGCAGCGCGGTGCCCACGCCGCGTCCGCGGTGCCCGTCCAGGACGACGGTGTGGACCTCGGCGGCGCGGCGCGGGATCAGGATCTGGTGGGCGGGCGGATCGGTGAGCAGGACCACCTCCACCATCCCGACCACCGCGCCGGCCGCCTCGGCCACCGAGATCAGCGTGCCGGAGCCGTCCGCGAGCACCTCCTCGAAATGCTCGCGGACGGCCCGCTCGTCGGGCAGCCGGTACAGGTGCGGCGCGAGGTGGACATGCCGTTCGGCGTTGGCGAGGCGCAGGCGGACGAGGGCCGGCACATCCTCGCGCCGGGCTGCCCGGACAGGGATCGACACGGCACCGAGCCTCACACCGCCCGCCGTTCCGGGGCAAGCCGGCCGCGGGGAGCGGGCGGCCGGATCACAGCTCCCGGTGGGTGACGTGGCCGAGGCGCGCCTCGGGGACGGGGCGGCTGTCGCTGACGGCGAACTCGGTCACGTCGTCCAGCGCGAAGGTCGCCGCGTGGGGCGCCCTGTCCGCCCTGGTGTGGTGGAAGTCGGCGTCGGTGACGTCCCGCAGCGCGAAGGCGGGGCGGGTGTCGCGCGTGCCGAACCGCACCTCGACGTTGTCGAGGGTGATGCCGGTGGCGTGCCGGATGAAGAAGCCGTAGGCGGGCAGGGTGCCGAACATGGTCGGCTCCGGGTATGCGTCCACCGCCTCGGGCGGGTTGGCCTCCGCGTCGGCCATCGTCAGGCCGCCGACCATGTGGTGGCGCACGTTGCTGATGCGGATGTCCTCGACCGGGTGGCCGGGGATGCCCGCGATGGCCGAGGGGTAGCGCGGGTCGGCGTTGTAGACCGTGACGTCGCTGATGCTGACCCGGCGCAGGGTGCCGACGGGGATGCCGGCCGGTCCGCGCATCCGGGCACCGAGGCGGAAGAAGAACGGCATCTGGACGTTGCGCAGGGTGATGTTGCTGACGGTGATGTCCTCCAGGTGCCCGCCGTCCACGGTCTCGAAGGCCAGGCCCCGGCAGGAGTCGAAGACGACGTTGGAGATGGCGATGTTCTTGAAGCCGCCGTTGGACTCGGTGCCGCACTTGATGCGGCCGGTGCGGCCGTACGGGCCGGCCTTGAAGGTGCCGTCGACCAGGGTGCCCAGGTCGTAGCCGGAGACCATGCAGTTGCTGATGGTGACGTTCTCGGTGTCCCGGATCTCGTTCAGCGCGTAGGAGCTCTTGAGGACGATGGCGTCGTCGTTGGGCGAGTTGACGGTGGTGTTGGAGATCCACACGTTCTTGCAGCAGTCGATGTCGATGCCGTCGCGGTTGGTGTCGATCACCAGGTTGTCGATGCGGAAGTTGTCGACGGCGGTGGGCAGAACGCAGAAGTGGCCTCCGTTGACCATCGTGATGTCGCGGAGGGTGACGTTGCGGCAGCGTTTGAGGGCGATGGCCTTGTTGCCCTGCCCGGGCGCGGTCTCCAGGCTGCCGCCGCTGACCAGGCCCTTGCCGTCGATGGTGCCCGGGCCGAAGACGGTGACGTTCTGCAGGTTCTCGCCCCAGATCAGGCTGTTGTGCCAGTGGCTGTGGCCGAAGTCCTGGTAGGGGTTGCCCGCTCCGGGCTCGGCGGGGTCGTAGCCTGCGCCGCCGGCGGGGGCCGCGGCGAGGATCGTGGCGTTCTCGGCGAGGTAGAGGGCGACGTCGCTGCGCAGGTGGATGGAGTAACTGGCGTAGGTGCCGGCGGGGAAGTAGACCGTCCCGCCGGGGACGCCGTTGGATCCGGCGGCGGCCGCCGCCTCGATGGCCCGGTTGATGGCGTCGGTGTCGATCGTGGTGCCGTCACCTCTGGCCCCGAAGCGGGTGACGTCGAAGACGCGGGCGAGCGCGCCGGGGTCCGCGGCGGCGGCCCGCACCGGATCGGCGGCGGCGGTTCCGGCGGGGATCAGCGGCACCGCCATGCCCGCTGCCGCTGCCGCTGCTCCGAAGGCCAGGTGACGGCGGTTCATCGACGTGTCCACGTCGTCTCCCATCGTGGTGGTCCGACAGGTGGTACCGGCTCGCTCGCAGGCTCTGTGTTCACACCCTCGCCGCTCGGTGATCGGATCTCTGTTGCCTGATTCCGGTCGCGGCACCGTTCCGGCCTGGGCGGCGGCCACAGGCTAGAAGCGAGTCATCGGAGGAGTCAATGAGGCCTTCGGGTGGACCAACTCGTTCCCGGCCCGGCGCGAACGGCGCGGCGGAAACCCGTTTGCCGCCGGCGCCGGTACGGCGATAGGCCGGGTGTTCCGCAGAGCCCCGACCGAAGGAGAGCCGCATGTCCGAACAGACCGCCGCAGCGCGGGTGCGGATCGAGCCGTGGAGCGAGGGCGACCTGCCGCTGCTGCGGCAGACGAACACCCCGGAGATGATGGCCCGGTTGGGCGGCCCGGAGACCGAGGAGCAACTGCTCGCCCGCCACCGGCTGTACCTCGGCATCAACGCGGACGGGCTGGGCCGCAGGTTCCGCATCATCCTGGGGCCGCGGGCGGAGGCGGTCGGCACGATCGGGTACTCCGAGCGGCTCTGGCAGGGCCGGACGGTCTACGAGATCGGCTGGAAGGTGCTGCCGCGGTTCCAGGGCCGGGGCATCGCGACGGCGGCGGCCAGGGCGGCGGTGGCCGACGCGCGGGCGACGGGACGCCACCGCTACCTGCACGCCTTCCCCTCCACCGCCCATCACGCGTCCAACGCGGTGTGCCGCCGGGCCGGTTTCTCGCTGGTGGCGGAGTGCGACGTCGAGTATCCGCGCGGCAGCGGCATCGTCAAACGCAGCAACGACTGGCGGATGGACCTGTCCGCGAACCCCTGAACGGCGACGGCGGCACGGCGCCCAGTTTCGGCCAGTCCGCCCCGGGCCGTTGACCCGGGATCATCACCCCTCCTACCTTTCAGCGGGTTGCTTTGTGTGTGAACGTGCTCGCCTTTGGTTGATTGTGGGAGGGTGCATGGGATCCGGACAGCGAACACGGCCGAACGGAGCACGGCGGACCGGCAGACGCGCCACCGTCTGCGCGCTCTCCCTCGCGATGGCCGCGGGCGCGCTCGGCACCGCGTTCACCGGCGCGCCGGCCGCACAGGCCGCCCCGCCGGCGCCGGCCGTCGCGGTCTCGGCACACGGCCCGGCGCACACCGTCAGCTATGACAAGTACTCGCTGAAGATCGACGGAAAGCGCCTGTACGTGTGGTCGGGCGAGTTCCACTACTGGCGGCTGCCCAGCCCGAGCCTGTGGCGCGATGTGCTGCAGAAGATGAAGGCGGCCGGCTTCAACGCCGTGTCCATCTACTTCGACTGGGGCTTCCACTCCCCCAAGCCCGGGGTCTACGACTTCACCGGCGTGCGCGACGTCGACGAACTGCTCGACATCGCCCAGCAGACCGGCATCTACGTCATCGCCCGGCCGGGCCCGTACATCAACGCCGAGACCGACTCCGGCGGTTTCCCCGCCTGGCTGGACACCCAGCAGGGCAAGGCCCGTTCCAGCGCCCCGGACTACGTCGCCGCCGCGAAGGAGTGGCTGTCGCACATCGACCCGATCCTCGCCCGCCACCAGGTCACCAACGGCACCGGCCCGGTCATCCTCTACCAGGTGGAGAACGAGTACACCGTCGGCGACCGCGACGCGGTGTACATGCGGGAGCTCGAGGACAAGGTCCGCGCCGACGGCATCACCGTCCCGCTCTTCCACAACGACGCCTGGCCGGCGCAGAACTGGGTTCCCGGCACGCCCGGCGCCCCGGACCTGTACGGCTTCGACGGCTACCCGCAGGGCTTCGACTGCTCCAACCCGGCGCAGTGGAAGGGCGCGCCCGACTTCCGGTACGTGCGGCAGCAGGACTCGCCCGACACCCCGCTGTTCATCCCGGAGTTCCAGGGCGGCGCGTTCGACCCCTGGGGCGGTCCCGGCTACGACAAGTGCCACCAGCTCACCGGCGCCGACTTCAACAACGTCTTCTACAAGAACAACATCGCCTCCGGCGTGACCCTCCAGAGCTTCTACATGACCTACGGCGGCACCAGCTGGGGCTGGCTGCCCGACCCCAACCAGGTCTACACGTCCTATGACTACGGCGCCGCGATCACCGAAGGCCGCCAGCTCACGGACAAGTACACCGAGGACAAGCGGATCGGCTACTTCACCGCGTCGGTCGCGCCGCTGACCAAGACCGATCCGGTGCCGGACGTGCCCGCGTCGAACGCCAAGGTGCAGATCCGGTCGATGGTCAACCCGGACACCCACACCCGCTTCCTCGACGTGCGCCACACCGACTCCACGTCCACCTCCGACGACTCCACGACGTTCGCGCTCGACGGCCCGGACGGCAGCTACCCGCGCGTCCCGCAGCAGGGCGCCGTCGAACTCGCCGGCCGGGACTCCAAACTCCTGGTCGCCGGCTACGACATGGACTCCCAGCGGCTGGTGTACTCCACCTCGGAGATCATGACGCACGCGCGCGTCGGCGACCGGGACGTGGCGCTGCTGTACGGGCGGCAGGGCCAGAGCGGCGAGACCGTGCTGCGTTACGGCAGGCAGCCCACCGTGCGGGTGCTGTCCGGATCGGCGAGCGCCCACTGGGACGCCGCCCGGCACGACCTGCGCCTGGACTACACCCATGGCGGCCTGGCCCGGGTGCTCGTCCAGGACGGCGGCACCCGGCCGCTGCTGCTCCTGCTGGGCAGCGACGAGGCCGCGGGCGGCTTTTGGCGGCAGGAGACCGCCGCGGGCCCCGTGCTGGAGTCCGGCCCGGAACTGGTGCGCACCGCCGCCGCGCACGGCTCCACGCTGGCGCTCACCGGTGACACCGACAAGACCGGCGACCTGGAGGTGCTGGCCGCGCCGTCGATCCGCCGCGTGACCTGGAACGGGCGGCCGGTCGCCGTCCGGCGCACCGCGAGCGGCACCCTGCTCGGCCGTCTCGCCGGCCCGGCGCCGGTGACCCTGCCCGCCCTGACGAACTGGCGGACGCAGTACGGCACACCGGAGGCCGCGCCCGGATTCGACGACTCCTCCTGGACGGCCGCCGACCACACCACCACCGCCAACCCCACCAAGCCCGCGCCCGGACGGCCGGTGCTGTACGCCGACGACTACGGCTTCCACCACGGCGACATCTGGTACCGCGGCCACTTCACGGCCACGGGTGCGGAGACGTCGGTGTCGGTGTCGGCCATCACCGGCCGGGCCGGCACGTTCGCGGTCTGGCTGAACGGCACCTACCTCGGCGACAGCGGCGACCTGGGCGCCGGTCCGCAGACGAAGTCCTTCACCGTCCCGGCGGGCACGCTGCGGGCCGGCTCGGACAACGTGCTGTCGGTCCTGGCGGAGAACATGGGCCACAACGAGGACTGGAACAACAACGACTCCCACAAGGAGCCGCGCGGCCTGACCGGCGTCACGCTCGCGGAGCCGTCCGGCGGCGCGCCGCGGATCGCCTGGCGGATCCAGGGCAACCTGGGCGGCGAGAACCTCGCCGATCCCACCCGTGGCCCGATGAACAACGGCGGCCTGTACGGCGAGCGGGCCGGCTGGTACCTGCCCGGCTTCCCGGACGGCCGGTGGGCGGCCACGACGCTGCCGGCCAGGCAGAGCACCCCGGGCGTCACCTGGTACCGCACGACGTTCTCCCTGCGCCTGCCGCACGGCCAGGACAGCTCGCTCGCCCTGCACATCGCGGACGATCCCGCCCGGCACTACCGGGCGCAGATCTTCGTCAACGGCTGGCTGGTCGGCCGGTACATCAACGACCTGGGGCCGCAGACGACGTTCCCGGTGCCGAACGGGATCCTGCGCGCCGACGGGCGCAACACCATCGCCATCGCCTCCTGGGGCGCGGACGGCACCGGCGGCCTGGGCTCGGTGTCGCTGACGGACCTGGGCACCCAGGCGGGCGGCGTTCCGGTCGCCGACGTTCCCAGTCCGGGCTGGACGCCGCGGCCCGGCGCCGGAGCGGTCCGGCACAGCTGACGGGCGGGAGTTGCCGGGGGCGGGGCGCGGCGCGGACGCCGGCCCCGCCCCTCAGGTCCGCTGCGGGGCCGGATGTGACTGCTGGGTAACCAGGCGAACGCGTTGCGTGTGATTTTATGTTCGTCGTATGCACAAAGGGGCGCGTGGAGACGCCATCGTGGGCAGAGGGCGCACACCGGCGCTCTCCGGAGCCCGGCGGGGCGGCTCCGCGTGGCGAGCAGAGGGAGCCGTAAGGCCCGTGTCGTTTCGATTCGTTGATGATGTGCTCACGGTGGCGCTGACGGCGCGCGTGTTCGGACGTGACGCGGCCGCGCTGCTGCGGCGGGCCGCGGCCGCCGGGGTGCGGATGGGTGTCGGGGAGTTGCGGCGCGCCGAGCGGAGGGAGAGGGAGCGGTGAGCGGACAGTCCCGGGACCACCTGCCGCGCACCGCGCCGATGACGAACCTTCCGGTGGACTTCACCGCCTTCCATCAGATGCACCGCCCCGCCTACGTGCGCTGGGCGCAGACCTACCTGAACAACCGGGCCGACGCCGAGGAGGCCGTCGACTGCGCCTTCGAGCAACTCGCCCTGTCCTGGCTGCAGGTGCTGTCGAAGGAGAACCCGGCCGCCTACGCCTGGCAGGTGATGAAGAACCGCACCGTGGACCTGGCGCGGGCCCGCGGCAGACGGGCGGCCCTGGTCGACGCGGCGGCGTTCGAGACGGCGGCGTTACGCGAGGCCGTCGATCCGATCGGGCAGCTGGAGGAGAGCCTGGGCCTGTACCAGGCGATCGAGTCCCTGCCGGAACGCCAGCAGGACGTGGTGGTGCTGCTGTACTGCCACGGCTACAGCATCAACGAGGCCGCCGACCACCTGGGCATCACCCCGGCCGGGGTGCGCTCGCTGAGCCGCTACGCCCGCCGCCACCTGCAGGAAGTCCTGGGCCTGAGCAGGAAGGGAACACGTCGATGACCTCCTCTCTCGACCAGTTGCTGGCCAAGGCCCGCCTGGTGCCGGCGCCGTACACGCAGGCGGAGATCGAGGCGGCCGTCGAGCGGGTGGCCGCCCGGGTCGGCGCGCGCCTGCGACCGGGCGGCCGTACCCCCCACCCCGCCACGCCCCGGCCCGAGGGCATACCGGCGCCGCAGCGCGGCAGGGAGGCGGCGCAGAACCTGCGGACGCTGTGCGAGACGGTGCTCGCGCAGAACGACGCGCTGGCCCATCTGCGGCTGTTCCTCGCCCGTTCGATGCCGGAACCGCCCGG
Organism: Actinomycetota bacterium; assembly: GCA_048498775.1. Lineage (GTDB taxonomy): Bacteria > Actinomycetota > Actinomycetes > Streptomycetales > Streptomycetaceae > JBEHXI01. Next base: position 8,553 of record JBEHXI010000131.1, on the reverse strand, counting down.
CGCCCGGGTGCTGGGCTGCATCCTGCACCTGACGTCGCGGGAGGACTCCGCCCAGTTCTGGTGGCAGTACGCCGCCGGGGCGGGCGACACCGCGGCCACCTACTGCCTCTACCTGCACCACCTGGCCCTCGGGGAGAGCGGCGAGGCCCACTGGTGGCACGACCAGGCCGACGTCACCCCGGCCGTGCCCGGCGAGCGGTCGGCCGAGGAGGAGACCGAGCAGTCGGCCGAGGAGGAGATCGCCATCGCGCTGCGCGTGCTGCGCACCCTGAAGACGGGCAAGGCCGCCGTGCCGGGGCCGGTGAGCGCGGTCCTGGAGTACGTTCCGGTCGCGGTGGGTTTCGTGGACGACGACCTCGATCTGCCGCTGCCCGACCCGGACTTCGCCGACCGCATCCAGGCCCTCACCGTGGCGCCGGCCGTCCCGCAGCCGCACCACCGCTGCTCCGCTGCGCCGCTGCCGGAGCGCAAGCCCGGACACCGCGGGTCGGCCGCCAGAGGCGTTCCGGCCGCCGGCCGCGCCCTGCGGCACCCGCCGGCCTGAGGCACGCGGACGCCGGCGCGCCCGGCCGGCGCCGGCGGCGGTTGTCAGTGGCGTGTCCTAGCCTTCGGGCATGAACGGTGACCCCAGACACATCGCCTTCCTGCGCGCCGTCAACGTCGGCGGGCGCCGGGTCGAGATGGCCCGGTTGCGCGAGGTGCTGAGCGCGCTGGGCCTCGGCTCGGTGCGCACCTACATCGCCAGCGGCAACGCCTTCTTCACCACCGCCGAGACCGACCGCGCCCGGCTCACCGCAACGCTGGAGGCCGCGCTGGCCCAGGCGTTCGGCTTCCCCATACCGGTGATCCTGCGGACCGTTCCCGAGGTGGCGGCGGAGTTGGCCGCGGCGCCCTTCGCGGACCGCGAGCCGGCCCCCGACGAGCGGTTCTCCCTGGTCTTCACCGCCGGCTCGCTCGCGGACGGCGCCTTCCCGCTGCTGTCCCCCAAGGGCGACTGGGAGGTGCTGGGCGCCAGCGGAGGCACCGCGTTCGTGCTGTCGCGGCTGGTGAACGGCCGCCCGGGCACCAATCCCGTCCCGGTCATCGAGAAGAGGTTCGAAACGGTGGCCACCGGACGGTTCTTCCACACCACCCACAAGATCCTGGCGGCCGCGATGGCCGGATGACGCCCTTGTTGCTCTTACTCGCCCGACGTACTTTTTACTCATGCCAGTAAACAACGGGGGACACGGGCGGGCGAGCGACGGCGGGCGCTCGGTGACCGGGGCGGCGCGGCGCGCCCAGATCGTGGCCGCGACGATCGAGACCATCGCCGAACTCGGCTACGGCCAGGCGTCGTTCGCGCGGATCGCCGAACGCGCCGGGCTGAGCAGCACCCGGCTGATCTCGTACCACTTCGACGGCAAGGACGAGCTCATCCAGGCGGTCGTCGCGGACATCCTCGCCCGCATGGGCCGCTTCATGAACGAGCGGATGCGTGACCTGCCGGACGCCCGCAGCGCGCTGCACACCTACATCCGCTCCCTGATCGAGTTCATCGCGGCCCACCGGGCGCAGATGGAGACGCTGACGGCCGTCTTCCTCGACCACCGCGCCGAGGACGACGGGCGCACCTACGACACCGGATCGGAGAAGCAGGCCCTCGGGCCGGTGTCGGAGATCCTGCGGGCCGGTCAGCGCGCCGGCGAGTTCCGGGACTTCGACACCTTCGTGATGGCGGCCACCCTCCAGCGTTCCCTGGACGGGCTGCCGTTCCTGCTGCGCACCGCGCCCGGCCTGGACCTGGCCGCCTACGCCGAGGAGTTGGTCACCCTCTTCGACCTGGCCACCCGGAGGCAGCCGTGACCGCCCCGCGGCCGGACCGCCGGCAGGCGCTCGCCGCCCTGCGCTTCGTGCTCGGCTTCGCCGTGCCCACGGCCCTGTACTACGTGCTGCGCGCCGCCGGCGTCAGCGTCTACTGGACGCTGGTCGTCACCGCCGTCGCCCCCACCGCGGTGGCCGTCGTCCGCTGGCTGCGCACCCGGCAGGCCGACGGGTTCTCGCTGTACATGCTGACGCTGATGACCCTGAGCACCGCGATCTCGTTCGTCTCCGGCAGCCCTCGCACCCTGCTGGCCCGCGACGGCTGGCTGACCGGGGTGAGCGGGCTGTGGTTCCTCGGCTCGGTGCGGGCCGCCCGGCCCCTCGCCTACCACTACACCCGCCCGCTGCTGCAACGCCGCACCAGGGCGGCCGGAGTCGCCGCCGACTGGGACGAACTGTGGGAGCGGCTGCCACGCTTCCGCCGCGTCTGGCGGGTCGCCAGTGTGCTGTGGGGCATCGCGCTGCTGGCGGACTGCGGGCTGCGCGTCGCCATGGCCTACACCCTGCCGGTCGACGAGGTCCCCGCGCTGGGCACGGCGCTGTACGTGGCCACCTCGCTGGTCCTCATCGTGGTGACGAACATCTACTACATCGCCATCGGACTGTACGACGGCCGTTCGGCGCTCTACGCGCCACTGGCCGAGCCGGCTCCCGCCGCCTGACCAGGCCGTCCCTTCACCGTCCGCCCTGGCATGGTCATTTCCGCCGCCGTTCACATCCCCGTGGCCGGCCCGCCGGAAGCGGTCCATAGCGTGCCCAACGCCCCACCCCTCCCGGAGGTGTTGACCCATGCCAGACCTGTCCCGAAGAGGCTTCCTCGGCGCGGCCACCGCGATCACCGGCGCCGCGGCGATCGGTGCCGCCGCTCCCGCGGCCGCGGCCGCGCCGGCCCCGAAGCCGGGCACCCATGGCGACATCCGCGACATCAAGCGCGTCGTGATCATCATGCAGGAGAACCGCAGCTTCGACCACTACTTCGGTTCGCTGCGCGGCGTCCGCGGCTTCGCCGACCGCTCCACCATCACCCTGCCCGGCGGCCTGTCGGTCTTCCAGCAGCCCACCTCGCAGCCCGGCCGCCCGATCAGCGGGACCCAGTACCCCTGGCGCCTGAGCGACGCCCCCGTCTCCGCCTACCCGGCCGGGCACCAGCCGCCCAGCTCCGAGGCCGGCGCGCAGAACTACGTGGGAACCAGCCACAGCTGGGAGACCCAGCACCAGGCGTGGAACGGCGGCCTGATGAACGCCTGGTACTCCGCCAAGGGCGGCCCGATCACCCTGGGCTACCTGGACCGCGGGGACCTGCCGTTCCACTACGCCCTGGCCGACGCGTACACCGTCGGCGACGCCTACCACTGCTCGGTGCTCAGCGCGACCGGCCCGAACCGCACCTACCACTGGAGCGGCACGATCGACGCGCAGCACGCGTACAGCGGCTTCACCGCCTACAGCGGCGGCGACGAGCTCGGCCGCGACCTGCTGTGGGAGTCCTACGCCGAGACGCTGCAGAAGGCCGGGATCAGCTGGAAGGTCTACCAGGGCAGCGACAACTACGGCGACAACGCGCTCGAGTACTTCAAGACCTTCGCCCAGTACGACCCCGAGCAGGGCGGCACCCCCGCGCCCGGCAACCCGCTGTACGACAACGGCGTCGCGATCGTCCCCGAGCCGAACGACCCGGAGACCGGCAACGCCGACAACCTCGCCCTGGCCCTCCGCAAGGACGTGCTCGCCGGAACGCTGCCGCAGGTGTCCTGGCTGGTGTCGAACCAGCGGTTCTCCGAGCACCCGGACGGCGCCCCCACCGACGGCGCCTACTTCGTGCACGAGGTGCTCAAGGCCCTGAACGCCGACCCGGACGTCTTCGACTCCACACTGGTCATCATCAACTTCGACGAGAACGACGGCCAGTTCGACCATGTGCCGCCCCCGGTCCCCGCGCCCGGCGAGAAGGACGAGTTCGTCGCCGGCACGGATCTGGCCGCGTCCGGGCTGACGCAGCCGGTGCCGGTCGGGCTGGGATTCCGGGTGCCGCTGCTGCTGGTCTCGCCGTGGACGCGCGGCGGCTGGGTCACCTCGGAGGTCTCGGACCACACCTCGGTCATCCAGTTCCTGGAGAAGTGGACCAGCGCCCTCGGCAGGCCGGCGATCTGCCCGAACATCAGCGCCTGGCGCCGTCGGGTGTGCGGCGACCTGACCGGTGCCTTCGACTTCGCCTCGCCCGTCTACGGCCTGCCCGCGCTGCCCGAGCTCGCGCCCGTCGGCGAGCCGGCCGCCTACACCCCGCCGGTCATGACGAACACCCCGCCGGCGCAGGAACCGGGCACCAAGCGGGCCCGGCCGCTGCCGTACCAGCCGAACGCCAACCTCACCGGCTTCACCACCGGCAGCGACGGAACCATCACCGCCGACCTGGAGTTCGGCAACAACGGCCCGCACGTGCGCAAGGCGAGCCACTTCTCCGTCTACAACAACCTGGCGGGCACGCCCTCGCCTGCCGACTACCCGGCGAAGTTCCCCGGCCAGTACACGGTCGACCCCGCGCACTCCCCCTCCGGCCGGACCGTCGCCGGCACCGCCCCGGTCGGCGCGGCCCCCGGCGACACCGCGTACGACATCACCGTCGTCGGGCCCAACCGTTTCCTGCGGCACTTCACCGGTGACACCGCCGCCTCCGGCCGGACCGCGCAGGTGACCGCCGAGTACCCCGCGGACGGACGCGGCGTGCGGCCGAAGCTCGCGCTGCGGCTGGCCAACACCGGTGGCGAGGCCGTGACCTTCACCATCGTCTCCCACCGGTACGCCGAGGCAGAGGCAGAGGCCCGTCCGGTCACCCACCGCGTTCCGGCGCACGGCCACGCGACCCACACCGTCGACCCGCTGGCCGCCGCCGACGGCTGGTACGACCTGTCCGTGACGGTCAGCGGCGACACCTCCTGGTCGCGCCGCTATGTCGGGCACCTCGAGGACGGCTCGGACAGCGTCACCGGCTGACCTGCGGGACACCACCCCGAGGCGGGGGCGGGCACCGCGCGCCGACGGTGCCCGCCCCCGCGCGGTACGTCACCAGCTCCCGGTGCCCGCGATCTGCCGGGTGGCGGCGTTGAAGCGGTTGAACATGTTGGTCACGCCGATCCACAGCACCAGCGCGGCGAGCTGCTTCTCGTCGAAGTGGGCGGCGGCCTCGTCCCAGATGCCGTCCGGCACCGGGTCGCTGCGGTCGGCGAGCCGGGTGGCCGCCTCGGCCAGCGCGAGCGCCGCACGCTCGGCGTCGGTGAAGTACGGCGCCTCCCGCCAGGCGGCCACGGCGAACAGCCGCTCGTCGCTCTCCCCGGACTTGCGGGCGCTGCGCACGCCGCCGTCCACGCAGAAGCTGCAGCCGTTGATCTGGCTGACCCGCAGATGCACCAGTTCCAGGGTGGCCTTGGGCACACCGCCGCTCTGCGCGGCCTTCACCACGGCGAGGATGGGCTGCATGGCCTCGGGGAGGACCACGGCGGGGTTCTGCATCCGTGACTGCATGATCGGTCTCCTTGATGCCTTCATGTCTTCGATGGCTTCGATGCCTTCGATGCCTTCGGCGTCGTGCCTGTCGCTGTCATCAGGGGTGACGGACGGCGGCGCGGAAGTGTGACGCCCGGAGCGGAGCTCCGCGAACGTCCTGCTAAAGTCGCTGCGTCGGCCGTTCGGCCGGCCGCGCTGTGTGCAGCGAAGACCGGTGCGATTCCGGCGCTGTCCCGCAACTGTGACGGTCCGCGTCCTGCACGGACGCACGACCCCAAGCCAGGTCGCCTCACGCCGCGCGAACGAGATGTCAGCCCTCGTGGAGCCGGGGCGGTCGCGGCCGTGATCCGGCGCGGCTGCCCTGCCGCCGCGCGCCGGCTGGCACGATCAGCCGGAGGAGCTGGCCCTCTTGAGAACCGCGCCCCTGACCGCCCTGCGCACCGCCGCGGCGGCGCTCACCGCGATGACCGCCGCGTTCGCCCTCACCTCGTGCTCGTCCACGACCCAGGACGCCAAGCCGGGCGGGACGCCCTCGTCGGGAGCGGTCACCGTGACCGCCGCGAACGGGCGGGTGACGCTCCCCGCACCGGCCCGGCGCATCGTGTCGCTGTCCCCCACCGCGACCGAGGACCTGTTCGCCGTCGGCGCCGGCCACCAGGTCGTCGCCGTCGACGACCAGTCCGACTACCCGGCGAACGCCCCGCGGACCAAGCTGTCGGGCTTCACCCCCAACGTCGAGGCGATCGCCGGCTACAACCCCGGCCTGGTCGTGGTCTCCGACGACATCGGCGGCATCGTCGCCTCCCTGACCAAGCTGCACATCCCGGTGTTGCGGGAGCCCGCGGCGAAGTCCCTCGACGACGTGTACGCGCAGCTCCGGACGCTGGGCGCGGCCACCGGTCACCGGTCACAGGCGGACACCGTCGTCTCCGGCATGCAGTCGAAGATCACGGCCGCGCTGGCGAAGCGGCCCGCCAAACCGGCCACGTACTACTACGAGCTCGACCCGACGCACTACTCGGCGACGTCGGACACCTTCATCGGCCGGATCTTCGCGCGGTTCGGGATGGTGAACATCGCCGACAAGGCCGACGCCCAGCACAGCGGCTACCCCAAGCTGTCCGACGAGTACGTCGTCCAGAGCGCGCCGGACTTCGTCTTCCTGGCCGACACCAGGTGCTGCGGGCAGAGCGCCTCGACCGTCGCCGCCCGCCCGGCGTGGAACCGGATCCCGGCCGTCGGCGACCACCGGGTCATCGCCCTGGACGACGACATCGCCTCCCGCTGGGGTCCGCGCGTCGCCGACCTGGTGCGGACGATCTCCGACGCCGTGAACCGCTAGCCGTGCCGGTGCCCGAGGGCCGGCTGCGGCCCCGTCAGTTGCTGGTCACGCTCGCCGTGCTCGCGGCGGCGATGCTCGCCGGGTGCGTGGCGGGCGCGGCCGGCCTGCCGGCCCGCGGGGTCGTCGCCGCGCTGCTGGACAAGCTGCCGTTCGTCCACCTCGACACGGGCCTGACGCCGCTGCAGGAGAACATCCTCTTCCTGATCCGGCTGCCGCGCGTGGTGGCCGGCGCGGCGGTCGGCGGGCTGCTCGCCATCGCCGGCGCCGGGTACCAGGGGGTCTTCCGCAACCCGCTCGCCGACCCCTACCTGCTGGGCGCGGCCGCCGGAGCCGGGGTGGGAGCGACGGTCGTCATCGTGTACGTCCGCGCCGGGGACGCGACGCTGCCGGCCGCGGCCTTCGCCGGTGCCCTGGCCGGGGTCGGCCTGGCGTACGCGCTGGGCGCGGCGGCCCGCGGCGGGCAGGGCGGCACGGCCACGCTGCTGCTCGCCGGGGTCGCGGTGACCTCGTTCCTCACCGCGGTCCAGGCGTTCATCCAGCAGTCCAGGATCGAGGACATGAAACGCATCTACTCCTGGGTGCTCGGGCACATCTCCGGCAATGGCTGGAGCGACCTGGCGCTCATCGCCCCGTACGCCGTCCTCGGTGTGCTGGGCTGCCTGCTGCACGGCAGGCATCTGGACATCCTCGCCGTGGGCGACGAGGAGGCCGCGGCCCTGGGGATCCGGCCGGGGTATGTGCGCTTCGCGGTGCTGACGGCGGCGTCGCTGGCCACCGCCTCCGCCGTGGCGGTCAGCGGTCTGATCGGTTTCGTCGGAGTGATCGTCCCGCATGTGGTGCGGCGGCTCGCCGGGAGCGGGAACCGCGTCGTGCTGCCGCTGTCCCTGCTCGGCGGCGGGGCGTTCATGGTGCTCGCCGACCTGGTGGCGCGGACCGTGCTGGCCCCGGCGGAGCTGCCGATCGGGGTGGTCACCATGTTCTTCGGCGCGCCGTTCTTCGTGGTGATCCTGCGGATGACCAGGGCGTCCCGCGCATGACGGGCACCCCGATCACGGCCGACGGCGTCGAGGTGTCCCTCGGTGGACGGCGGATCGTCGGCGGCGCGGGCTTCTCGGTGGCGCCCGGCGGATGGCTGGGTGTCATCGGGCCGAACGGCGCCGGCAAGTCCACCCTGCTGCGGGCCGTCGCGGGGCTGCTCGCCTACCGCGGTTCGGTGCGGATCGGCGAGCAGGAGGTGAGCCGGCTGCCGGCGCGGGCCAGGGCCAGGGCCATCGCCTTCGCCCCGCAGGAGCCGCTGGTGCCCGCGGAGATGACCGCGCTGGCCTACGTGCTGCTGGGGCGCACCCCGCACCTGGGCTACCTGGGCCGGGAGAGCGCCCGTGACGTCGGGATCGCCGAGGCCGCGCTGGCCGACCTCGGCATGGACGGGTTCGCCGCCCGCCCCCTCGGCATGATGTCCGGGGGCGAGCGGCGACGCGTGGTGCTGGCCCGGGCCCTCGCCCAGCAGGCACCGGTCCTGCTGCTCGACGAGCCGACGACCGCCCTGGACCTCGGCCACCAGCAGCAGTTGATGGAGACCGTGGACCGGCTGCGCACCGACCGCGGGCTGACCGTCGTCACCACGCTGCACGACCTGGGGCTGGCCGCCCAGTACGCGGACGGGTTGCTGCTGCTGGCGGGCGGCCGGGTCGCGGCGGCGGGCAGCCCGCGGGAGGTGCTGACCGAGCGGCTGATCGCCGAGCACTTCGCCGCGCGGGTCAGCGTGGTGCCCGGCCCCGACCTGCGGCCGGCCGTCCATCTGGTGCGGCCCGACCGGGCGGACGCCGCGGACTGACCGGCCGCCCATT
>JBEHXI010000130.1:0-19857 GCA_048498775.1 Actinomycetota bacterium | reverse complement strand
GGTTCACCAACCGTCCGGAGCGGCGCCCGCGCCGTCCGCCGGGTGGGCGCCGGCCCCGGCGCCCCGGCGCGGCGTGTCCTCTGCCGCCGGGGCAAGGCGAGCCAGACTGCCGTCCAGCCACGCGGCGGCCAGCTCGACCCGCGAGCGGCACCCGGTCCGCTGGAACAGCCGGGTCAGCCGCTGCTCCACGGTCTTCTCGCTGCACGCCAGCCGGGCCGCGATCTGCCGGTTGGTCGCCCCGTCGGCGACCAGCCCGATCAGCCGCACGTCCTGCTCGCTCAGCCCCTCCCTGGACGGCCGCCGCCGCGGCAGCGGCACGTTGCGCCGCTGCGCCGCGCGGTCGAGCTGGGTGCGGACCGGACGTCCGGTCCGCAGCCGGTGGGCGATCCGGGTGGCCTCCGCGAGCCACGGCCGCGGGTCGTCGCCGAAGTCCGCCAGGTACTGGCAGCACATCAGCAGCAGTTGCCGATCGCCGCGCTGCCGCACGAGCCGGTGGGCCCGCAGCACGCTGTCCGCGTCACGGTGGACCGCGCCGCGCCCGATGAGCACCGCCTGGAGCGTGAGCGGCGACGCGGCCTCCTCGTGGAGTTCCTCCAGCCCGTCGAGCGCCCGCCGGGCGTCCTTCGGCCTGCCCTGCGACAGGCCGAAGGACACCGTCCGCAGCAGCACCCACTCCAGGCCCGCGAGCAGCCCGCCGTCCCGGGCCCGCCGGACATCGCGCCAGGTCTGCTCGACGTCCTCGTCCGCCTGCCCCGACCAGTACCGCAGGCCCAGCCGGGCGCGGGCCGCCAGCGGGTGCGCGAGGGTGGCGGGGACCAGGTCCAGCCACGCCTTGGCCCGCCCGAAGTCGCCGCGCACGCAGTGGATCTCGGCCGCCAGGGCGCGGGCCAGCTGCGCCGGGCCGGGCGCGCCGCCGGCCCGGCCGCGGGCCTCGATGCGCACCGCGGCCGCCAGCGCGTCGTCCCAGTGGCCGGTCAGGTAGTCGCGGACCATGGCCTGGTACCGCCCGGCGGTGCTGTGCCCGGCTCCGACGTACCGGTCGCCCAGCACCGACTGCAGGGCGCTCGCCAGGTCCCCGTACGCGGCGGCCGGCCACAGGCGCTCCAGGGCGGCCTCTTCCACCGCGTCCGCCGGCAGCGCCCGCCGGGCGCGTTCGACGTCCGCGCGGGTACCCACGGCGGCGGCCACCAGCCGCAGTTCCGCCGGCGAGGGCAGCGGCCCGCTCCCGGCCTCGGCGTCCGTCAACCGCTCGTCGTCGAACGGCGGTTGACCGGCCGGCACCGGCGCGATCCCGTACCGTCCGGCGAGGGCGGCCAGTTGGGTGACCCCGGGGATCTCCTCCAGTGCCGCCCGGTAGCGGGGGTCGGCGTGCCCGTCGCACGGGGACCGGTGCTCGTGCACGGAGGCCAGCGACCACGCCCGCGCCGCGAAGACCAGGTCCGGCTGCGCGGCACCGTGCGGCGGCAGGCAGGCGAGCAGCGGTTCGCCGAGGGCGAGCACACCGCCGTAGTCGGCGTGGCGCAGGCCCAGGCCGGCGGTCTCGCGCAGCACGCCCGGGCTGCGGCGGTCGTGCGGGGGCAGCCGACGCAGCGCCGAGCGGCCGGCCCGCAGCGCCCGCGGCCAGTCGGCTCCCGCGTCGGTGCGGGCCGCGGCGAGCAGCAGCGGCACGGCGAGGGTGTCGCTGAGCATCGGCCCCGCGGCCGCCACATGGTCGGCCAGCCGCGGGTGGCAGGCGCCGGTGGCGGCGGCCCCCAGCCGGTCGGCGCGGGACGCGGTGATACGGGCGTGCATGGCCCGCACGTCGCGCCGGGTGGGCAGGGCGCGCAGCGCGGCCGCCAGCGCGGGCACGGCGAACGCGATCCGGCCGGCCCCGTCGGCGGTCAGCACCCGGTCCCGCACCAGCTGGTCCAGCCGGCCCGGGAAGGCGTGGGAGTCCTCGGCGCCGTCCCTCGGCATCAGGAAGTGCAGGTCGTCCAGGCGCAGTTCGGCGTGGTCGATCAGCCGGGCCAGGGTGGCCGCCAGCTCGACGGTGCCGGTGTCCGGCGCCCCGTCCGGCCAGCCCAGCCGGGCCAGTCGCGGCACGTCGGTGGGGAACCGCAGCCGGTCGTCGGGCTCGGTCAGGCACAGCCGCCCGTCCAGCTCCAGCAGGCCGCCGCGTTCCTCCAGGGCGCCCAGCACCGACAGCACCGCCTCCGGATTGCCCGCCAGCGGCCCCAGCGACCGCAGCACCACCGTCACCAGCAGCGGCTCCACCGGGCGCCCCAGCCGCTGCACGATCAGGGCGCCGGCGTCGGACGGCGCCAGCGGCGGCAGTTCGTGCTCCCGGTCGACGGCCGCCAGCAGCTGCGCGCCGCCCTCCCGGTCCGGGCGCGGCGGCCGCCCGGCCAGCACCACCGGCACCCCGGCCGGCCGCAGGACGCGCAGCAGCAGTCCCAGCGCGGAGGCGGTCCGCGGCGGCATCCGCTCGACGTCGTCGATGGTCACCGCGTAGGGCACGTACTGGGCCGCGTCCGCCAGCACCTCGCTCATGACGGACAGCAGGGGCACCTCGCCGCCGCGGTCGGCGGACCGCAGCTGCACCCGGCGCACCGCCGTGATCCGGGCCGGGAGCCGGCCGTCGTGGATCTTGCTGAGCACCCCGCAGACCGCCTCGGCCAGGGCGGCCGCGCCGCCCGGCCCCTCGGCGTCCTCCCAGCCGAGCCGCAGCACCTTGGCGCCGTCCCGGACGGCGACCTTGCGCGCCTGCTCCAGCACGGCCGTCTTGCCGCTGCCGGCGCGGCCGGTGAGCAGCACGGTGCGGGCCGCGGCGCCGGTGGATCCCAGGGCCTCGGCGATGTCCTTGACGTCGCCGTCCCTGCCGATCAGAGGTGTACGGTGCTGCACGGCGACTCCTCGCTCGCTTCCGTCCGCTTCGTCAACGGCCGTGTGGGGGTGAGCGGTTGATCCGGGTCCGTCGCGTGGGCCCGGGGGAAGACGGCCATAATGGCAGCAGGTGCACCGAGGCCCCCGAACCGGGGCCGCCGGGGATGATCGGGCGCACGCCTGCCAGGACGGATCGTCGAAGGATGCGGTGGACAGTGGCCCCTCGTGCGGACACCGAGCTGATCCGCGGCGGCACCGCGGCGCACGTCGACCGGACGAACGAGTGCCTCATCGGCCGCGAGCGGGAGCTGGCGGAGATCCACGGCTGCCTCGACACCCCGGACGGGCCGCGCCTGGTGCTCGTCGGCGGTGAGCGGGGCGCGGGCCGCAGCGCGCTGTTACAGGGCCTCGCCGAACGGCTGCGGGCCCGGGGGACCCCGGCGCTGCCGCTGGGCTGCGTGCCCGGTGACGCCCGGCGCCCCCTGCTGCTGGCCCTGCGCCTGGTGACGGCGCTGGAGGAGCACCGGGCGGCCTGCGGGCGGCCGCGGGCCGGCGACGGACTGGCCGCGGAGGCGCTGTCCGCCGTCGAGCAGGGCGACCGGGCGGCCATGGAGGACGTGCTGACCACGGCGCTGTCCCACCCGGTTCCCGTGGCCCTGCTGATCGATGACGTGCACTGCGCCGACGCCGAGTCGCTCGCCGTGCTGGGCCGCCTGGACACCGCGCGGATCAGGCCGGACGTCCGCCTGGTGGCGACCTGCGCCCGGCAGCCCGCGGCGCACCAGGCCGTCGAGGCGCTGGGCGCCAGGCCGTGGGCGCGGTCGCTGTCCCTCGGCCGGCTGGCGCCGGGGGAGGTCACCGACGTGGTGACGCACCGGCTGCGGGCCCTGCCCGACCCGGCCCTGACCCGGCGGGTCCACCGGCTCAGCCAGGGGGTGCCCGGCGCGGTCGACGCCGTGCTCGCCGGGTGGACCGGCCGCGGCGCGATCCGCATCGCCGACGGCCACGCCTTCCTGGGCATCGGCGCGCCCATCCCGGTGCTGCCGGACGGCGACCGCTTCATGGTGGCGCTGCGCGAACTGGGCGAGCCCTGCTGGACGGTGGCCGGTGCGCTGAGCGTCCTGTGGGCGCTGGGCCGGCCGGCCGCCGTGCTCACCGCGGAGCTGACGGGCCTGACCACAGAGGCGGTGGACGGCTGCCTGCGCGCCCTGACCGGCGCCGGAATCGTCGACGAGGTGCCCGCGCCGGACGGTGCCGCCCCGCGCGGCTGGACCTTCCGCGTGCCGCTGACGGCGCACGCCGTCCGGGAGCGGCTCGGGCCGCTGGAACGCCACCGGCTGTCCGCCGCGGCGGTGGAGGCGCTGTGGGCGGCCGGGCAGAGCGCGGACCGCCCGTCGTCCGGGCTGCTGGACGAGACGGAGGCGGAGACCTATCTGCCGGACCGGATCGCCGACGCGGGCACGCTGATCGACCGGGAGCGCGCCGTGGCCGAACTGACCGCCGCCGCCGACCGGTTGTACCCGGACCCGGAGGGCCGGGGCATGCTGCGCTGGACCCGCGCGGCCGTCCACCTCATCGAGCAGCCGGGCGCCCGCGACCTGGCGCTGCTGCGGTACGCCAAGAGCGCCTACCTCTCCAGCGACTACGCCACCGCCCGCTCGGCGTCGGAGATGATCCTGCGCAGCCGCGCCAGCGCCCTGGATCCGACCTCGGTGCTGGAGACCGCCAGCCTGCTGGTGGCGACGGCGGCCGCGCAGGAGGACTGGCCGGGGCTGTCGCGGATGGCCGAGGAGCGCTGGTGGCGGGAGCTGCCGGGGCCGACCGTGGCCGTCGCGGGCGTGGCCGGCCGGATCCTGTCGCTGTGCCTGCTGGAGCGGTGGCAGGAGGTGCTGGACCTCGCCGGGCGGACCGAACCGCTGTGGAGCGCCGCCCCGTTCAGCCGGGTGCTGCCCCGGCTGTACCACGCGGTGGCGGAGTACGTGCTGGGGCGCCCGGAGCGCTTCGCCGGGACGCTGGATCTGCCGGAGGCGCCGGAGATCCCCGCCGACATGGTGTACGCGGTGACCGTCTCGCAGCTCGACATGATGCTGAGCATCGGTGATCTGCGGGGGGCGGTGGACCTGCTGGCGGCCCGGCACGTCCCCGCCGAGGCGCTCCCCCCGTACAGCGCCTTCCTCATGTACCACCTGCAGGGCCGGTGGGACGAGGCGATGGCGCTGGCCCGGTGGGTGCTGGCGAACAGCAGGGTCTTCAACCCGGCCCCGGCCCACCACTCGCTGCCCGCGCGGACGGCGGCCATCCTCCTGGCCCGCGGCCGCACCACCAGCGCCGACCGGCTGGTCGGCAGCATGCGCGGACGGGTGGACGGGCCGCTGGAGCACTTCCTGGACCACGCCGATGCCGAGGTGCAGCGCACCCTCGGCGATCTGGCCGCCGCGGAGGCCGCGCTGCGCCGGGGGCTCGGCGCGGCGGATGCCGTCGGATACGTCTACGGCACCGAGGAGTTGCTGGCCACGCTCGCCGAGGTGCACCTGGAGGCGGGGCGCGCCGGTGAGGCGGCGGCCTGCCTGCGGCGTCTGGAACGGGTCGACCGGCAGCTGGGCACCGGACGTACCCGGCTGCTGTGCCTGCTGACGTCCGCCCGGCTGCTGGGCGGCGCGGACGGCGCGTCCGCCGCGTCCGGAGAGGACGAGCACCTGGCGCGCAAGCGGTTGCGGGAGGCGGTGGATCTCGCCCGCTCCCGCGAGCAGCCCTTCGAGACGGCGGTCACCCTGTCGGCCGCGGCCCGTGGGAGCACCGGCGACCGGGCGCTGCTGCACGAGGCGTACGAGCTGTTCGGCCTGGCCGGGGCGGCGCTGTGGCGTTTCCACACCAGGACGGCGATGCGGGAGGCCGGTCTCGCGGTGCCCGGCCGTAGGCAGGCCACCGAGGAGAACGACCACCTGCTGGCCACGCTGATCGCCGAAGGGCTGACGAACCGTCAGATCGCGGCGGTGCTGCGGCTCAGCGAGGACGCCGTCGCCAACCGCCTGTCGCGGTTCTTCGCACGCACCGGCCTGCGGTCCCGCACGGAGGTGGTGACGGCCGTCCTCACCGGGAGCCTGCCGGCCGCGCCCGGCCTCCGGAGCTGACCGGCGGCCGGGCGCTCACTCCGTCAGGAGCCTCAGGGCTCGACCACGATCTTGCGGCCCTGCCCGGCGCGGAACCGCTCCAGGGCGGCCGGGTACTGCTCCAGCGGCAGCCGGTCGCTGATGAACACCTCCGGGTCCAGGACGCCGGTGGCGAACAGCGCGGCGGCGCGTTCGTAGCTGTGCAGGACCGCCATCGAGCCGGTGATGGTGATCTCCTGGTTGTAGATCCGGTACGGCTCGATGGTCGCCCGGGCCGCGTAGTCGGCGACGCCGAACTGCAGGAACGTGCCGGCCTTGGCGACGCGGCCGAGTCCGTCCTGGATGGCGTTCTGGTTGCCGGTGGCGTCGATGACGACGTCCCAGCCGCGCGGCTGCTCGAGTTCGGCGGCGCCGGCGGCGGTGCGGGTGCAGCCGAGCTGCCGGGCGGTGGCCAGCCGGGCGGGATTGACGTCCACGACGTCCACGCTGCTGGCGCCGGTGCGCTTGGCGAGTTCCAGCATCATCAGGCCCATGGTGCCGCTGCCGTAGATCAGCACCTCGGCGGCGACCTGGCTGCCGAGCACGTCGTAGCCGCGCACCGCGCACGACAGCGGTTCGATCAGGGCCGCGTCGGCGACGTTCACATGGTCGGGCAGCTTCACGCAGTTGGCGACCGGCGCGAGCGCGTACTCGGCGGCGCCGCCCGCGACCGTCACCCCGATGGCGTTCCACCGGTCGCACAAGTTGCCGCGTCCGATCCGGCAGTAGTGGCACTCGTGGCAGTGCAGGGAGGGATCGACGGCCACCCGGTCGCCGACGGCCAGTTCGGTGACCGCGGTGCCGACGGCGGCGACGCGGCCGGCGAACTCGTGCCCGGGCACCACCGGCAGGGTGGGGGCGAACTCGCCCTGCAGGATGTGCAGATCGGTGCCGCACAGCCCGCAGACCGCGACCTCCACCACGACGTCGCGCGGGCCGGGAGTCGGGTCCGGGACGGTGGTGACGGTGACCTTGCCGGGGGCTTCGATGAGGGCGGCCCTCATTTGACGGCTCCTAGTGACAGGCCCTGGACCAGCTTGTCCTGGGCGGCGAAACCGGCGACCAGCACCGGCAGGGAGATGACGGTGGACGCGGCGCAGACCTTCGCCAGGAACAGGCCCTGGCTGGTGACGAACCCGGTGAGGAAGACCGGCGCGGTCTGCGCCACCACCCCGGTCAGCACCCGGGCGAACAGCAGCTCGTTCCAGCTGAAGATGAAGCAGATCAGCGCGGTGGCCGCGATGCCGGGCGCGGTGATGGGCGCCACCACCCGGGCCAGGACGGTGGGCAGCCGGGCACCGTCGATCTGCGCCGCCTCGATGAGGGAGACGGGCACGTCGGACAGGAAGGACTGCATCATCCACACCGCGATCGGCAGGTTCATCGAGGTGTACAGGACGACCAGCAGCCAGACGTTGTCCAGCGTGCCGGTGGCCTTGGCGAACAGGTACACCGGCAGCAGCCCGGCCACCGCCGGCATCATCTTGGTGGACAGGAAGAAGAACAGCACGTCGGTCCACTTGCGGACCGGCCGGATCGACAGCGCGTACGCCGCGGGCAGGGCGAGGACGAGCACCAGCAGGGTGGAGGCCACGCTCGCGGTGAAGGAGTTGATCAGCGCCGGCCACGGGCTCGCCCCGCCGGCGGCACCGAAGAACTCCCGGTAGGCGCCCAGCGTCAGCGGCGCGCCCAGGGACGGCGGGTTCGTCGCCGCGCTGTTCTCCGAGTGCAGCGAGGTGAGCACCATCCACAGCACGGGCAGGACGAAGACGATGCCCACCAGCCAGGCCAGCAGGCCCAGCGCGGCCGACCGGCGCCTGGCGCGGCGGGCGGCCGGCGGGAGGGCGGCGGCCGGCGACAGGGTGACGGCGGTCATCCGCGCGACACCTCCTCACGGAACAGGGACGAGACGACCCGCAGCGCGAACGTGGCGATGACGATCGAGCCGATCACCACCAGCACGCCCGCGGCGGACGCCTGCCCGTAGTCATGGGCCTGGTAGAAGGTCTGGTAGACGGTGTAGGGGAGGTTCGCGGTGCCCAGTCCGCCGGAGGTGATGGTGAACACCGCGTCGAAGTTCTGCACGATGTAGATCGACCCCAGCAGCACCCCGAGCTCCAGGTACCGCCGCAGATGCGGCAGCGTGACATAGCGGAACACCTGCCAGTTGCCCGCGCCGTCCAGCCGCGCCGCCTCGATCGCCTCGGCGGGGCGGCTCTGCAGCCCGGCGAGCAGGATCAGCATCATGAACGGCGTCCACTGCCACACCAGGGCGGTCTCCACGGAGATCAGCGGCATGCTGGAGATCCAGTCGGGCTGGGGCGGGCTGCCCGCGCCGAACAGCCGGCCCAGCCCGGTGAGCACCCCGTTGATCAGGCCGTACTCGGGGTTGTACAGCGCGTGCTTCCACAGCAGCGCGGCCGCCACCGGCACCAGCAGGAAGGGCGCGATGAGCATGGTCCGCACCGCCCCGCGCCCGAAGAACCTCCGGTCCAGCAGCAGCGCGATCAGCAGCCCGAGCACCACGCTGACGACGACCACGGTGACGGTCAGCACCACCGTGGTGACGACCGAGGAGCGCAGGGCCGGGTCGGTGGCCACCGCGGCGTAGTTGGACAGCCCGGTGAAGTGCCGGTTGCCCGGCTGCAGGGCGTTCCAGTGGAACAGCGAGATCACCAGGGTCACCACGAACGGCAGCTGGGTGACGGCGATCAGGAAGATCAGGGCGGGCAGCAGCGGGGCCCGGGTCGCCCACTCCCGCAGCCGCCGTGCGGACGGCTGCGGGGGCGTGGCGGTGAGCGGGCCGGTGCGGCTGGGCCGCACGGTCAGCGGAGTCGTCATCAGTGCTGGTACCCCTTGGCCGTCTGCTCGGCGAACTTCTGGGAGTTGCTCAGCGCCTGGTCCACCGACTCGTGTCCGGCGATGGCCGCGCTGATCTCCTGGGAGACCTTGGTGCCCAGGTCGGAGAACTCCGGGATGTCGACGAACTGGATGCCGATGGTCGGCCGCGGCTGGACGCCCGGGTTGGTCGGGTTGGCGCTCTTGATGGACTGCTCGACGACGTCGGAGAACGCCTGCGCGGCGGCGCGGTAGTTCGGGTCGGCGTACAGGGAGGCGCGGGTGCCGGGCGGCACGTTGGCCCAGCCGGCGTCCTTGCCGACCAGCTGCTGGTACTGCTTGCCGGACGCCCAGGAGATGAACTTCCAGGCGCTGTCGGCGTTGTGCGACGCCTTCTGGACGCCCCACGCCCAGCTGTACAGCCAGCCGGAGCTGGGGGTCTGGTCCACCGGCGCCTGGACGTAGCCGATCTTGCCCTTCACGGGTGAGTCGGCGGCCTCCAGGGAACCGGCCGCGGCGGTGGAGTCGTACCACATGGCCACCTTGCCCTGGCTGAGGTCGTTGAGGCATTCGGTGTACCCGGACTCCGCCGCGCCGGCCTCACCGTGCCGGCGCACCAGGTCCACGTAGAACTTGGTGGCCTTCTCGAAGCCCGGTGCGGTCAGCTGCGCCTTCCAGTCCTTGCTGAACCAGGTGCCGCCCATGGTGTTGACCACCGTGGTCAGTGGTGCGATCACCTCGCCCCAGCCGGGCTGCCCGCGCAGGCAGATCCCCCGCATCCCGGACTGCGCGCCGTCCGCCTTCGCCGCCAGGTCGGCGACCTGCTGCCAGGTCGGCCTGGCCGGCATGGTCAGGTGCTTCGCGGCGAACACGTCCTTGCGGTACATCAGGAACGACGACTCGCCGTAGAACGGCTCGGCGTACACCTTGCCGCCGCTGCTGAGCGAGTCGCGCATCGGGGCGAGGATGTCGGACTGGTCGAACGCCGGGTCCTTGGCGAGATAGGAGTCCAGCGGCAGCAGCCACTGGTTCTTCGCGTAGAACGGCACCTCGTAGTTGCTGACCGTGGCCACGTCGTACTGGCCGGCCTGGTTGGAGAAGTCCTGGCTGAGCTTGTCGCGCAGGTCGTTCTCCGGCAGGACGGTGAAGTTGACGTGGATGCCGGTCTGCTTGGTGAAGGCCGGGGCCAGCTTCTGCAACTCCATCATCTGCGGGTTGTTCACCATCAGCACGTTGACCGAGTTGCCACCGGAGGACGACTGCGCCGAGCCGCCGGCACCGGCGCATCCGGCGAGCAGCGCGGTCGCCGCGCCGGCGGCCACCGCCAGGCGGACCGCCCGGCGGGTGCGGGTGGTCGGGGATGTCGGGGACGGGGTCGTGGCGAGGGGGAGGGAAGACGTCATGGGAACACAGCTCCGGTCGGGTGGTCGGTGGGCATGTGTGGGTGGTGGGGGCCGGCGGGCGGGGCGGGTTCACACCCGCAGCACCTGCGGGCCCATCAGGGAGTAGCGGTGGGCCTCCGACATGGGCAGCCCGGTGTCGGTGATGATCAGCTCGAAGTCGGCGACCTGCGCGAAGCGGCAGAAGCTGACCGCCCCGAACTTGGTGTGCACCCCGGCGAAGACCCGCCTGCGGGCGCTGCGCATCGCCTGCGCCTTCACCTCGCAGACCGCCGAGTCGGGCGTGGTCAGCCCGTACTCGCGCGAGATGCCGTTGGCGCCGACGAAGGCCAGGTCGATGACGAAGCCGGACAGCATGCGCACCGCCCAGTGGTCGACGGTCGCCAGCGTGGCGCCGCGGACCCGGCCGCCCAGCAGCAGGACGGTGACGTTGTCCTGGGCGGCCAGCGCGCCCGCGGTGGTGAGGGACGCCGTGACCACGGTCAGCGGCCGGTCCTTCGGCAGCGCCTGGGCGATCAGCAGCGGGGTGTACCCCTCGTCGATGAAGAGGGTCTCCGCCTCACCGACCACCTCCGCGCACGCCGCCGCGATCCTCGACTTCTCGGGGACGTGCATGGTGGTGCGGAAGGCGAGGGTGGTCTCGAAACCCGCGCTCTCCACCGGATAGGCACCGCCGTGGGTGCGCCGCACCAGGCCGTGCTCCTCCAGCATGTGCAGATCACGCCGCACCGTCTCCTTGGAGACGCCCAGTTCCGCGGCGAGCTTGCCGACATCGACGGAACCGGTGCGGCGCGCCAGATCCAGAATCCATCGTCGCCGTTCCTCTGTTTCCACGGCGCACCTCACGTTCGCCCGGGTAAGTGCCCGACTCCTGTGCCCGTTCGGGCTTGTGCATGTGTTTTTACAAGCGCGCAACGCCGCTGACCAGCGTTGCAGCGGCGGGGATCGCGCCCGGATGTGCCCGTTTCCGGCCCGTTATACACGCTGGTCACCCGCGCGGTCACCGGGTCCCGGCCGCCCGGACGGTGCCCGTAAGCCACCCGGGACAAGCCCGCTTGGTGCCCGTTCCGCTTCCGTGCGCGCCCGCTCCGGCTGCCTGGCCACTCATATCCGGCCGCTCTCTTCCGATACGGGGCCGCCGGGACCACTCGCGCCAGGTTTCCCTGTCGTTAGCGTGTAGGGGGCATTCAGCGGCGGGGGGACGCAAACTCACGTGACACGATCACGTCCTGTCCTCGTGGAGTGACTGTTTCCCAGTGGGGAGGACGAATGCCTCAGCCGATGCTCGCGGACACGGTGCGTGTCGGAATGCACGCGCCTGATGCCGTCATCCGGGCCGGACTGGCCAGCTGCCTTCAGCACGATCGCCGAGTGCGCGAGATCCCGGCGGAGAAGACCAGCGAGGCCGATGTGATCGTGGCCGCCATGGACGTCGTCGACGCTTCCGCCCTGGACCAGTTGCGCGCCGTCTCCAGCCGTCCCGACGCGCGCTTCGTGATGGTGGTCGGCAAGCAGTGGAGAGCCGACATCTCCACCGCCGTCGACCGGGGCGTGCGCGGCGTGCTGTGGCGGGACTCCTTCACTCCCCCGGCCTTCGTCCGCACCCTGATCACCGTGGCGGAGGGCGGCGGCAGCTTCCCCCCGGCGCTCCAGGGGACGCTGATGGAACAGGTCCAGTGGACCCACCGGGAGGTCCTCACGCCACGGGGGCTGACCGCTTCCGGGATCAGCCCCCGCGAGGTGGACGTGCTGCGCCTGGTCGCCGAGGGCGAGGAGCTCTCGGAGATAGCGCTGAAGCTCTCCTACTCCGAACGCACCGTGAAGTACATCCTGTACGGGCTGATGAAGCGCCTCCGGCTGAAGAACCGGGCGCATGCCGTCTCGTACGCCATCCGCTCCGGGCTGATCTGACCGCGGCCCGCGGGGCTTCGCCCGGGGACCACGGTCGCCTGTCGGTCTCAGTCGTCGAAGTCGTCGTCGTGCCGGTCCCCGCCGGCGGAACCGCGCCTGGCCGCGACGAACGCCAGGACGCCGATCACCAGCAGGGGCCCCAGCACGGCGGCGCCCGTCTCGTCCCAACCGCCCTCGTGGGCAAGGGTGATGAGGTGGTGTGCCGCGCCGGTCACGCGGCGGATCCCTCGGACGGCGCCGCCGGGACGGCTGCGGCGGCCGGGCGACGCGGCCCGCCACGGGAGGCCCGGGCGAGCATCACCAGCGTGGAGCCCAGCATCAGCGTGAAGACCAGCGCCACCGCCAGGTAGCCCGCGGTCCACATCCAGCCGGGCACGTCCAGCCGGGTCTCACGGCGCAGCAGCCGCTGCTCCGCGACGAACGGCCGGGTGACGCCGCTGCGCGCGGCGATCTCGGGGGCCGGGATGTCCGGGTCGGCCGGCAGGTAGACGGGGACGGCGACCAGGTCCTTCGGTCCGCGGTGCAGCCGTACCAGCGTCTTCCACTTGGGCCCGGAGGCGGGCAGCGGCCGGGTCGCGCGGTACACCCCGTCACCGGCCGGGCGCAGGTCGGCGCGGACGATGGCGCCGCCCTGCCAGGAGAACGCGGTCAGCCAGGTGGCGTTCCGGGCCAGGTTCGCCGGATGCAGCCGCACGGTGATGTCCACCATCCGCTGCCCGCCGGTGCCGACGTCCTTCAGGTCGATCGTCGCGCTGCCGTGGGTGGTCGCGGTCGGCGGGATGGCCCAGCCGCACACTCCGAACACCACCGCCAGGGCGATCGCGGCGACCGGCGCGGAGGGCGCGGTGCGGGTCCCCGGCGCGGCGGCCGCGGCGGACGCGGCCGGGCCCGGCGCCACGGTGTCCAGCCGGGCCGACAGCCAGCCGCCGGCCAGTGCCCCGGCGACGCCCACCACCGCGGACAGCGGCAGCGCGAGCCGCAGCAGGCCGGACGGCCAGGCGATCACCATGGCGACGTGTGACCAGCCGAACTCGGCCAGGACGCCGAGCGTGCCGATGAGCAGGCCGGAGACGGCGGCGAAGGCGGTCCGCCGGGCCGGGCCGACGACCAGCGCGACCGCCTCCACGATCAGCACCGAGCCGAGCATCAGCGGGATGTGCGGAACGCTGCTGCCGAGCAGGTGGTCGAACTCGCCGATGACCAGCCGCAGTCCGGCGTAGACCGCGAAAAGCACCAGCAGCGAGCCGCGCGGCAGCCGGGCCCGGGCGGCCACCAGCGTGACCGAGGCGAACGCGGTGAGCAGCAACGGCTCGGCGAGCAGCGGGAACTGAGGGCCGCCCAGGTCGTACTCCATCAGGTACGCCGACAGGCACAGGGCCACCCAGGCGGCCGCCCCCAGCTCGTAGGCCACCAGGAAGCGGACGCGGCCGGCCACCTGCTGTGCCTCGACGCTCAGCAGCCAGGCCCCGATCAGCGCGAACAACGCCCCGCCGAGCAGCAGGATGTGCGTCGGCCCCCACAGCGTGACGTCCTGGCCGAACATCCGGTGCCACACGTCGTCCATCGGGAAGGCCACGAAGCCGAAGACGGCACCGATGACGATGGCGGCGGCCCCGTACGGCACCCGCCAGGCCCGCCCGAGCCGCAACGCCCGCCGGGGCAGCGGCTTTCGGGCGAGGGCGAGGGCGATCCCGCCGGTCGCCATCATGCCCAGCAGCCCGAAGAAGATGAAGTAGTGCGCGGGGTTGGCCAGCGGGCCCTCGTCCCGGCCGAAGTCGTAGTGGTACGGCACGTCCCAGTACACGCCGATGCCGGCCAGCACGATGGACTGCAGGTGGAGCAGGGCGGGCAGGGCCGCCCAGCGCGGGGCACCGGTGCGCTCGGCCAGCCGGTCGGCGAGCCGGCCGACGAACGAGCCGCCGCGGAACGCCTCGCGCCAGATGACGAGGCCCACGGCGGCGAACATCAGCATCGACACCGAGAAGACGATGACGACTTGGGTGAAGGGTGCGCCGCCGGCCGACGCTGCCAGGTCATACGCCATGGACTTCCTCCTGCGCGGGGTGGGGTGGGGCGGCTGACGGGCGCCACGCCCAGCCGGGTGTTTCCGGCGGTAACAGCGAGGAGAAAGGTAGCCGTCGCGCCTTACTGACAAAAGGTCTAACAACGAAAGTGATCCACGGCACACGGAAGACGCAGCCCGCTCGGGGCTGCGTCTTCGGGTATGTCGGAACGGTGCCCCGGTCAGCCGGGCTCGGCGGCGTCCCCGCACGTCGTGGCGGTCACGAGTTCGAACCAGACGGCCTTGCCGCGGTCCAGGCACCGCACGCCCCACCGCCGCGCCAGCATCTCCAGCAGGTGGATACCGCGTCCGGTCTCGCTGTCCGGGGACTGCGGGCGGTTCCCGGGGACCTCGGCGCAGTGGTCGGTCACCTCGCAGCGCAGGGTGCCGCGCCGACGCCGCAGGCGCAGCGTGATCGGCCCGTGGCCATGCACCAGCGCGTTGGTGACCAGCTCGCTGACCAGCAGCTCCGCCGTCTCCGCGTGCTCGGCGAGACCGCGGTGCAGCAGGAAGTGCCGGGTCAGCCGCCGCGCCTGGCCGGCCGCCGTCGCGTCCCTCGGCAGGGACCACGACGACGACAGGGCGGCGACCACGGGACGCACGGGCGGGAGGGCCGCGCCGGTCCATGCTTCGGCGTCGGCCCGGCACGTCTGCGATGCGCCGTACAGGGACGGCGCGGGGTGCTTCCGGGTGCGGTACATGGCGATCCACCTGGGGCTGCGGGCGGCGCCGCACTGTCGCGCGGTGCCCTTGCGCCCCACTGTCCCGCCGGCCGTCGCCCAGTACATGATGGCCGGTCCACACAATGCCGGAGGTGCGCTTGTGGTCGGGCCACAACCACGGCGGTAGCGTGGAAGGCGGCCGGGCTCCGTTGACCCTGGCCACCGCTCCTCGGCCCCGAGCGCGGCGGAAGGCACTGACGTGGACGTTGCGGACGCGAGAGCCGGACCGGCCCAGCGCATCGTCGAGACCATCGAGGCGCAGCTCGACGAGGTGGTCGCCACGGCCGTCGACACCATCTGGGAGCAGGTCCCCGCGTACCCGGCGTCCTCCGCCCCCGAACTGCGCCGGGACCTGACCACCCACGTCGGCCTGGTCTTCCGCGCTCTGGTCACCAGCCTGAAGGAGGACCGGCCCGCCCGGGCCGACGACTTCCCGGTGACCGAGCTGCAGGCGGCGCTCCGCCTCCGCCAGGGCATCTCGCTCTCCGACTTCCTGCACGCCTTCCGGATCGGGGAGCTGACCTTCTGGGAGGCCGTGCTGGACGTGGCCCAGGACGACCCCGGAACCCGCGAGGCCGCCCTGGCCCTCGCCGGACCGGTGATGCGGGGCATCGAGGCGGGCAGCACGGTGGCCGCCGAGGCGTATCTCTACGCTCAGCAGCACGAGCTCGCCGAGAGTGACCGCGTCCGCCGTGACCTGCTCGAGGACCTGCTCGCCCGCCGCGAGATCCCGCCGGGCCCGAAGCAGGCCATGCTCCGCGAGACGGGCCTGGCCGAGCCGGAGGTGCGGCTGGTGGTGATCTCGGCGGCCTCTCCGCTGCCCCTGGCCGACGAGCGGGCGCTGCGGGACGCCGCCGGCACCGTCCGCGGGCTGGCGCCGGAAGGTCTCACCGTGGTGCGGCAGAACGAGATCACCGGCATCGCCCCCGTGCCGGTCGCCGGCCCGGCGGCCGCGGTGGACAGCCTGCGGCGCGCGCTGCCCGACCCGGCGTCCCGGGGCCTGCGCCTGTGCCTGGGCATCAGCACCGCCCACACCGGGCTGGCCGAGGTGCCCGAGGCCTACACCGAGGCGTGCTCGGCGCGCGACGGCCTCGGCGGGATCCCCGGGATGGTGGCGCTGCCGCTGCTGTCCAGCCTGGACTATCTGGTCCTGCACCACGACGAGACGGCGCTGCGGCTGATCCGGCCGGACATCCGCCGGTTCGTCGAGGAGGACCGGGCACGCGGCGGGGACCTGATCGCGACCTTCCTGGCCTACACCGCCAGCGACCTGAACGCCAAGGTCGCCGCGCAGCGGCTGCACCTGCACACCAACACCGCCTACTACCGGCTGGAGCGGATCGCCGAGCGCACCGGCTGCGATCTGCGCCGGTTCTCCGACGTCGTGGAGCTGCTCGTCGCCGTACGCCTGCTGGACATGTACGCCGTGCGCCGCGGGTCGGCCGGCCTGCCCGCCTGGCTGCCCGGGGTGGGCCGAGCGGACCGGTGAGACCCGGGTGACCGGTTTCGCCGCACAGCCGCCGGGGACCCGCACGGCACAGGCCGAAGGAAGGCAGGCCACCTGGTGAAGAACGCGACGTACGGCTCACCGGCCGCCGCGGAGGCGGGATCGGGCCACCCGGTGGACGCGGCCCGCGAGGCCCTGGCCCACGGCGGCGCCCACCTCATGCCGCCCGCCGACACGGCATCGTGCCTCGGCGTGGACGCGCGCGAGTGGGAACGCTTCCGCACCCACTGGGACGACCTGCGCACCGACGCCTACGCATCCGACCGGGGCGTGCGCCGGCTGCGCCGGTACGGGCGGTTCTCCGTCTCCCCCTCGGGGGAACGGATCACCCCGCTGCCGCGGGCGCCCTTCGTGCAGCCGGAGAACAGCAATCCGCTCTACATCGGCGTGGACCGCGCCTTCGAGCCCCTGACCGGCGCCTTCACGGCCGACCGGGTGTTCCTGGCGGTGCTGCGGCTCCTCGCCCGGGTGGCCGCGGCACTGGACGACCCGCCGGAGTGGAACGCGAAGGTGCATCCCTTCCGCGTTGTCGCGTCGGCGGGCGCGGAGGGGCTGCCCACCCCGGAGGGCCGGCACCGCGACGGTGTCACCCTGGTGTCGTCGCTGCTGGTCGGCCGGCAGAACGCGGCCGGCGGCGAGAGCGCGGTGTTCACCCCGGACGGGGAACGGCTGCTGGCCACCACCCTCAGCGAGCCGGGAGCCCTGCTGCTGGGGGACGACCGCCGCACCCTGCACAGCGTGTCGCCGGTTCGCCCGGTGGATCCGGCCCGGCCCGCCCACCGCGATGTCCTGGTGGTGACGTTCGTCCCGGCGGTCACCCCGGGCGGCGGCCCCGGCCCGGGGTGAGACCACCACTCCACGGCCGTACGCCGGGTGCGGCCCGCCCGCGCGTCAGCCCGGAAAACCACGCCGGCCCCGGGTCGCCGGGCTAGGGTCGGGCGGCATACGACATCCGGCATACGGCCCCGGAACGCGCGGGAGGTGGTGCGGTGTGCCGGCGGCCCGGCCACGGACCAGCGCGTCGACCCTGCCGCTCGTCCTCGGACTGTCCCTCGCCTTCACCATCACGGTCGTCGACCCGCTGGTGCTCAGCCTGAACCTGCCGCACATCAGCCGGGCCCTCCAGGTGCCGCCCGACCTGGTCGGTCTGCTGGGCGGAGCGGCGACGCTGGTGATGGCCGCCGCCGTCCTCGCCGCGGGCCGCCTCGGAGACGCCTTCGGGCTCAGGCGGCTGCTGATGCTGGGACTGGCCGTCGTCACGGCCGTCAACCTGCTCTCCATGCTCTCCCCCGGCTACCGCTTCCTGCTGGCGATGCGTCTCCTGGACGGGCTGGGGATGACCGCGCTGCTGGGCGTGCCGCTGGCGCTGCTGAAGACCTCCGTACCGGCGAAGGAGCGGCCGGCCGCCATCGGGGTGTTCATGGCCGTCGAGATGCTCCTGTGCGGGGTGACTCCCGCCGTGACCGGCTGGGCGGTGTCGGCCGTCGGCTGGCGGATCCTGTTCCTGGTCGCCCCGCTGCTGGCCACGGCCTCGCTCTACCTGACGGCACGTCATGTCCCGGCGTCCGCCGTCGGGCGGCGGCCCCGGCTCGACGCGGCGGGCATCGCCCTGATCGGCGCGGCCCTGCTGGCCCTCGTCATCGGCCTGGCCTCGGCGCAGAACGGCTTCTCCCGGCCCGGGACCTGGCTGCCGCTGGCCCTGAGCGCGGCCGCCGGGCTGCTGTTCGTGCTCCGTGAACGCCGCGCCGCGGAACCCGCGCTGGACCTGGCGCTGTTCCGCAGTCTTCCGTTCGGTGTGGCGCTGGCGGCGGCCTTCACGCTCAACTTCCTCGCCGCCGGACTCGGCATCGTCCTGGGGCAGTTCGGCAGTGTGGTGCTGCGGCTGTCCTCGCAGGCCATCGGGCTGCTGTATCTGCCGGGCACGCTGCTGATCGCCGGTGCCGTGGTCCTGGCCGGGCGCCTGGTCGCGAGGTACTCCCCGCGCCCGGTGCTGGCCGGGGGCCTGGTGCTGCTGGTGGCCAGCGGGCTGCTGATGGCGGGCACGCTCAGCCCCACGATGCCGATGTGGCTGCTGGTCCCGGCCATCTGGCTGTGCAATCTGGGCACCCTGGTCACCTCGACGCCGGTGACCGAGACGGTGCTCTCCCAGGCACCGGCCGGGCGGTCCGGCACGGTGGCCTCCGTCCAGCTGGCCTTCGGGATGACCGGCTACGCGTTCGGGCCCACCGTCTACCTGCTGCTGCTGAACTCCTTCTTCCAGGCGCAGTGGCTGGCGGACGCCGCGTCCCGCGGGCTGTCGGTGACCCGGGCCGAGCAGGCCGTGGACGCCGTGCGCAGCGGGATGGCGGTCACCCCGGGAGGCGCCGGATACGACCCGAACCTGCTCCGGGAGGAGACCGGGCTGCGCCTCGGGCTGGACTTCACCGAGGGACTGCGGCTCACCATGCTGACCGTCAGCGTCCTGCCGCTGGTGGTGGCGGTGGCGGCCTGGCTGCTGATGCCTCGTCAGAGGTCTGGTCACCAGGGGCGGCAGGCACCGCGGTCACCGGTCTCCTGACCCGGTGAACCATCGGGCCCCGCCGTACGTACCCAGGGCATGCCCCAGGTCCTCGGCCGTCCCGCCCCCGACGTACCACAGCACCCACCCGACCCCGACCGTCCGGAACGTGGCCTTCCCACCTGACCTCCTGAAGCCGACCAAGGAGCCGAGAGGATGCCGGACCACCACCGCACGGACCAGAGCCTCGTCGCCGAGCGCACCTTCGCCGACCTGCCCGAGGCGGACGTCGTCGAGTACATCCGTTCCGGCGCCCCGGTCGCGCGCCCGGCGGCACAGGAGTTCCGGCGTCGCCACCTCCCGGCCGTGCTGGCCTACGCCTGCCTGTTCGGCAAGGACCACATCGCGGCGGACGACCTCGCGGCGCGGGCCTTCGTCCTCGCCACGCAGGAGGCGGTGCGCGGCATCGACCCGCAGGGCACCTGGCGCCACCGGCTGCTGGTCCTCGTCCAGCAGGCGGCCCTGGCCTGGGCGGCGGGAGGCGGCCGGGCCCGGCTCGCCCCCGACTTCGTCGACTGGCTGAACGCCACCGGTGGCAGCACGTCGGACCGGTCGGTGCCGCTCGGCCTGCGACCGCAGGACGGCTCCATGCTCACCGCCTTTTACCGACTGCCCGAACGGGCGCGCGGGGTGCTGTGGCACTCGGTGATGGAGCAGGAGCCCGACGACGCCGTCAGCCTCCTGCTGGGCATCGAGCCGGACGCCCTGGAGGGCATCAGGGAACCGGCGCAGGAGGCGATGCGGCAGGCATACCTGCGGGCCCATCTGGAACGCAACGGCGACCGCACCTGCCAGGGCTACCAGCGCATCATCGAAGCGGCCGCCCGGCCGGGCGACCCGCGGCGCAGC
>JBEHXI010000129.1:0-19885 GCA_048498775.1 Actinomycetota bacterium | reverse complement strand
GCGGGCTGTGCGGGATCACTCCCACTCGATGGTGCCCGGGGGCTTGCTGGTGACGTCCAGGACGACGCGGTTGACGTCGGCCACCTCGTTGGTGATCCGCGTGGAGATCCTGGCCAGCACGTCGTACGGCAGACGGGACCAGTCGGCGGTCATCGCGTCCTCGGAGGAGACCGGGCGCAGCACCACGGGGTGCCCGTAGGTGCGGCCGTCGCCCTGGACGCCGACCGAACGCACGTCGGCCAGCAGCACCACGGGGCACTGCCAGATCTCGCGGTCGAGACCGGCCGCGGTCAGCTCCTCACGGGCGATCGCGTCGGCGTCGCGCAGCAGGTCCAGGCGCTCCCGGGTGACCTCGCCGATGATCCGGATGCCGAGGCCCGGGCCGGGGAACGGCTGCCGCCAGACGATCTCGGAGGGCAGGCCGAGCTCCTCGCCGACCTTGCGCACCTCGTCCTTGAACAGCTTGCGCAGCGGCTCGACCAGCTGGAACTGCAGGTCCTCGGGCAGGCCGCCGACGTTGTGGTGGGACTTGATGTTGGCGGTGCCGGTGCCGCCGCCGGACTCGACGACGTCCGGGTAGAGGGTGCCCTGCACCAGGAACTCCACGGACTCGCCGTGCGCGCCCGCCTCGGCGACGACCTCGGCGGCCGCCTGCTCGAAGACCCGGATGAACTCCCGGCCGATGATCTTCCGCTTCTCCTCCGGGTCGGTCTTCCCGGCGAGCGCGGTCAGGAAGCGCTCCTGCGCGTCGACCACCTTCAGCTGCACGCCGGTGGCCGCCACGAAGTCCTTCTCGACCTGCTCGGCCTCACCCTTGCGCAGCAGGCCGTGGTCGACGAAGACGCAGGTCAGCTGGTTTCCGACGGCCTTGTTGACCAGGGCGGCGGCGACCGCGGAGTCCACGCCGCCGGACAGCCCGCAGATCACCCGCTTCGCGCCGATCTGCTCGCGGATCAGCGCCACCTGCTCCTCGACCACGTTCTCGGTCGTCCAGGTGGGCTCCAGGCCGGCGCCGCGGTACAGGAAGTGCTCCAGCACCTGCTGGCCGTGGGTGGAGTGCAGCACCTCGGGGTGGTACTGGACGCCGTACAGGCGGCGCTCGTCGCACTCGAACGCGGCCACGGGGGCGCCCGCCGAGGTCGCGGTGACGGTGAAACCCTCCGGCGCCACCGAACAGGCGTCGCCGTGCGACATCCAGACCGGCTGCTCCTCCGGGGTGCCCTCGAAGAGCGTGGAGCCGGGCTTGACGACGGTCAGCGGGGTGCGGCCGTACTCGCGGCCGCCGGTGTTGGCGACCGTGCCGCCGAGCGCCTGGGCCATCGCCTGGAAGCCGTAGCAGATGCCGAGCACGGGCACGCCCGCGTCGAACAGCTCACGGCCGAGCGTGGGCGCGCCCTCGGCGTAGACGGAGGACGGGCCGCCGGAGAGGATGATCGCCTTGGGCCGCTTGGCCAGGATCTCGGAGACCGGCATGGTGCTCGGCACGATCTCGCTGTAGACCCGGGCCTCGCGCACGCGGCGGGCGATGAGCTGCGCGTACTGCGCTCCGAAGTCGACGACCAGTACGGTCTCGGGGGCGGCGGGGGTCGCTGATGCCACGGACGGCCTTCCGGCGTTTCGAGGAGGGTTTCGCTGCCGAGTCTACCGGGGCGCGCCGTCCCACGATCCGGGCACCGGGTGGCCGCCCGCCCGCCCGGCACGCATAATGGGCACCATGCTCAGCATCGACAGCACGCGCTTCGCGTTTACCTATGGCACCGGCTGGTCCGGCTGCCATGGTCGTGCTGTCTGAGCTGACACCCCAGACGTCACCAGGCGCCCCGGACCGAGCGAGGTCCGGGGCGTCTGGCGTTTCCGGGCCGTCGAGCGGCTGGGCCGAGCGAACCCAGGAGCCACCGACATGAGCACCAGCACCACTCCCACCGCTGAGACCGCCGAGACCGCCGCGACCGCCGGACCCGACGGGACCGGGGCGCGCACCCCGCAGGCCGCGGAGGTGATCAGCGGCGCACGGGAGCGGATCGACGACCTCGATCGCCGCATCATCGATCTGGTCCGGGAACGGATGGCGGTCTCCGCCGCGATCCAGCAGGCCCGGCTCGGCTCGGGCGGGCGCCGGGTCCACCTGTCCCGCGAGATGGAGATCATCAACGCCTACAGCGGTGAGCTCGGCCGGCCGGGGACGGCGCTGGCGATGACGCTGCTGGAGCTGTGCCGCGGCCGGGTCTGAGGAGGACGCGCCCCAATCGGCTTTGGCTCGATCGGAGGACGGCGCGTGACCGGGCCGCGCGCCGCCTCGTTGCACCGGGTGTCCGCGCCGGCCCGGCCGTCCGGCGGCGCGGGCGATCCCGTGGAGACGTCGAGCACAGCGGACGACCACGCGTGGAGACCGCCCGGCCGCAGCCGGGTGGAGACCGCCGGGGCGATGAGGCGTGCCTGGGATGCGCGCCGTGGGACCTCGCCCCGGTGCCAGGGGACCGGTCAGCAGGGGACAGCAGTCCGGTCGTGCTGGGAAAAGGATGCGGTCGGCTCCGGGGACGCCCGGAGCCGGCCGCTCCGCGCCGCGAGTGCCCGAAAGCCCGCGCCCACCTGGGCAGTTGGATTTCCCGCGGTGGCCGCCCGCCTCGGCGGCGAGGGAAGAGACGGCTCGGGGGTTCATCGCGCGGGCCGCCACCATCCGGTGACGTTCATCACAGCAAAAACATAGTTCCCGTGGGCAACTGTCCAGATCTAAACCATTCTGGCCCCGGCGACACGCCGAACCGGGGAACGTGCCCGTTCAACGGTCGTTGAAACTGCGCTCCACAGGGGCTTCACACAGTCGTACGATCAGCTTCGCCGCAGCGCGAGCGCCACCCCCCACCGCCGCCACGGCCTCTCGTTTTTTCCTCGCTGCATCCAGAAGAGGTCTCAATGAAGCTTCGCCGTGCCTTGGCGACGGCCGTGGCGGCCGCCGCCATCGCCCCCGCCACGCTGATGGCGGCCCCCGCGGCGTTCGCCGCGGACGCTTCCGCGTCCGCCGCGCCGAGCGTCAGCGCCAGCGCCGCCCCGGCGCCCGCCGCGACCACGAGCACCAGCGTCGCGCCGAGCACCAGCGCCTCCGCCAAGAGCACCACCACCACGGCCAGCGCCTCGGCCTCCGCCACCTCCGACCCGTGGTCGACCGCCACCGACTGCGCGGTGCCCGGCCAGGACGGCTCGGCCTCGGACTCCTCGCTGCCCTCCGACCCCGGTTCGGTGCTCCAGCTGACCATCTCCGGCCTGCCCAGCAAGATCGTCGCGGGCAGCGGCTGGCACCAGTTCACGATGCACGCCGCCAACCCGACCGACCAGGCGCTCGGCAGCGTCAAGTGGATGACGGTCGTCGACAACTTCTCGGACAGCAACAACGAGAAGGACTGGCTGAGCACCTACGCGCACCTCGAGTACTTCGACGGCACGTCGTGGCAGAGCATCGAGAAGATGGTCGGCACCGGCATGACCTTCGGTGAGACCACGCTCGGCGCCCAGCAGACCATCGACATCAAGCTGCGCGTCAGCATCGACGCCAAGGCCCCGGTGGGCGCCGGCGCCGCGTTCGGCTTCGGCGGCTACATCGACTCCGCCAAGAACTGCGTGCACAGCACCTACGCGGAGTACGACTTCACCGTCGCCGCGCCCGGCAGCACCGGCACCGTTCCCCCGGCCCAGCCGAAGCCGAAGCCGAAGCCCCCGACGAAGGTCACCACCCAGGAGGGCGGCGCCACCCTGCTGCCCCCGACCGGCTCCCTGGCGCACACCGGTGCGTCCGACGCCACCCCGATGATCGCCGGCATCGGTGCCGCCGCCGTGCTCCTCGGCGCCGGCGCGATGTTCGCGGTGCGCCGCCGCAAGGGCAGCGCCCAGGCCTGAACCGCCTGATCCGGAACAACGGCTGACAACGGCTGACAACGGCTGACAACGGCTGACAACGGCTGAGGCCCGCACCCCCGCCAGGGGTGCGGGCCTCAGGCCGTCCAGGCGAGCGCTCAGCTCTCCTTGGCGGGCACCTTCGGCACCGGCAGCACCACCGGCAGCCGCAGCGCCGCGAACGCCTCCGCCGGCACCGCCGGGGTGCGCGGCTCCACCGCGGGCAGCCGCACATACGCCTCGCCCTGGGCGGGACGCGGGTCGGCGTCGCCCTTGTTGGGCCACAGCGACATGGCGCGCTCGGCCTGCGCGGTGATGGTCAGCGACGGGTTCACCCCGAGGTTCGCCGAGACCGCGGAACCGTCCACGACATGGATGCCCGGGTGCCCGTAGAGGCGGTGGTACGGGTCGATCACGCCGTGGTCCGGGTCGGTGCCGATCGGGCAGCCGCCCAGGAAGTGCGCGGTCAGCGGGGCGTTCATCATCTCGCCGATGTTGGTGCCGGCGAAGCCGTTGATCTCCTCGGCGAGGATGCGCGCGGCCTCCGCGCCCTCCGGGATGTGCGTCGGGTTCGGCGCGCCGTGGCCCTGGCGGGCGGTCAGCAGGCCCTTGCCCAGGCCCTTGGGCTTGCGGAAGGTGATCAGCGAGTTGTCGGCGGTCTGCATCACCAGGCCGATGATGGTCCGCTCCGACCAGCGCCGGTTGGACAGCGAACGCAGCGAGAGGATCGGGTGCCGCAGGGTGTTCGCCAGGAACAGCGCCCAGCGCGACTTCCCGTCCGCGTACGGCGGCTGGAGGACGGAGAGCCCGCCCATCGCGTTGGAGCCCTTGCCGTAGCGGACCGGCTCGATGTGCGTGGTGTCGTTGGGGTGGATCGACGAGGTGATCGCCACCCCGCGGGTGAAGTCCGGCCGCTCGCCGTACTTGGCCCGGTAGTGCCGGGTGTCGGTCTGGGCGCCCACCAGCGCCTCGGAGTTGGTGCGGGTCAGCTCGCCCAGCTTCGGCGAGATCCGCGGCAGCTGCCCCGCGTCGCGCATGGTGTGCAGCAGCGTCTGGGTGCCGTAGGTGCCCGCCGCGACGACCACCTGACGGGCGCGCAGCACCTTCGGGGTGGCCTTGCGGCGCTTGTCGGTGGGCACGGTGGACACCGCGTAGCCGCCGGACGCGTCCTCGGCCAGGCCGACGACGGTGGTCATCGGGTGGATGACGGCGCCCGCCTTCTCGGCGAGGTAGAGGTAGTTCTCGTTGAGGGTGTTCTTCGCGCCGTGGCGGCAGCCGGTCATGCACTCGCCGCACTCGGTGCAGGCCCGGCGGGACGGTCCGACGCCGCCGAAGTACGGGTCGGCCACCTCGGCGCCCGGCTTCGCCTTCGCGGTGCCGTCCGCGTCCTCGCCGTCACCGAAGAAGACGCCGACCGGGGCCATGTGGAAGGTGTCGCCGACGCCCATCTTCTCGGCGGTGGCCTTCAGATGGACGTCCGAGGGCGTCATCGTCGGGTTGAGCCGCACGCCGAGCATCCGCTTGGCCTGGTCGTAGTAGGGGGACAGCTCGTCCTGCCAGTCGGTGATGGAGTTCCACTGGCGGTCGGTGAAGAACGCCTTCGGCGGGACGTAGAGGGTGTTGGCGTAGTTCAGCGAACCGCCGCCGACACCCGCGCCCGCCAGGATCATCACGTTGTCGAGCAGGTGGATGCGCTGGATCCCGTACAGGCCCAGCGCCGGCGCCCACAGGTAGTCCTTCAGGCGCCAGGAGTTCTTCGGGAGGGTCTCCCGGGTGAAGCGGCGGCCCGCCTCCAGCACGCCGACCGTGTAGCCCTTCTCGGTCAGGCGCAGCGCCGACACGGATCCGCCGAAACCGGACCCGATGACGATCACGTCGTAGTCGAAACTGTCCTCGAAGCTGTCCTCGGACACGGAACCGTCCTCATTCCTTGTGGTCGCTCTGCGCGGCTCAGCGTCACTCTGCGGCTCAACGCAGCCGGAGCGCCTTCATCACCTTCAGGCTCGCGCTCATGAAGGCCGCGTACTTCTGGTCGTCCATGCCGAGGGACGGGGCCATCGGCAGGATGCGCTGGGTGGCGACCGTCTGGGCCTCGGTGTACTTGAGGATCCCCTCCGAGCCGTGCCGCCGGCCGAGGCCGGAGTCGCCCATGCCGCCCATCGGGGACTGCACGCTGCCGTAGGCGGCGGCGTAGCCCTCGTTGACGTTGACGGTGCCGGTGCGCAGGCGGGCGGCGACGGCCCGGCCGCGGCGGCCGTCCTTCGTCCAGACGCTGGAGTTGAGGCCGTACCGGGTCGCGTTGGCGCGCTCGATGACCTCGTCCTCGTCGTCGAAGCGGTAGACGGAGACGACCGGGCCGAACGTCTCCTGGGTGCAGACCGTCATCGACGGGTCCACGCCGTCCAGGATCGTCGGCTCGAAGAACAGCGGGCCGACGTCGGGCCGCGGACGGCCGCCGGCCAGCACCTTGGCGCCCTTGGCGACGGCCTCCTCGACGTGCGCGGTCACCGTCTCCAACTGCCGCGGCCCGACCAGCGAGCCCATGTCGCCGCCGTACGCGAGCTGCGAGCCCAGCCGCAGCGCGCGGGTGCGGGCGGCGAACCTCTCCAGGAACGCGTCCGCGATCGAGGAGTGGACGTACAGCCGCTCGATGGAGATGCACAGCTGGCCCGCGGAGGAGAAGCAGGCCCGCACCGCGCCCTCGGCGGCCTTCTCGATGTCCGCGTCGTGCAGCACCAGCATGGCGTTCTTGCCGCCGAGCTCCAGGGAGACGCCGACCAGGCGGGCGGCGGCGCGCTGCGCCACGTCCCGGCCGGTGCGGGTGGAGCCGGTGAAGGAGACGTAGTCGGCGTGCTCGACCACCGCGGGGCCGACGACCGGGCCCTCGCCGATCACGATCTGCCACAGGGCGGGCGGCAGCCCGGCCTCGATCATCTGCTCACGGGCCCACAGCGCGGTCAGCGCGGTCTGGGTGTCGGGCTTCATGACGACGGCGTTGCCCGCCGCGAACGCCGGCAGCGCGTCGCCGATGGACAGCTCGAACGGGTAGTTCCAGGGCGCGATCTGCCCGACGACACCGCGCGGGTGCCGCATCTCGACGACCTTGGTCAGGGTCGGGATCGCGCCGGTGTGCCCCTTGGGGCGCAGGTAGGAGGGGGCCTTGCGGCCGTAGTGGCGGGCGGCGACCGCGACCGCCATGATCTCCTCGAAGGCGTGCAGCCTTACCTTGCCGGTCTCCAGCTGGATGAGGTCGAGGACCTCGTTCTGCCGCTGGAGCACCAGGTCGTGGAAGCGCAGCAGCACGGCGGCGCGCCGGCGCACCGGGGTGGCGGCCCAGGCGCGCTGCGCCTCGCGCGCCGCCCGGAACGCCTCGGCCACGTCCTGCGGGGTGGCCTCCGGCAGGTCGGCCAGCTTCCGGCCGGTCAACGGCGAGTGGTTGGCCGTCCGGCCGCTGCCGGTCACGCCGTTGGTCAGACGTGCCACCAGATCGGCGGTGACGACCTGCTCGGCCGTACGCCCGCCCGCGGCTGTCGCCACCGGATTCCCGGCAGCCTCGGTCCGACTGTCCACCCTGCTCTGCGCCTCGGTCATGGCGGGGAGACTACGACCTGCGCCGCATCTTGGGTACCCGCCGGTAACCTCTTTTCACTGCGCATCCACAACTGCGCCAGCGCACGCTGGCGGCAAGGCCCCCGGTGCGACCGGGATCACACCCGGACAAGGGCCCGCTCCAGCTCCGCGAGGGCCGTCCCGATGGCCCGGTGGAACGTGGGATACGCCCAGATCTGCTCCCGCAGCACCTCCAGCGGCACCCGCGCGTGCACCGCCACCGCCAGCGCCCCGAGGATCTCTCCCCCGTACGGGCCCGCCGCCGTCGCCCCGACCAGATGCCCGGCGCCGACGTCCGCGACGACCTTCACGAAGCCGTCGTTGCCGACCCGGTGCACGAACCCGCGGCTGCTCCGCGCCAGATCCGCGCACGCCGACCGCACCCGCAGCCCGCGTTCCCGCGCCTGCGCCTCCGTCAAGCCCACCGCGCCCACCTCGGGATCGGTGAACGTCACCCGGGGCACCGCGTGGTACGAGGCCCGCGGCCCGCCCTCACCGAGGATGCCGCGCACCACCACGTCCGCCTGGTACATCGACACATGGGTGAACGCGCCCTTGCCCGTCGCGTCGCCCAGCGCCCACACCCCCGGCCGCCCGCCGGACGCCGGGACCACCCGCAGCCGGTCGTCCACCGGCAGCGTCCCCGCCTGCGGATCGACGCCGAGCGCGGCCACCCCGAGCCCGGCCAGGTCGGTGCGGCGGCCGGTGGCCACCAGCAGCCGCTGCCCGGTCAGCCGGTCACCGCGCTCGCAGTGCAGGGTGAAGCCGGCAGACCCGTCCAGCCCGTCGTACTCGACGAGTTCCACCCTGGCCCCGGTGTGCACCTCCAGGCCGTCCTCGGTGAGCACCTTCAGCAGCAGCTCGTGCGCCTCCGGCTCCTCGGACGGCAGCAGCCGCGGCATCGCCTCGACGACGGTCACGGCGGTACCGAAGCGGTTGAACGCCTGGCCGAGCTCAAGACCGATCGCGCCGCCGCCCAGCACCAGCAGCGAGTCCGGCGCCTCCGCGGCCTCCACCGCCTCCCGGTTCGTCCAGTACGGGGAGCCGGCCAGCCCCGGGATCGGCGGCGCGGACGGCTCGCTGCCCACCGCGAGCACGATCGCCCGCCGCGCGCGGATCGCCGTCTCGTCGGTGCCGTCCCCGTCCACCACCGTCACCTCGTCGGGTCCGGTCAGCCGCGCGGTGCCGCGCAGGAACCGCACGCCGCGCGAGGTCAGCCGGTCCACCGCGATCCGGTCGTCCCAGCCGGACGTCGCCTCCCGCACGGCACGGGCCACCTGCCGCCACTCGGGATGGACCATCGCCATCCCGGCGTGCCCGGTGATCCGCCGCCCCTCGGCCAGCAGGTCGGCGCTGCGCACCATGACCTTGGACGGGATGCAGCCCCAGTACGGGCACTCCCCGCCGACCAGGCGCCGGTCGATGCCGACGACGTCGAGCCCGGCATCCGCGAGCCGGCCCGCCGCCTCCTCACCCCCGGGGCCCAGCCCCACGACGATCACATCGGCCTGGTCCAGCTGTATGGCGGGCATGGCGTCCTCCTCGCGCGCGTACACCAGGTACGGCGGGACACTCCCTCTCCCTCCACCGTACGCGCCCGGGCGGCGAAATCCCGGGCTACGCCCTGAGCGGGTTGCCGCACGCGAAGGCGACAAACGCGGCCCACTCGGCGGCCTCGAACCGCAGGGCGGGACCGTCGGGGTCCTTGGAGTCCCGGACGTGGACGGAGGGGTCGGCGGGGTCGGCGGGGTCGGCTGCGCCGGGGCGTATGGAGACCTCCGGGCAGTTCCCGCCTTCGCCGCCGCTGTGACTCGACTTCCGCCAGTCGTAGGCGACCTCGACGCACTCACCGCCGCTGGCACCGCTGTAGCTGCTCTTGAACCACGCAAGATCGTTCACAGTTCACCCGCCAACTGCTTGATGAGGCTTACGGATTCGTCCAGCCCGAGGGCCTGTGTGCGGATCATCGCATACCGCTGCGCATACCGGGCCACCTCATCCGGGTCGGACACCAGCACACTGTGTTCCTGCGCCTCCAGGTAGACCAGATGCTCGTGCTCAGGTGTCTCGATCACTGTCATCGGGCCATCCATACCTGCGTGCTGGCCGTTTCTGGAGGGCATGACCTGGAGGGCCACATTGCGTAGCGCGGCCAGCTCAACAAGATGCTCCAGTTGAGCCCTTGTCATCGATGCCGAGCCAATCCCGCGGCGTAGTACGGACTCCTCGATCACGAAACTGAGCAGTGCCCTCGGTTTGCGGCTGAAGAGCGCCGCGCGCTCGACCCTGGCCACGACCAGTTGCTCGATCTCCTCTTCCTCCAGCGGCGGATAGCGGCACTCCATCAGTGCCCGCGCATACTCCTCCGTCTGCAACAAGCCATGGAGCAAATGCGTCTGGTACGACCCCACACTCAGCGCCTCCGCCTCCAGCCTGGCGAACGCCTTGAAGAACTCCGGATACCGGTCCAGCCGCAGGTACTCCGCCGCCGCCTTCAGGACGCCGCCCGCCCCGAGCACGTCGTCCGCCCGGTCGATGAACTCCGGCTTGGCGATGCGCACACACGTCTCCACGGCGCTGACCTGTGCGCCCGTGTAGCCGATCTGCCGCCCCAACTCCTCCTGCGACAGCCCCGCCCGCTCGCGCAGCAGCCGCAGCACCGCCGCGAAGTACCGCGTCGCCGTGGCCCCGGAACCGCGCTTTCCTCCCTGTGCCATCTCAGGCCCCCCTTGCCTCTCGACTGTCTCTCAACGTCCTTCAACGGACATCGGCCGGCGCTCGACGAGGAAAACTCGTCGCTGCCGTACCACTACACAAAGTAGCGTCCAGCACTGACAGTAGAGACATGAGCACAGAAAGCCACCTCGGTCGCCCGCTGTACCCCGTGATCCCCTGGCTGCCCGCGACCGGACACCAACTCCGGAAGGCGGGGGTGTACTTCGACGCGGTGC
The DNA here is from genome assembly GCA_048498775.1 of Actinomycetota bacterium. GTDB lineage: Bacteria > Actinomycetota > Actinomycetes > Streptomycetales > Streptomycetaceae > JBEHXI01. The sequence continues at coordinate 9,437 of JBEHXI010000129.1, read as the reverse complement.
GGCTGGCGGGCCAGCGTGGACGGCAACTGGCCGACACATTGGCCCAGTTGACGGGCGGGGTGCCCGGTCCCGTCATCGAGGAGGCGACGGGTGAGCGCTTCACGTACTTCCTGGTGCCGCCGGGCAGCACCGCCCGCCGCCGCTGGCCGCAGGGCGTTCAGCAGCTGCCGGGCGGGCGCGGGGACGCCTATGTCGGCGTTCCGGCGCTACATGGCCACACCTGGCCGCTGACCTGGCGTTATCCCCCGGATCCTGAGGGGCGCATGGTGCATCCCGCGATCCTCCACGCGCTTCTGTGCGCCTCCGCGGCCACGGAAGGCGGATACGGAGGGTGACCGAGGAGTCGGCTGACCTGGAGGACGCCCTCGCCCTCGCCCGGTACCGGATCCGGCAGCTCGCTGGCGAGGCGGTCGGCGTCCCGCACGAAGAGGTCCGGACGCGTCTGGGACCGGCCCCGCTCAGCCCTTGGGCCGGTACGACTGCGCCGCCGCGTCGAAGGCGGCGGTGACGGCGTCGCGCTGGGAGTCGGGGCCGATGACGAGCACCACGTGGTAGCTGCCGTTCCGCAGGATCGCCAGGTTGCGGGCGTAGCGGTGGCGGCCGCTGTCGAGCCAGGCGAACTCGCCCTCGGCGGCCGTCGAGCCGTCCATGTCCACCAGGTGCAGGCCGGCGGAGGACGCCCAGTCGCTGGCGCGGAAGGCGGCGAGTTCCGGTTCCCGGGCGGTCTCGTAGGAGATCGGGTCGCTGCCGTAGGCGGTGGCGCTGTCCCGGCCGCCGGGGACGACGATCAGCTGGTAGGCGCCGTCCGGGCTGGTGTAGACGATCTCCCCGCCGTTCAGGCTCCGCCTCCAGCCGTCGTGGACGGCGACCGAGAATCCGGCCGGGTCGGTGCGCACCGTGAAGCCGGGGGCCAGGGCCGAGGTGGTCGAGGTCTGGGTGGTGGGCTGGTCGCTGGGGGCGGTGGAGGCGGCGGGCGACGGGGGCGCCGAAGCGGTGGTCGGGCCGGGCAGGACGGTGGTGCCGCGGTCGCCCGCCTGGCTGCGGGGCATGAACAGCACCGCGTAGGCCACCGCCGCGAGCAGCAGCACCAGGATGACCACGAGCAGCATGAGCCCCAGGCGGCGCGGGCCGCGCGGGGCTCCGGCCTCCCGGCCGCGGGCGTGGCGGCCGTGCACCGGCACCGGTGCCGTGTCCTTCGCCCCGCGGCGGCGCTGCCGCACCAGTTCGCCCTTGCGGCGCTTGACGGGGAGTCTGCGCGGGTCGGGCGGGTCGGCGGGGACCTGCACGGTGCGGGTGCCCAGGCCCGGTTCCGGCGCGGAGCGCACGATCGTGGCGAGCCAGCCGCGCAGCGCCTCGAAGTCGGGCCGCTCGGTGGGGTCCTGGCGCAGCAGTGACTCGACGACCGGCCGCAGCGGCCCGCACTCCTCGGCGGCGGCGGGCTGCCGTGCGCAGACCAGCTGGGCCAGTTCGGCGGCGCTGTCCTCGGGGTAGGGCGCGCGGCCCTGGACGCAGCGGAAAAGCAGCGCGCCCAGCGCCCACAGGTCGGCGGGCGGGCCGACCGGCGGGGCCAGCTGCCAGTTCTCGTGGACGGCGCCGGCCTGCTCCGGCGCCCAGCGTTCGGTGACCGGGCCGATGACGGCGATCCTGGCCTGGCGGGCGCGTTCCATGGCCAGCGCGGAGTCCGGGCCCGCCCAGCCGGAGGCGTCCTCGCCCAGCTCCCGCTCGCGGCGCTCGCCCGCGCCGGTGGCCGCGAGGACGTGCTCGGGGACGGGGTTGTAGCCGCACAGCGCCTCCTGCGCGGCGCCGGCCGCCAGGCCGTCCAGCATGGCGCGCCCGTCGGCGCAGATCAGGACGGTGGCGGCGGTGATGTTGCGGTGGGCCCAGCCCTGGGCGTGCAGGACGCGCAGGCCGCCCATGAGGTCGTCGGCCATCTCGGCGGCGCGGTAGGGGCCGAAGGGCCGTTCGGCGAGGAGCGCGGCGACCGGGCGGGCGCCGGGGACCAGTTCGGAGACGACCCACAGGCTGCCGTCCTCGATGAGGACGTCGAAGACCTGGACGAGACGCGGGTGGTCGGGGAGCGCGGCGGCGGCGCGGGCGGCGGCCAGGGCGCGCCGGGCCGGTTCGCTGCGGTGGGCCGCGGTGACGCCGTCGTCGTCGGGGGCACCGTCATCGTCGTACGCGCTGACGACCTCGGGCAGCGGGAGCTGCCGGATGACGACTTCCTGCCCGCTGTAGGTGTCGAACGCGCGGGACTCCACCATCTCGAACTCGTCGGCGGGTGGACGCGGCAGCCGGTACCGGCCGGCCAGTATGCGTCCCGCGTACTCGTCCACAGCTCCTCCCCTGAGCATTCACGACCGTCGCGCGGCGTGGTCGGCTCGCGGGCGGTCTGCGAGTTCACGATACGTCCCGGCACGGACGGCCGCGCCACGCTCGGGCGGTTTGGCGTCGAACCGGCCCTGCCGGACGTCTCACCCGGCCGGACGGTCCTCAAAACCCCCTGGTCGCCGCGGAGTCGGCGGCCCTCAGCCGAGGGGGGTGAAGCTGGAGAAGAAGACCTGGCGCAGCCGGCTGCAACCGGTGGCGTCCCAGTTGGCCGTCGGGCAGGTGAACATGACGGCGTAGCCGGCGCGGGAGTTGGCCATGCCGCGGTTGAGGACGTGCATGGGGGTGCCGCCCTGGACGCGGGTGAACTCCCAGTCGGCGACGGTGGTGAAGTCCCGGTAGTGGACGGTCCTGATGCCCAGCAGGTGGTAGTCGGTGCTGCTCTGGGCGACGGCGGGCTCCTCCTGCCGCCAGGCGGCGGCCGCGTCGGGGCGCGGCTGCGAGGTGTAGTCGATCTGGACGCGCGGATAGGTGCCGCCCATGGCCGCGAAGATGACGCCGGAGTTCTGCCCGGCGACGGCGATGCGGTGCCAGTTGGCCGGCAGGTCGAGCGCGAAGTGGTACTGGTCGTTCTGGTAGCGGACGAAACCGGCCGGGATGCCGTTGGTCACGTCGGCGGCCGACTGCGTCGGGGTGCCGCCGAGGGACTGGGAGGGCGCCGCCCCCTTCCCGTTCCCGCTGGAGCCGCTGGAGCCCGAGCCGTTGCCGCCGGTGTGCGTCAGGAGGATCACCAGCAGGGTGCCGACGATCGCGAGCACCACCATCGCCACGATCACCATGGTCCGCCGCGAGACCAGGTCCATCAGCGGGGCCTGGACGCCGGACGGCGCCCGGAAGGTGGTGGCGCCGGCGGCGGGCTCCCGGCGGGCCGCGGCGTTGCGCACCGAGCGCAGGGAGCCGAGCACCTTGTCCTCGGCGGCGGCGCTGCGCAGCGCGGGGCCCGCGTCGGTGGGCAGCGGCTGGGGGTCGGCGGGCACGGTCAGCGTCTTCGTCGACTCGCCGGGCGGGGTCTCGGGGCCCGTGGCGGCCTCGGTGAGCAGGGTGCGGACCGCCTTGTCGTCCAGGCGCTTGGCCGGGTCCTTGATGAGCAGGCCGGTGATGGCGTCGGCCAGCGCGCCGCCGCAGGACGGGGACTCCAGCGGCTCGGTCATCACGGCGGTGAGCGTGGCGATGGCGGCGCCGCGGTCGTACGGCGGCCGACCCTCGACCGCCGCGTACAGCAGGGCGCCCAGCGACCACAGGTCGGACGCGGGACCCGGCTTCTGGCCGCGCGCCCGCTCCGGGGAGATGTACGACGGCGCGCCGACGAGCATGCCGGTGGACGTCACGGACGGGTCGCCCTCGACCTGGGCGATGCCGAAGTCGGTGAGCACGACCCGGCCGTCGTCCGCGATCAGCACGTTGGACGGCTTGACGTCGCGGTGCAGGATGCCCTCGCGGTGCGCGGCGCGCAGCACGTCGAGGACGGCGAGTCCGACCTCGGCGGCGCGTCTGGAACCGAGCGGCCCGTCCAGGCGTATCGCGTCGGACAGCGAACGGCCCTCGACCAGTTCCATGACGATCCAGGGCCGGTTGTCCTCCTCGACGACGTCGTAGACCGTCACGGCGCCGGTGGAGCGGATCCGCGCGGTCGCCTTGGCCTCGCGCAGCGTACGGGTGATCAGGCGGCGTTTCTCGTCGTCGTCGACGTTGCCGGGGAAGCGCAGTTCCTTGACGGCGACCTCGCGGCCCAGGGTCTCGTCGACCGCCCGCCACACCGTGCCCATGCCGCCCTGCCCAAGGATCTCGCCGAGGCGGTAGCGGTCGGCGAGAAGTCGGCCGGTGGTGCCTTGCGCCTGCGTCATCAACGTCCTTAAGCAATGAAGCGTTCGATCTGACGATGCATCGGGCGGCGCCCGCGCTGCGCGCGGCTGCCCCGTCCCATCATCCCCTGTCGTCGGGACATCGGTACGGCTGCCCCCGGTTCCCGGCGCAGTGCGGCCGGAACCCGTCGCTCGTGCCGCGCGGCTACCGCGGACCGGGGCGGAAGGTGGTGGCCGCGGTGCTGAACACCGGCAGCCGGTCCGGCCATTGCAGGTCGGGAGCCGACAGGTAGACCGCGTACTCGGTGCCGCCCTCCTTGCCGAAGCCCAGGTCGATGGCGTGCCAGGTGCGCGCCTTGCCCTGCCAGGTGTACTCCCAGATGGCGGCGGGCTCGGTCTGCCCGGCGACCTTCACGGTGGTGGGGTTCATCCGCAGCAGGTGGTAGCCGGGGGACTGGGACTCCACGGCCGCGACCAGGGACTGCCAGTGCTGGAGGGGGCTGGGGCCGGCGTAGTCCAGCGTACTGATCTTGAGATCGACCTTGCCGGTCGGGTCGATCCAGTCCGACTCGTTCGGGGCCGGGGGGTTGGCCAGATGGTGCCAGCCCTCGGGCACGGCCACGGTGAAGCCGGCCGAGTCGTGGACCAGGCGGTAGCCGGCGGGCGCGCCGGGCAGCGGGACGGCGGAGGGCGAGTGCGGCGGCGGGGTGGGGTGGGTGGTGGCGGTGTTCCGGCCGGCGGTCGTGGCGGCCGAGTGGCCGTGGACGAGGAGATAGCCGCCGGTGGCGAGGGCGGCGGCCGCCACGGCGGTCACCACGGCCACGGCGGCGGCCCGGCGGGAGCGGCGGGCGGGCGGCGGGGCAACGGTGCCTGGTGTGACGTCAGGTACCGGCTGGGTGGGCCCGGTCCCGGTGCTCCGCGGGGCCGGGGGGACCACCTCCGTCGGCTCCTCGGCCGGTCCGTCGTCCGGAGCGCTCCAGCCGGCGGACGCGCCCGTCCCCGCGACCATCACCGTCTCCACCGAGGAGACCAGCAGCCGTTCGGCCTGCTCGGCGGTCATCCGCTCCTCGGGGTCCTTGGCCAGCAACGCCTCGATCAGCGGCGCCAGCGGCCCGGCCTTGCGCGGCGGTGGGACCGGCTCGGAGGCGATGGCGTACGCGGTCTCGATCGGGGTGTCGCGGTGGAACGGGGCCTCGCCCTCCACCGCCTGGTACAGCGTCGCCCCGAGCGCCCACAGGTCGCAGGCCGGGCCGGGGGTGCCGCCGGTGATCCGCTCGGGCGCCAGAAAATCGAACGATCCGATCAGCTCACCGGTGCGAGTGAGGGTGGAGGTGCCGGTGGCCGAGGCGATGCCGAAGTCGGTGAGCACGATCCGGCCACCCGGCCAGCCCTCGTCACCGTCCGGAGCCTCAAGACCCAGCAGCACGTTGGCCGGTTTCACATCCCGGTGCAGCACACCGGCCCGGTGCGCGGCACGCAGCGCGGCGACCATCCCGCGGCCGATCCGGGCCGCCTCGCGCGGGGTGATGGGGCCGTCCTTCTTCAGCACGTCGCCGAGGGTGCGGGAGGGCACGTACTCCATGACGATGCACGGCAGGCCCTCGTCCTCGACGACGTCGTGCACCACCACCACGTTCGGGTGGGCGATGCGGGCCGCGCTGCGGGCCTCCCGGCGGGTGCGCTCGTAGAGGCGCTCCCGCTCGTCGTCGTGCAACTGCGGCGGCACGCGCAGCTTCTTGACCGCGACCTGACGGCCGAGCAGTTCGTCGTCCGCCCGCCAGACGGTGCCCATGCCGCCGCGGCCTATCAACTCGGTGAGCCGGTACCGCCCGGCCACCAGCCGCCCCTGATCGGACACTCGAACCCCTCTCGTCCCCCGCTTGTCCCCGGCCCGTCCCCCGCTCAGCAGCCACCGCCCGCCGCCGGAGCGCCGGCAGCACCACCGTCGGGCCACGGGCGAAGCCCCGTCAAGCCGTCCCGGACCGTGGGGTACAGCCGCCGGCGTCGCCGTCAGGTACCGAGGGGCACGATATCCGGAGCGCCGAGCCGGGCCGCGTCCGCGGTCAGGTCGTCGGGCTGGCGCTGCGACTCGCGTTCGGCCTCCACCCGCTTGTGGTAGTGCTCGACCTCCCGGTCGCGCTGGGCGTCGTCCCAGCCGAGCACCGGCGCCATCAGGTCGGCCGCCTCCCGGGCGCTGCGGGTGCCGCGGTCGAAGGTCTCGATGGAGATCCGGGTGCGGCGGGTGAGGACGTCGTCGAGGTGGCGGGCGCCCTCGTGGGAGGCCGCGTAGACCACCTCGGCGCGCAGGTAGTCCTCGGCGGCGGCCAGCGGCTCGCCCAGCGACGGGTCGGCGGCGATGAGTTCCAGCAGCTCCTCGGTCAACGAGCCGTAACGATTCAGCAGATGCTCCACCCGGGCGACGTGCAGACCGGCGCGGTCCGCGAGGCGGGCCCGGGCGTTCCACAGCGCCGGATAGCCCTCCGCGCCGGCCAGCGGCACCTCCTCGGTGCAGCAGGGCGCCACCCGCCGGTCCAGGCCGTGCACCGCCGCGTCCACCGCGTCCTTGGCCATCACCCGGTAGGTGGTGTACTTGCCGCCCGCGACCACCACCAGGCCGGGCACCGGGTGGGCGACGGTGTGCTCCCGGGACAACTGGCTGGTCGCCTCGGACTCCCCGGCCAGCAGCGGGCGCAGCCCGGCGTAGACCCCCTCCACGTCGTCCCTGGTCAACGGCACCGCCAGCACCGAGTTGACGTGTTCGAGCAGATAGTCGATGTCGGCGCTGGAGGCGGCCGGGTGGGCCTTGTCCAGGTTCCAGTCGGTGTCGGTGGTGCCGACGATCCAGTGCCTCCCCCACGGGATCACGAACAGCACGCTCTTCTCGGTGCGCAGGATCAGCCCCGTGCCGGAGTGGATCCGGTCCTTGGGCACCACCAGATGGATGCCCTTGGACGCCCGGACGTGGAACTGCCCCCGCTCCCCCACCATCGCCTGGGTGTCGTCGGTCCACACTCCGGTGGCGTTGACCACCTGGCGGGCCCGCACCTCGTACTCCCCGCCCTGCTCCACATCCTGCACCCGGGCACCGACAACGCGTTCCCCCTCGCGCAGGAAGCCCGTCACCCGGGCGCGGTTGGCGGCCAGCGCGCCGTAACGGGTCGCGGTGCGCACCAGCGTCACCACATAACGGGCGTCGTCCATCTGGGCGTCGTAGTACTGCAACGCGCCCACCAGGGAGTCCTTGCGCAGGCAGGGGGCGATCCGCAGCGCGTGCCGCCGGGTCAGGTGCCGGTGGTGCGGCAGCCCGCGGCCGTGGCCCGAGGTGGCCGCCATCGTGTCGTACAGGGCGACCCCGGAGCCCGCGTAGCAGCGCTCCCAGCCGCGGTGGGTCAGCGGGTAGAGGAACGGCACCGGCCGCACCAGGTGCGGGGCCAGCCGCTGGAGCAGCAGGCCGCGCTCCTTGAGCGCCTCCCGCACCAGGGCGAAGTCCAGCATCTCCAGATAGCGCAGCCCGCCGTGGATCAGCTTGCTGGAGCGGCTTGAGGTGCCCGAGGCCCAGTCCCTGGCCTCCACGATGCCGGTGGCCAGGCCCCGGGTCGCGGCGTCCAGCGCGGTGCCCGCGCCGACCACGCCCCCGCCCACGACCAGGACGTCGAGTTCCGTTTCCGCCATGCGAGCGAGGGCCTGCGCGCGGTCCTGCGGCCCCAGTGGTGCCGTCTTCACCTGAGAAACCTCCGCCTGAAGGTGACGTCTCTTCGCGTCTCTTCGATGGTGACCGCCATCCGGGCCGTCAGCCAGTGGACCTCGGGTGCCCCGTCCCACGCGCACCACGCCACACGGGAGATCATTACGAATGATGAGACATATGTCTGCTTAGTCTTATATGACGCAATCCGGCGAAACCCGGCCCGGCGCCCGGAAGCGCCCTCGGCCCCGGGGAGAGGACTGAACCCCATTGCCCGCAGACCTCGCCGTCATCGGACTCGGCCCCATCGGACTCCCCCTCGCCCAGGCCGCGACCTGCGCCGGCCTCGGCGTCATCGGCTACGACACCGACCAGGCCGTCGTGGACGGCCTGGGCGCCGGACGCTCCCCGGTCGACGACCTGACCGCCGCCGACGTACGGCGGATGCTCGCCCGCGGCTTCCGCGCCACCACCGACCCCGACGCCCTCGGCCGCGCCCGCACCGCGGTGATCTGCGCCCCCACCCCGCCCGGCGAGGACAGCGCCGTGGACCTCGGCGCCCTCGCCGGGTGCGCCCGCACCCTCGCGGTACGGCTGCGCCCGCACACCACCGTCATCCTGGAGTCCGCCGCGTACCCGGGCACCACCGAGGAACTGCTGCGGCCGCTGCTGGAGGACGGCTCCGGGCTGCGGGCCGGGCGCGACTTCCACCTGGCGTACGCGCCGAGCCGCGTCGACCCCGGCAACCGCGTCCACGGCATCTCCAACACCCCCAAGGTCATCGGCGGCCTCACCCCCGCCTGCACCGAGGCCGCCGCCGCCTTCTACGGGCGGCTGACCGAGCGCGTGGTGCGCGCCCGCGGCCCCCGCGAGGCCGAGGCGGCCAAGCTGCTGGAGACCAACTACCGGCACGTCAACATCGCGCTGGTCAACGAGATGGCGGTGTTCTGCCACGACGCGGGCATCGACCTGTGGGACGTGATCCGGTGCGCCGAGACCAAGCCGTTCGGCTTCCAGGCGTTCCGCCCGGGACCCGGCGTCGGCGGCCACTCCCCCGCCCTCGACCCGGACCGGCTCGGCTGCCCCACCCGCACCCCAGGACACCCGCTGCGGATGGTCCAGCTCGCCCAGGAGGTCAACGCCCGCATGCCGCGCTATGTGGTGCAGCGCTGCGCCGCGCTGCTCAACGAGCACGGCAAGTCGGTGCGCGGCGCCCGGGTGCTGCTGCTCGGGGTCACCTACAAGGCCGACCTGGCGGACACCGAGGGCGCTCCGGCCCGGCACGTCGGGGCGCGGCTGGTCGAACTGGGCGCCACGCTGACCTACCACGACCCGTACACGCCCGGCTGGCGCGTCCTGGGGCGGCCGGTGCCGCGCGCCGACGCGCTGTGGGAGGCCGTCGCCGAGGCCGACCTGACGGTGCTGCTCCAGCCGCACCGCACCTACGACCTGCAGGGACTGGCCGTCAAGGCGCAGCTGCTGCTCGACACCCGGGGCGCGACCCCGGCGGGCGCGGCGGCGCGGCTGTGACGCCTACGCCCCGGCGCGGCGGCACGGCAGTGACG
>JBEHXI010000128.1:0-19953 GCA_048498775.1 Actinomycetota bacterium | reverse complement strand
CCTCGGCGGACGTGTCCTGCGCGCCCGGACCTCCGAAGGCATAGAGGCAGGAGATCTACGCACTGCTCGTGGTCTACCAGCTGTTGCGGACCGCGATGGCGGACGCGACCAGCACGCAAGCGGGCATCGACCCGGACCGGGCCGGCTTCAGCATCGCTCTTCAGGCCGCCCGCGACCAGATCATCCTGGCCGCGAGCCTCACCGCGGGCACCGTCATCGACTTGGTCGGCACGATCGGGCGGCACGTCCTGGCCGCACCGCTGCCCACACGGCGGCTACGGGTCAGCCCCCACATCGTCAAACGCACCACCTCCAAGTACCAGGCACGAGGCCCCCGCATCGACCGAACCAGCTACAAGGCCACCACCGGCATCGAAATCCTCGCGCCCGCGGGCCCTTGACAACGCGCCCGAGCCACACACTTCACGGCCTCGGGACCAGTCCGTCGTTGCGGTATCGGAGCCGGCGCAGGCCTCGCCGCGGCTCTCGGAGGCGGTGCCCCTCCCCGGCGCGGCGACGGCCGGAGTGCCGGCCGGGGAGGAGCGTTTCAGCGGTGCTGTCCGGGGGTGGTCGGGTGGCTCAGTCGCCGCACCAGGGGACGTGGTGGAAGGCGTGGACGTAGTAGGCGGGGATCCAGCCCTGGCCGCCGGTCAGCCGGTACCAGTGGTGGTTGCCGCCGACGTCGCTGCCGTCGGCCTGGCACCTGATCCACACGTGCATGCCGTTGCTGATCGTCCCGGTGACCCAGCGGCCGGTGGCCGGGCCGTAGTGGACGCGGAGCGGAGCGGGGGAGACGACGCGGCCCTCGACCCGGTGGTGCCAGTGGTGGTACCCGGAGGCCGGGGCGAGCGCCTGGGACCCTCCGGCGCCGGCGAGCGTTCCGGTGGCGAGTCCGCCGGCGAGCAGGAGCGCGGCCAGGGACCTGCGGAGACGGTGGCGGTTCACGATGACTCCTCTCTCAACACAGGTGCGAAAACAGCGACATATGCTGTTTTTCCTGTATTGGCGACAAGAGTCTGCCCAGGCGCCGGCGCCCGGTACGCCACACGTTGGGGTGAAGCACCGGCCGAATCGCTTGACCGGCTCACAGCTCGCTCACAGCAAACGCCTCACAGCAGTTCGACCTGTGGTCCGTGGCAGCGGTTGCGGGTGTCGAAGACATAGCGGGCGGCCCGCTCGACCAGGGCGTAGTCGAAGGTGTCGTGGTCGGTGAGGACGACGGTGGCGTGCGCCGCCCGCAGTTCGTCCTCGGTGAGGTCGACCAGCGGGATGTCGAGCGGCACGGTGTGCGGATCGCTGAACGGCTCGACCGCGCGCAGGTCCGCTCCCAGCTTCCACAGGTGCCGGGCGACCGCGATGGCCGGTGACTCCCGCACGTCGCCGGTGTTCCTCTTGTAGGCGAGCCCCAGCAGCAGCACCCGGCTGCCGCGCACCGCGTGGCCCCGGGAGTTGAGGCCCACCGACAGCCGGTGCGTCACATAGCGCGGCATGTGGTCGTTGACCTCGTTCGCCAGCTCCACGAAACGCAGGGTGTGCCCCAGCGTCCGCCGGGCGTGCCAGGACAGGTAGGAGGGGTCGACGGGCAGGCAGTGCCCGCCCACTCCCGGGCCGGGCAGGAACGGCAGGTAGCCGAACGGCTTGGTGGCGGCCGCCGCGACGGCCTCCCACATGTCGATGTCCAACTCCGCGGCGAGCACGGCGAGTTCGTTGACCAGGGCGATGTTGACGTGCCGGAAGGTGTTCTCCAGCAGCTTGGTGAGTTCCGCGACGCGGGGCGAGGAGACCGGCACCACGCGCTCCACCAGTCGCTCGTAGAACTCCCGCACCGCGGTGAGGGAGGCGGCGTCCAGTCCGGAGACCACCTTCGGGGTGTTCTCCAGGCGCCAGGCGCGGTTGCCCGGGTCGATCCGCTCGGGGCTGTAGCCGAGGAAGAAGTCCTCACCGGCGCGCAGGCCGCTGCCCTCCTCCAGCAGGGGCCGCAGGAACTCCTCGGTGGTGCCCGGATAGGTGGTCGACTCCAGCACGACGGCGGCGCCGGGCCGCAGGTGCCGGGCGACGCTCCGCCCGGCGTCGCGTACGCAGCTCAGGTCCGGGACGCCGTCGCGCAGCGGGGTGGGGACGGTGATGACGCACACGTCGAAGCCGGCCGCGTCGGCGTAGTCGGAGCCGGGACGGTACCGGCCGGAGTCCAGGGCGGCCGCCAGGCGCTCCGCGCCCACGTCCTCGACGTACGACTCCCGCGCGGCCAGCTTTTTGACGCGCCGCTCGTCGGCGTCCAGGCCCAGCACGTCGAAGCCGGCCTCCACGGCCCGCAGGGCCAGCGGAAGTCCCACGTACCCCTGCCCCACCACCACAACGCGCTGTGCTCCCACGAGTCGCCCCTCCGTCTCTTCGCAGGCCACGGACCGAGGACGAATCTAGTGGGGTAAGGGAGGCAAAGCAGGACATGGGCGGTAAGTGTGTTTAATGCAGGGGCATCTGACGGAACGTCAGTCAAGCACTCTCAGTCGTTGAGGGGCAGGTACTCGAACCAGTCGAAGACGGCCTGCCGGTCGTCGTCGGTGGAGCCGTCCCCGACGGCGTACAGGCCCGCGAAGGTGCCGGTGAAGTCACCGTCGGCGCCGGGGCAGAGGAACCCGGCGTCGACGGTTCCCGCCTCCTGCCAGTCGCCGGGCCGCGCGGCGAACCGGAAGCGCAGCACCGTCCCGTGGCCCTCCACCCCCAGTAGGCGCGGCACGGTCTCCGCGCGGGCCACGACCTCGTCGGCGTCGCCGCGGCGCACCACCAGGGCGAGGCCCTCCGCGGTCACCGCGAAGCGGATGTGCGCGGTGTCCTTCAGCATCAGCGCGAGTCCCGCCTCGCCGGCGGGGACGGCCCCGATCGCGGTGTGCACCGCGAAGTGCGGGTCGGTGATCCGGCAGGCGACGAGGCTGGGGTTGGCCCGGTCGCCCAGGGTCTCCGGCCGGGGGCGCAGGCGCAGCCCTCCGCCGTCCAGGGACCAGAAGCGGTCGCGGGGGGTGCGCAGCATGTTCCATCGGGGTGCGAGCCGGGGTCCGTCGAAGTGGTCGCAGGCGGGGGTGGCCGGCCAGGGGTGCGCGGGCAGCGCGGGGGCCTCGGCCACCGTCTCCACCGGCGCGACGACCGGCCGGCCGTCCTCCCAGTCGACCCGGGTCAGGAAGGTCTCCCGGCCAAGGAGGCTGCCGGTCCGCACCGCGAGCAGCACCATCCACCACTCGCCGGCCGGGGTGCGGACCAGGTCGGCGTGGCCGGTGCGGGTGAGGGGGTGGTGGCGGCCGAGGTGGCGGTGGGTGAGCACCGGGTTGCGGGGGTCGGGCAGGTACGGCCCGGTGACGTGGTCCGAGCGGGCGGCGACCACCGCGTGGTTCTCCTCGGTGCCGCCCTCCGAGGCCAGCAGCACATACCGGCCGTCGACGCGGAACAGGCGGGGCCCCTCCGTCCACACCGCGCCGCGCGCGGAGCCCTCCCAGATGACGTGTTCCTCGCCGGTCGTCTCCAGCGCCTGCGGGTCGAACTCGCGCAGCCACACCTCGCAGTCGCCGTCGTAGGCCTTGCCGGCCTTCTCCCGGGTGGCGGTCAGCCAGGCCCGGCCGTCGTCGTCGAAGAACAGCGAGGGGTCGAAGCCGTCGCCCTCCAGCCAGTGCGGCTCGCTCCACGGCCCGGCCGGGTCGGTGGCGGTGACGACGAGGTGTCCGCCGGGCCCGGGGCCGTCGACCAGCGTGGTCACCACGTAGAACACCCCGCGGTGGTGCCGGATGGTCGCCGCGTAGATTCCGCCGGAGGGCCGCACGCCGTCCAGGCCGAGCTGCGAGGGCCGGTCCAGTACGTGGCCGAGCTGCCGCCAGTGCACCAGGTCGCGGCTGTGGAAGACCGGCACGCCGGGGAACCACTCGAAGCTGGAGGTCACCAGGTAGTAGTCGTCGCCGACCCGGCAGACCGACGGATCGGGGTGGAAACCGGGGATGACCGGGTTCCGGAAGAGGGACGTCACAACTCCCACACTACGGGCAGCCCCGCGGCGGCACCCTCGGCCGAGTAGTCGTGGACCACGTCCAGGAGTTCGGCCATCCGCGCCTGCCAGGCGATGTTCACCGGCAGGCGCTCCAGGGCGGCGAGCACCGCCGTGTAGTCCTCGCATTCCAGCAGGTGGAACAGCTCGGTGCCGCTGCGCCAGATGGTCCACGAGGTGACCCCCGCGGCGCGGATGGCGTCGGTCAGCTCCGGCGGCACGGCGCGGTGGGCCTGCTCGTACTCCGCGATCCGGTCCGCCCTGACCCGGGTGTGCAGCGCGATCCTCACCCCGCGCCCCCGGCGGTCCGCCCGGCCAGGTCGGCGGCCCAGAAGGCGCCGTCCGGGAAGGTGTAGGTGTCGATGGACCGCTGGTGCATCTGCGCGGAGAAGCCGGGCGCGGCCGGGGCGCGGTAGTGGCCGTCTCGGACGACCACGGGGTCGGTGAAGTGCTCGTGGAGGTGGTCGACGTACTCGATGACCCGGTCCTGTGTCGTTCCGGACAGCGCGACGTAGTCGAACATCGACAGGTGCTGCACCAGTTCGCACAGCCCGACGCCGCCCGCGTGCGGGCAGACCGGGACCCCGAAGTGTGCGGCGAGCAGCAGGATCGCGAGGTTCTCGTTGACGCCGCCGACCCGCGCGGAGTCCAGCTGGAGCACGTCGATCGCGCCGGCCTGCAGCAGCTGCTTGAAGACGATGCGGTTCTGCACGTGCTCGCCGGTGGCCACCTTGACGGGCGCGACGGCGGCGCGGACCGCGGCGTGGCCGAGGATGTCGTCGGGGCTGGTGGGCTCCTCGATCCAGTACGGGTCGAACTCGGCCAGCGCGTTGGTCCAGGCGATGGCCTCGTCGACGTTCCAGCGCTGGTTGGCGTCGACGGCCATCCGGATGTCGGGGCCGATCACGGCACGGGCGGCGCGGCAGCGGCGGATGTCGTCGGCGAGGTCGGCGCCGACCTTCAGCTTGATCTGGGTGAAGCCCTCGGACAGCGCCTCGCGGGCCAGCCGGGTCAGCTTCTCGTCGGAGTAGCCGAGCCAGCCGGGCGAGGTGGTGTAGGCGGGGTAGCCGCGGTCCAGGAGGCGCGCCTCGCGCTCCGCGCTTCCCGCGCGGCCGCGGCGCAGCAGTTCCAGGGCGCGCTCGGGACTGAGGGCGTCGGCGATGTAGCGGAAGTCCACCTGGGAGACGAGCCAGTCCGGTTCGGCGTCCGCGAGCAGCTTCCACAGCGGTTTGGCGGCGCGTTTGGCCGCCAGGTCCCACACCGCGTTGATGACGGCGCCTATGGCCATGTGCATCACCCCCTTCTCGGGGCCCAGCCAGCGCAGTTGGCTGTCCCCGATCAGCTCGCGGTTGAGCGAGCCGGGGTCGTCGCACAGCCGGTCCACGGGCTGTCCGAGCAGGTGGGGGCGCAGCGCTTCGATGGCGGCGACCTGCACCTCGTTGCCGCGGCCGATGGTGAAGGCGAAGCCGTGGCCCTCGTGGCCGTCGCCGGCGTCGGTGCGCAGTACCACGTAGGCGGCGGAGTAGTCCGGGTCCGGGTTCATCGCGTCGGAGCCGTCCAGCTCCCGCGAGGTGGGGAAGCGGATGTCATGGGTGTCCACGGCGGTGATCCGCGCGGTGTGAGCGGACAACGGGATTCCTTTCCCGACCAGATCCTCGTCCGGGGTGGCCGGCGGACCGGGTGGCCGGCCGGGCGGCTGTTCGGAACGATACCCAGTGGTGACGCACCGCGACAAGTATTCATCGGAGGTATTGGCGCGATGGCTTCGGCGGCGGCTCCTCGTAGGGTGAAAGTCAGCTGTGGCGCCCCGGGTTTGGTGCCGGTCTGGCGAAATTCATCGGATGATGCCCTTGTCTGGTCGGCACCGCTCTCGTACTCTCCTTGGCGCCGCAAGGGACGCGAAGGCCCCGCGCACAACAGGGAGCGTGTGCAATGAAGCCCACCCGTACCCGGACCGCACTCGTGGTCACCCTCGTCGTGACGGCCTCGCTCGCCGCCGCCTGCAACCGCGGCAGCACCGCGTCGGGAGCCGGCTCCGGCAAACCCGCCATCGGCATCGACCTGCCCCGCTCCGACTCCGACTTCTGGAACTCCTACGCCCAGTACCTCAGGAAGGACATCAGCGCCGACAAGGCGAACGTCCTGCCGCTGAGCAACTCCCAGAACGACATCACCAAACTCGTCGCCAACGTCCAGGTCTTCGAGAACACCGGGGCCAAGGCCGTCGTGATGGCACCGCAGGACACCGGCGCCATCACCTCCACCCTGAACACCCTCGCCACCCGGCACATCCCCGTGGTCAGCGTCGACACCCGGCCCGACCAGGGCAAGGTCTACATGGTGGTGCGCGCCGACAACCGGGCCTACGGCACCCAGGCCTGCCGCTTCCTCGGCAGCAGCCTGAAGGGCCGGGGCAAGGTCGCCGAGTTCGAGGGCGACCTGACCTCCATCAACGGCCGGGACCGCTCCGAGGCCTTCGCCTCCTGCATGAAGCAGAACTACCCCGGCATCACCGTCTACCCGCTGACCACCAACTGGGACGGCGCGGTCGCCGCCGGCAAGCTGCAGACCCTCCTCGCCCAGCAGCCGCACCTGAACGGCCTGTACATGCAGGCCGGCGGTGTCTTCCTGCAACCCACCCTGGCCCTGCTGAAGCAGAAGGGCCTGCTCAAGCCGGCCGGCACCGCCGGGCACATCACCGTCATCTCCAACGACGGCATCCCCGCGGAGTTCGACGCGATCCGCAAGGGCGAGATCGACGCCACCATCTCCCAGCCCGCCGACCTGTACGCCAAGTACGCCCTGTACTACGCCGAGGCCGCGGTCGCCGGGAAGACCTTCGGCCCCGGCCCGACCGACCACCACTCCACGATCGTCCGGCTGCCCGACGGCCTGGAGGACCAGTTGCCCGCCCCGCTGGTGACCAAGGCCAACGTCGGCGATCCGAGCCTGTGGGGCAACGCGGTCGGCAGGTGACCGCCGCGCCTCCTGGAAGGGACGACAACCCCCATGGCCGACGCACCCGCGGCCGCCCCGGCCGGCAAGGCGCCGGTGGCCGAGGCGACCGGCATCTGCAAACGCTTCGGATCCACCGTCGCGCTGCGGGACGCCCACCTGACCGTCCTGCCCGGGGAGTCGCACGCCCTGGTCGGACGCAACGGCGCCGGCAAGTCCACCCTGGTCTCCATCCTCACCGGGATGCAGCGCGCCGACAGCGGCGCGCTGCGCTTCGCGGGCGCGCCCGCGCCGGCCTTCGGGGACACCGAGGCCTGGCGCGCGCACGTCGCCTGCGTCTACCAGCACTCCACCGTCCTGCCGCACCTGACCGTCGCCGAGAACCTCTTCCTGGGCCGTCAGAGCCCCTCCGCGCTGCGCCCCATCCGCTGGAAGGAGCTGCGGCGGCGGGCCGGGGACCTGCTCGCCGAGTACGGAGTGGACACCGACCCCGCGCTGCGGGCCGGCCGGCTGACCGTCGAGCAGCGCCAGTTCGTCGAGATCGCGCGCGCCCTGTCGTTCGGGGCGCGGTTCATCGTCCTGGACGAGCCGACCGCCAAGCTCGACGCGCGCGGCATCGACCGCCTCTTCGCCAGGCTGCGCGAACTCCAGCGGCAGGGCGTGGCGTTCCTGTTCATCTCGCACCACCTCCAGGAGGTCTACGAGCTGTGCGGGCGGGTCACCGTCTACCGGGACGCCCGGCACATCCTCACCGCCGACGTGGCCGGGCTGCCCCGCGATGCCCTGGTGGAGGCGATGACCGGGGAGGCCGCGGCCCCCCGGGCCAGGCCCGCCGCCCGGGTCGCCGGGACGCAGGACGGCCCCGCCCTGCTGCGGGTGCGCGGGCTGACCGCCCCCGGCGCCTACCGGGACATCGACCTCGACGTGCGCCGCGGCGAGGTCGTCGGTCTGGCGGGCGCGGCCTCCAGCGGCAACGTCCGGCTGGGCGAGACCCTGGCCGGACTGCACCGGGCCGCGCGCGGCACCATCGAGGTGGCGGGCCGCCGGATCCGCGGCGGTGACGTACCGGCCGCGCTGGCCGCCGGGATCGGCCTGGTCCCGGAGGACCGGCACGCGCAGGGCCTGGTCGCCCGGCGCAGCGTCGCCGAGAACGCCACGCTCACCGTCACCTCACGCCTCGGCCCGTACGGCACCGTACTGCCCTCCAGGACCAGGGAGTTCGCCCAGCGGATGATCGAGGACCTGGACATCAAGACCCCCGGGCCGCAGACCCCGGTGGCCGCCCTGTCCGGCGGCAACCAGCAGAAGGTCGTCGTCGCCCGGGCACTCGCCACCGACCCGCACGTCCTGGTGGCGATCCGGCCGGCCAACGGTGTGGACGTGCGGTCCAAGGAGTTCCTCCTCGACCGGATCCGCCGGGCCGCCGACGGCGGCAAGGCCGTGCTGATCGTCTCCGACGAACTGGACGACCTGCGCACCTGCGACCGCGTCGTGGTGATGTTCCACGGCCGGGTCACCGCCGGGTTCGGCCGCGACTGGAGCGACGAGCGGCTGGTGGCCGCCATCGAGGGACTGACCGGCACCGACGACAGCGACAGGGAGGACCGCGATGTCCCCGAGCACTGACCTGACCGGGCAGGCCGCCCCGACCGCGCCGGGACCGGCCGCGCCCGGCGGCGCGGTCCGCCGGCTGGACCTCGGGCGCTACCGGGAGCTGTCGCTCGTCCCGGTCCTGCTGGTCATGGGGATCATCGGGTTCATCGTCTCGCCCGCCTTCCTGACCGCCGACAACCTCATCGGCGTCGCCCAGCAGGCGACCGAGCTGAGCCTGCTGGTCCTGGGCGAGGCCCTGATCCTCATCGCCGGGCGGATGGACCTCTCCCTGGAGTCGACCATCGGCGTGGCACCCGTCATCGCGGTGTGGCTGGTGCTGCCCCCGCACGGCGCCCGCTTCGACGGGCTGGGCCTGCTGCCGTCCTGGACCGCCGTGCCGGTCTGCCTGCTGGTGGGCGCGCTGATCGGGGGACTCAACGGCTTCCTGATCCTGGGGCTGCGGCTCAACGGCTTCATCGTGACCCTGGGCGGCCTGACGATGCTGCGCGGGCTGCAGATCGCCATCTCGCAGGGCAAGTCCATCGTCGAACTGCCCGGCTCGTTCACCTACCTCGGCAACGCCGTCTGGCTGGGCGTGCCCGCCCCCATCTGGATCTGCGCGGTGCTCTTCGCGGCCGGCGGGGCGGCGCTGGCCTGGCTGCGGGCCGGCCGGGCGCTGTACGCGATCGGCGGCAACCCGGAGGCGGCCCGTGCCGCGGGCGTCCGGGTGGACCGCACGGTGTGGGTGGTGCTGGTCATCGGCAGCGTGCTCGCCGCGTTCGCCGGCATCCTCTACACCGGGCACTACGGCTCGATCTCCGCCGACCAGGGCAGCGGCTGGATCTTCCAGGTCTTCGCCGCCACCGTCATCGGCGGGGTCAGCCTCAACGGCGGGCGCGGCACCCTGTTCGGGGCGCTCACCGGCGTGCTGACGCTGCAACTGGTCGTCAACGTGATGACGCTGGGCGGGGTGCCGCCACTGTGGAACCAGTTCCTCAACGGCGTCATCATCATCGTCGCCCTGATCATCTCCCGCTTCGCCTCCGGCGAGAAGCAGGAGTGACGGGGGCGGGGGGGGGGGGGGGGGGGGGGGGGGGGGTTTTTTTTCTCCCTCCCCCCCCCCCCCCCCCCCCCCCCCCCCCCCCCCCGCGGCCGTCGCTCAGCCGTTCCAGTGCACCTTGAACACCCAGGCGTACCGTCCGGCGGTCCGGGCCGCCTTCGGCACCTGCACGGTCAGTGCGGTGCCGTCGAACTCCCAGTCCAGCGGGCGGCCGTGGCCGAGCATGGTGATCGTGTCGCCCCTGCGGACGGGCACCGGCGCCGCGACGGTCAGCCGGGGCCCCGGATCGGCCAGCGAGGTGATGTAGAACGCGTGGTTCTGCTTCACGGTGAAGCGCAGTTCGCCGAGTTCGGCCATCCGCGACCAGTACGTCGTGCCGTACACCGACTCGCCGTTGACCGCCAGCCAGCGCCCGGTCTCGCGCAGCCGGTCCTGCATGACCTGCGGGATGGTGCCGTCGGCGCGCGGGCCGATGTCCAGCAGGAAGTTGCCGTTCTTGCTGACGATGTCCACCAGCGTCTGCACGACCTGCTCTGCGGTCATGTAACGGGCGTCGGGGGTCGCGCTGTTGTAACCGTAGGAGAACGGGTCCAGGCCGCGGCTGGCCTCCCACTTGGCCACCACGGTGGAGTGGTACGTCGTGTACTCCGGTGTGGTGAAGTCGTGCGGGGGGATGCCGGAGCGGTTGTTGACCGTGACGTCCTTCGGCAGCGGGCGGTTCTTCGCATGGTCGAAGTACTCGGCGAGCACGTGCCGGCTGTCGTTCACCCCGCCGATGTCGCACCAGATGATGTCGGGGTCGTAGCCGTGGACCAGTTCCAGCATCTGCGGCGCCTGGTAGTCCTTCACATAGTCCCGGCCGGCGGTGTAGCCGGTGTACGGCACCGGGGCGAGGGTGTACGGGTTGCGCGGCGCGTGGCCCATCCAGGGGTTGTCGGGGTTGAACCACTCGGGCATGGAGAAGTACAGCCCGTTGCGCAGCCGCGGGGTGTGGGTGCGTGACGCGTCGAACAGCTCCTTGACCAGGTCGCGGTGCGGGCCCATGCGCACCGCGTTGCGGTCCGAGAGCTTGGTGTCCCACAGGGCGAAGCCCTCATGGTGCTTGGAGGTCAGCACGTAGTACTCGGCGCCCGCGTCCCGGAACAGCTCCACCCAGGCGCGCGGGTCGAACCGCCGTGCCGTGAAGCGCGGGATGAAGTCGTCGTAGGCGAAGTCCTCGCCGTAGGTCCGCCGGTGGTACGCGTAGGTGGGGTCGTTCGGGTCCTGCATGTGGTCCCAGTACCACTCGGCGTACTCCTTGCCGACCGGGCCCCAGGCCGGCACCGAGTAGACACCCCAGTGGATGAAGATGCCGAACTTGGCGTCGTCGAACCAGTAGGGCGCCTGGTGGGTGCCCAGGGAGGCGTCGGTGGGCTGGTAGTCGGGGACCCCCAGGGTCAGGGCGGCGGACCGGGTGGCGGCCCGCCCGCCGCGGCCGGTGGCCGAGACGGCGCCGGTGCGCACGGTGCCGGGCGCCACTCCGGGGGCGTTGCGGATGCCGACGCGGACGCGGGCCTGCTCGCCGGGGGCGAGGGCGGTGACGGGGGCGGGCTCCACGGTCCGCGCGCCGTCGACGTCCACCCGGACGGTGACGGCGTCGGGCGCGCCGATCCACACCGTGCCCGCGTTGACGACGGTCGCCTCGACGCTCTGGGCGCGGGTGCCGAGCAGCGAGGTGGTGGAGGCGGCGTCCAGAAGCTGCAACGCCCGCCCCTGGGCGGCGGGTTGCAGGGTAAGGGCGAAGACGTGCAGGGCGGGGGAGCCGGCCGTGGCGGGCCCGAGATCCGGCAGTGTGATCGCGGCGGGCCGCCGCGCGGGGTCCAGCCACACATCGCAGGCGCCCAGCGAGACCGGGTGGGGGTCGGTCCCGCCCGGGGTGTAGCGGAACGGGGTGGTGAGCGCGCCGGAGCCACCGCCGGTGTACCAGTCGGTGCCGCCCAGCGGGGCCTGTGAGGTGGTGCCGTCGCTGTAGGTCACGGTGGCGGTGCCGGAGGCGTCACCGTAGGAGCAGGCGACCAGGAAGCGGGCGAACAGGCAGGGACCGCTCTCCGGCAGGGTGATCCGCTGGCCGCGGGCGACGGCGTTGTTGGCCGCCCCGGCCGCGCAGGAGGGGAAGAGGAAGGGCAGGCCGCCGATCACCGTCCGTCCGGCGGACGGGAGTTGCTCGCCGGGGAAGGTGTAACCGGAACCGTCGAAGTCGCCGCCGCGGGCGGCCGCGGTGTCGATCCCGTCGTTGTCGAAGTACGCCTCCAGCGGCACGGGCACCGCGTCGGGGACGGCGGCCCAGCCGTGCGCGGGGTCCGCGGCGGCCGGGGTGGTGAGCGCGAGCGGGACGAGGGGTGCGGCGGCGGCCCCCAGCGCCGCCCCGAGCAGGTGTCTGCGGGCGAAGTCGTGCATACGGCCTCCGATCTCAGCGCGTGACGGGTTCCAGGTGCGGGCCGCGCAGGGTGGTCCGCCCGGCGGGGCCGAGGCGGATCGCGCGGCTGGTGGTGCCCCAGGTGACGGTGGTCGTCCGGCCGGCCGCGCCGTGCAGCACCACCTCGGTGGGCCGTCCGTCCTGCCAGGCCAGGTCGACGGTCAGGCCGCCGCGCGCCCCGATGCCGGTGACGCGGCCGCGGGCGGCCCAGGCCTTCGGGAGCGCGGGCAGCAGCCCGATCACCCCGGGCCGGGAGTACAGCAGCATCTCCACCATGGCCGCGGGGGTGCCGAAGTTGGCGTCGATCTGGAAGGTGCTGCTGGTGCTGCCGAAGCTGTAGATGTCGAAGAGGTTCATCGCGGTGCCGTTGCTGTTGTGGATCGACGGCCGCAGGTTGCCCGCCACCAGCGCGTACGCCTTCTCCGCGTCGCCCAGCCGCGCCCAGCACAGGGCCCGCCAGGCGCAGGCCCAGCCGAAGCTCTGCATGCCGCGCGCGGTCAGCAGGGCGGTGGCGCCGTCGATGATGTGCGCGGGGACGTTGCCCGGGCGGATGCGGTCGCCGGGGAACAGCCCGATCAGCGGGGAGAGGTGCCGGTGCGTCGGATCGCCGAGGTCGTCCGGCGTCATCCACTCCTCCAGCCACCCGGTGGTGGGGCTGACCCGGGGCAGGTACAGGCGCTCCTGGAGGCCCGCGATGACCGCCCGGTACTCCGCGTCCCGGCCCAGCAGGACCGAGGCCGTCCGGTAGTGCTCGAAGAGGTCCCAGACGAGTTCCTGCGCGTAGGTGATGCCCCTGGCGTCCGTCGGGCCCTGCTCGGGGGACCAGTCGGCGTCGTCGATCAGCACCTCGCGGGTGGCGCCGGTCGCCGGATCGGTGACGGTCGTGGTGAGCAGCCGCGCCTCCCAGAAGGCGCAGGCGCCCTTCAGGGCCGGGTAGATCCGCTCCAGGTAGGCGCGGTCCTGGGTGTACTCGTAGTGCTGCCACAGTGAGTTGCACAGCCAGGCGTTGCCCGCGGGGTGCCAGCGCCAGCCGAGTCCGCCGTAGATGTTGGTGGAGATCGCGGTGGTCCATCCGGCCACCCGGCCGGAGGAGTTGCGGAAGCCGTTCCTCGGGTCCTGGTAGAGCTCCCGGGTCAGCCGGGTCCAGACCGGGATCTGCGCCAGCAGATAGCCGGCGAAGGCGTCGAAGCCGTCGGCCAGGCCGGTGCGTTCGGCCGGCCAGTAGTTCATCTGCACGTTGATGTCGGTGTGGTAGTCGCCCATCCAGGCCGGGTCGGGCCGGTCCAGCCACAGGCCCTGCAGGCCCATCGGCAGGCCGCCGCGCGAGCCGCTGATCAGCAGGTAGCGGCCGAACTGGAGGTAGGTCGCCTCCAGTTCGGGATCGGTGGGTGCGCCGGCGGCGGCGCGGGCGTTCAGCCGCGACCAGGTGTCCAGGGCGCGCTGCGCCGCGGTGGAGGTGCCCAGGTCCACACGCATCCGGTCGTAGCGGCGGCGGTGGTCGGCGGTGTGGGCGGCGAGCAGCGCGCCGGCGGGTACGGCGGCGGCCGCCGCGGCCTTGGCGCGGGCCAGGGCGAGCGGGTCGGTGCCCGGGGCGCGGAATCCGGTGGCCGGGTCGGGGGCGTAGTCGGTGCCGCCGCTGACGACGACGGTGACCTCGGAGCAGCCGGTGAACGACACCCGGTCGCCGTCCGCGGTGAGGGTGCCGCCGGTGCCCGCGGCGGTCACGGCGGCGGCGTAGGACAGCCCGCCCGGCAGCGTGCCGCCGAAGCAGGCGGTGGCGCTCGCCGGGTCGGCGGTGGTGGTCTCGCCGTGCCGGCCGGTCAGGCGCACGCCGCCGGTGTAGGTGCCGCCGCCGCGCCGGGTCAGCCGGATGACGACGACGTCGTCCGGGGCGCTGGCGAACACCTCGCGGCGCCAGCGGGTGCCGTTCAGGGTGTACTCGGCGGTGGCCAGGCCGTTGGCGAGGTCCAGGGTGCGCCGGTATCCGGTGACGGCCGCGGTGGTGTGGTCCGGCAGGTCCAGTTCGACGGTGGCCAGCAGCGTCAGGGTGCCGAAGTCCTCGGCGGTGTACGGGGGCTGGCCGTCGGGGCCCAGGGTGGCGTTGGGGCCGCCGGTCCACAGGGAGGCGTCGGTGACGTAGAGGACGTCCCGGGCGGGGTCGCCGGTGGTCAGGCCGCCGATGCGGCCGTTGCCGACCGGCAGGCCCTGCTGGATGATCGCGCTCTCCGCGGCGGGCGCCGGGTACCACAGGAGGTCGGTGGGTCCGGGCGGGGTCAGGGGCGCGGGGGCGGGCCGTCGCGGCGGGGGAGTGGCGGCGAAGACCGGGACCGCTCCGGCGGAGGCCAGGGCGCCGAGGGTGCCGCCGGCGCCGAGGAGGCGCAGGAAGTGCCGTCTGCCGGTGGTGGCCGGCTGTGCGTCGGTACCCGGCCTGGTGCCGGGCTCCGCTGGCTCGGTCATGTCCGCGGCTCCTGTTCCGCTCGGGCCTGGCGGGGGCCGGTCAGCCCCGCAGCAGTGTCAGGGGTGGTCCGATGTTTGTCCATCCCTGCTGCACGGGATCCGCCTGATTCAGCCGCAGTTGGGGTGGCCTCGCGGTGGAGTCATCGGAGGGCTGCCGGGGGTGGTGTGGTTACGCCACCGAAGCCGCCCGCCATAGCTCCAAGCCGCATACAACCCATGCGGACCTGCGATGACCCCGGTGCTTGTCCGCCGCCGCGGGCGCTTCCTACGCTCCGACCATCCCGAGCGGACCCGAGCGCTCCACCGGGCGCGGACGGCGGGCCGTACACCCGCGGTCCCGCCCGGTCTGCCGGGCCCGGGCAGCCGTGCGCGCCGCGACCCACGCGTGCGCCGTCCCCCGCCGCCACGTCCCCGTACGCCCGTACGCCCCGCACGCCCCGCACGTCTGCGCGCCGCAGGGCGCGCCAGACTCGAAGGAGAGTCCCCGCAATGACCGCAAGACCGGCTACGGCCACCCCGTTCCGTTCGGCCCGGGTCACCGGCGCGCTGTGTGCCGCGACGGTGCTCGCGCTGACCGTGGCGGGCTGCAGCAGCTCCTCCGCCGGCGCCGCCGGATCGTCCACCGCCGGCTCCGCGGACTCCTCCGGCTGCGGGACCGTGCCGGCCGCGTCGTTCAAGGACGCCGGCGGCCTGGTCAAGGCCCTCGGCGGGCAGTACACCGCCGCCTACAGCGGTTACTCCGGCACCGTCCAGGCCAGCAGGTGGGCGACGTGGAAGCCGAAGAAGACCTCGGGCCTGACCGTCGGCATCTCCGAGTCCCAGCTGAGCAACCCGTACCAGACGCTGATCAACACCTCGCTGCAGAAGTACCTGAAGTCCTACGGCTACAAGGTCGTCGACCTGGTCTCCACCAACAACGTCACCGACCAGATCGCCCAGTTCAACCAGCTCATCACCGACAAGGTCGATCTGATCGTCTACCAGCCGCTGGCCTCCGGGTTCAACGCCGTGGTCGACAAGGCGGCCGCCGCCGGCATCCCGTCGATCTCGATGCTCAACAACGTGGTGGACCCGGCCACCGTCAACGTCGTGCCCAACTCCTTCGCCGCGGGCGAGGCGCAGGCCGCCGCCGTCGCGAAGATCATGGGCGGCAAGGGCACCGTCCTCGGCGTGCACGGCATCAAGGGCGTGCCCATCGACACCGACGCCTTCGACGGCGCCAAGGCCGCCCTGAAGCTGTGCCCGGGCATCACCCTGGACGACTCCCTCTACACCGACTTCTCGCCCACCACGGCGCAGACCTCCGTCCAGCAGTACCTGGCGGCCAACCCGACGAAGACCATCGGCGGCGTCCTGGAGGGCGGCCCGATGACCACCGGCATCATCTCCGCCTTCGAAAAGTCGGGCGTCACCGTGCCGACCGTGGCCGACAACGGCCTGACCAAGGGCGGCCTGGCCTACTGGAGCGCCCACCAGGGCACCTACCGCGGTGTCGGCCTGTACAACCCGGGCGACGGGCTGGCCCTGGCCGTCGCCCAGGTCGCGCGCCACATGCTGAACGGGGACGGCGTCAAGGTCTCCGACATCGTCATCGACCCGCCGCTGGTGACCGACGCCAACCTGGCGAAGTTCGCCAGGGCCGCCTTCGCGCAGGGCGACGCCGCCACCGTCGACCAGAGCGACGTCGGCCAGCCCTTCGCGACCACCGCCTACATCGACGGCTTCTTCGGCGCCACGAAGTAGCGGCCGGAGCGGCACGCGTCCGCAGGGGGAAGACCGAGGGAGAGACAACGTTGAGCGAGCAGAGCCAGGTGGCCCTGGAGGCCACCGGCCTCGCCAAGTCGTTCGGAGTGACCAGGGCACTGCGGTCCTGCTCACTGCGGCTGTTGGCGGGTGAGGTGCACGCCCTGATGGGCGAGAACGGGTCGGGCAAGAGCACCCTTGTCAAGATCCTCACCGGGGTCCACGCCCCGGACTCCGGCAGCCTGCGGGCCGGCGGCGCGGCGGTGCGCTTCGCCGGCCCGGCGGCGGCCGTGCGGGCCGGGGTGCTCGCCGTCCACCAGGAGGTCCTGGTGGTCGGCCCGCGATCGGTCCTGGAGAACGTCTGGCTCGGGGCCGACGGGGTCTTCCGGCGCACCGTGCCGGAGGCCGCCAAGCGCGCCGGGGCCGCCGCGGTGCTCGGCGAACTGCTGGAGCGGGTGCCCGCGCTGGACACCCCGGTCGAACGGCTCTCGCTCAGCGAGCGGCAGGCGTGCGTCATCGCCCGCGCCCTGGTCCGCGACCCGAAGGTGCTCATCCTGGACGAGGCCACCAGCGCGCTGGACGTGGCCACCCGCGACCGGCTGTTCGCCGCCGTCGCCCGGCGCACCGCCGCGGGCATGGCGGTCCTGTTCGTCTCCCACCGGATGGACGAGGTCGACGCGATCGCCGACCGGGTGTCCGTGCTGCGCTCCGGTGAGTCCGTCGCCACGCTGGAGGCCCACCAGGCCGGCACCGCCGAACTGGTGCGCCTGATGACCGGGGCGGAGCACCTGACCGCCGCCCCCGGGGAGGCCCTCGCGCACCGCTCGGGCCCGCCCGCGGACGCGCCCGTCGTGCTGCGGGTGCGGGACCTGCGGCTGCGGCCCGGGGCCGAGCCGGTCGACGTGGAGGTGCGGGCCGGTGAACTCGTCGGCCTCGCCGGACTGGAGGGGCACGGCCAGGACGCCTTCGTGCGGGCGCTGTGGCAGGGCCCGCCCGGGGCCGGCGCGGTGCTGCGCGTCGAGGACGGCACCGAGACCGAGATCCGCTCCGAGCGGCGGGCGGCCGCCGCCGGCATCGGCTACGTGCCCCGCGACCGCCGTGCCGACGCCCTGTTCGGCAGCCTGTCCATCCGGGAGAACTTCGCCGCCGCGACGCTGCGGCGCGACACCCGCGGCGGACTGCTCTCCCGGGCGTCGGCGCGCGCCCGCTTCGCCCCGTACCGGTCGAGCCTGCGGATCCGCATGGGGCGCGAGTCCGACCCGATCACCACCCTGTCCGGCGGCAACCAGCAGAAGGTCGTCATCGCCCGCTGGCTGGCCCGCGACCCGCGGGTGCTGCTGCTCAACGACCCGACCCGCGGTGTGGACATCGGCGCCAAGCGGGACATCTACGCCCTGCTCGCCGAGCTGACCGGACGCGGGGTCGCGGTCGTGATGCTCTCCACGGAGGTCGACGAGCACATCGAACTGATGGACCGGGTCCTGGTGTTCCGGGAGGGCGGCCTGTCCGCGACCCTGCCGCGCGCCGCGCTCACCCGGCGGTCGCTGGTCGCCGCCTTCTTCGGACGCGGCGCCGGGACGGCCGCCACGAGTCTTTCCTCCACGCAGCCCACGGATGGTGCCGCATGACCGCCATGCCCGCCCTCAGCACGCTGCGCGGCCTGCTCGGCAGGCGCCCCTACGCGTTCGCCGCCGCGCTGACCCTGCTGCTCCTCGCGGTGGACATCGCCGTCCAGCCGGCCTTCGCGGCCTTCTCCAACTGGCCCGCCGTACTGGGCTCGTTCGCGCCCCTCGCGGTCGCGGCGATGGCCAGCACCCCCGCGATCCTGTCCGGAGGCGGCGGCATCGACATCTCCATCGGCCCGGTGCTGACCCTCGTCGACATCGTCATCGTCGCCGACCTGCTGCCCGGCGGGCTGCGCTCGCCGCTGACCGTCGTCCCCGTCTGCCTGGCCATCGGCACCGCGATCGGCGCCGTCAACGGGGTGCTGGTGGCGGTGCTGCGCTTCCAGCCGGTCGTGGCCACCCTGTGCGCCAACATCGTCGTCGGCGGCCTGGCCACCCAGTTCCAGGGCGGCTCGGTGCCGTCCGGCAGCACCTGGTGGACCCGGGACCTGGCCGGCTCCTTCGGCCCGGTGCCCGGCGCGCTGCTGACCATCGGCACGCCCCTGCTGATCTGGGCGCTGCTGGGCCGCACCCCGTTCGTCAGGGCGCTGTACGCGGTCGGCGGCGACGACGCCGCGGCCTTCTCGGCCGGGGTGAACGTGCCCCTGGTGCGGATCGCCGCCTACGCGCTCGGCGGGCTGTTCGCGGCCGTCGCGGGCCTGGCGCTGATGTCGCTGATCAGCGAGGGAGCGGCCAGCATGTCCACCCAGTACACCCTGCTCGCCATCGCCTCTGTGGCGCTCGGCGGGACGGCGCTGAGCGGGGGGCGCGGCTCGCTGCTGGGCTCCCTGCTCGGCGCCGCCGCCGTCTACCTGATCGACAACCTGCTCAACGAGGTGAACGTGTCCACCCTGTGGTCCACTGCCATCTACGGCACGGTGCTGGTCCTCGCCGTGGTCGTCGGAGCCGTCCTGAGCACCGCCCGCGGGAGGACCGCATGACCGGCACCGCCGCCCAGGCCCTTGACCACTCCGGCCGCCCGCCCGTCACCGCGGTCCTCGCCGACCTCCAGCGGCGCTTCCCCCTCCTGCAACTGCTGGCGCTGGCCGCCCTGTACGGCTACGGGCTGGCCGCCATCGACGGCTTCGGATCGCACCGGGTCCTGTACGCCATCCTGATCAACGCCGCCCTGCTCGGCCTGGCCGGCGCCGGGCAGACCATCGTCGTCCTGGTGGGCGGCATCGACTTCTCCGTCGCGGCGTTCATCTCCGCGGGGGACGTCATCGTCGCCGAGCTGTGCGGCGGCCACCACTGGTCCTCCGGGGCCGCGATCGGCGTGGCCCTGGCCGTCGCCGTGGCCGGCGGGCTGCTCAACGGCCTGATCTCGTACCGCTTCCGCGTCGAGCCGCTGATCGTGACACTCGGCGTCAGCGCCCTGCTGTCCGGGCTGATCCTGCGGTGGATCAACGGGGCCGTCACCGGCGTAGCCCCCGCCTGGCTGGGGAACCTGACCGCCGCCAACGGCACCACCTGGGGCCTGGCCATCCCGCCGGTGGTCCCGATCTGGGCCGTGGTCGCCCTGGTCATCGGCCTGGTGCTGACCCGCACCCGCGCGGGACGGAACCTGTACCTCACCGGGGTGAACCAGCCGGCCGCCCGGCTCGCCCTGGTCCGGGTGGGCCGCACCTGGATCGGCGCCTACGTCGTCAGCGCGGTGCTGGCGACCTGCGTCGGCATCCTGCTGGCCGGGTACTCCGGCTCGGGGGACGTCACGGTGGGCGACCCGTACCTGTTCCAGTCCCTGGCGGCGGTCATCGTCGGCGGCACCATGTTCGGCGGCCGCGGCGACTACTGGCGCACCGTGCTCGGGGCGCTCCTGCTGTCCGTGGTCGCGCTGATCCTCAGCGCCGCCCGCCTCTCCTCCGCCGGCCAGCAGATGGTCACCGGCGCCCTGATCCTGGCGGTGGTCGGTCTGTACGGCCGCGAACGCAGGCTGCGCGACCGCATCTGAGCCCGTGCTGCCACGGGCCGGCCGCACGGCCGACACGTCGGGGCCGAG
>JBEHXI010000127.1:0-19976 GCA_048498775.1 Actinomycetota bacterium | reverse complement strand
GGGGGCCCGGGACTGACTGACTGCGGGGGACCGCGCGAGGGGCCCGGACGCCTCCCGGCGTCCGGGCCCCTCGTGATGCCCCTCGTGATGCCCGTCGGGCGGCCCGGTCAGGCGCGCCGGGCCAGGTCCTGGGAGAGGGCGCGCGCGGTGGCCCGCACCGCCCTGCCCAGCCGCTCGAAGTCCATCCGCAGCGTGTCGCCGGTGACGGAGATGGCCGCCGCGGCGACCCCGTCGGCGTCGTAGACCGGCGCCGCGACCGCGGAGACGCCGACCTCGGCCTCCTCGCGGTTGACGGCGTAGCCGCGCGCCCGGGTGCGCTCCAGGTCCTGCACCAGCAGCCCGGGGGCGATGATGGTCCGCGGGGTGCGGCGGAGCAGCGGCATGCCGGTGGACGGCAGCGGGCCGGTGGAGCGGTAGGCCAGGAAGATCTTGCCGGTGGCCGTGCAGTACGCCGGGAGCCGGTCGCCGGCCCGGGAGACGATCGGCATGGCGCGGCGGCCGGTGAGCTTCTCCAGGAACAGCGTGTCCCGGCCCTCGGGGACGGCCAGGTGGACGTTCTCGTGGGTGGCCTCGTAGAGGTCCTCCAGGTACGGCAGCGCGGCCTCGCGCAGCGATCGCTGGCGGGGCACGCGCTGACCCATCACGAACAGCGCGAGCCCGAGCCGGTACCCGCCCGCGCTGCGCTCCAGCGCGCCGAGCGAGACCAGCTCACGCAGCAGCCGGTGCGCGGTCGGCTTCGGCAGCCGGGTGCGGGCGGCCAGTTCGGCCAGGCCGAGCTCGGTGTCGGTCGGGCCGAACGCGCTCAGCAGGGACAGCCCGCGGGCCAGCACCGACTTGGGAAGCGCCTCTTCCAGGTCCGCGACCGGCGCTTCCACCTGACCGGGCTGACCGGGCACCTGGGGGGGATCTGTGGACATGAGCAGATGGTTCACTTCGCCGACACACCTGGCAAGATTGGCGACAAGATTGTTTCGTATGCGTGACCGTAGGCCCGGCGCGGGCCGGACGGCCCCCGGTCGGGTGCCGCGCACCGTACCCGGCCGGGGGCGATCTCACATCTCGTCGTGGCCCAGGATCGGCGCCTCGATCAGCAGGGGGCCGTCCAGGCGGCCGGCCCGCGCCACGGTCTCCCGCAGGTGCTCGGCGCTCTCCACGCGGACCGAGGCGACCCCGAAGAACCGGGCGGCCGCCGTCCAGTCCAGCCGGGCCGGCCCGGGCTCGGCGTCCAGGCCGAGGTCCAGGCCGACGTACCGGCCCGCGGAGCTGGACCGGCTGCCCATGTGGTCCAGGGTGTCCTTCAGGGTGCGGTACTCGCCGTTGCTCATCACCACGAAGGCGGCCGGCACCCGGTAGCGCGCCGCCGTCCACAGCCCCTGCAGCCCGAACATCGCGCAGCCGTCGCCGAGGACCGCCACGACCGGCCGCTCCGGATCCCCCAGCCGGTGCCCCACCGCCGCGCCGATGCCCCAGCCCAGGCCGCCGCCGACGGTGTGCACATAGCTGCCGGGCCGGTCCTGGCGCAGCACCCGGCGCAGCCGCATCCCGGTGGTGATGGCCTCCTCGACGACCACGGCGCCCTCCGGCAGCCCGGCGGCGACCGCGTGGGCGGCCGCGGCCGGGTGGAGCGGTGCCGGCCCGTAGGCGTCCAGCGCCTCACGCTCGGCGCGCTCGCGCTCCGCCGTGTGCCGCCCGGCGGCCTCCTCGGTGCGGTGCCGGGCCTCGTCCGCCGGGACCCGCTCGCGCAGTCGCTCGGCCAGCAGCGCCAGCGTCGGGGTGAGCCCGCCCACCAGTCCGGCGGCCACCGGGAAGTTCCGGCCGATCTCGGCGGCGTCGGTGTCCAGCTGGACGACCGCGGTCTTCTCCGGGACCGCCTGCTCAGGGGTGTAGTGGTGCGGCATGAACGCGTGGGTGCCCACGACCAGCAGCGTGTCGTGCTCCTCCAGCACCCGGCGGATGTCGGCGTTGGTGGGCATCAGCATGCCGGCGAACAGCGGGTGGTTGCCGGGGAAGTTCACCCCGTCGGCCATCGGCTGGTGGTAGACGGGCGCGCCCCACGCCTCCGCGAGCCGCACCAGGGCGTCCATCGCGCGGTCCCGGCCCACCCCGTCGCCCGCGACGATCACGGGGCGCCGGGCGGCGGCCATCAACTCCGCGGCCTCGTCCGTGCCGCCCGCGGCCGCCGGGGGATGCACCACCGAGCGGCCGAGAACCGGCACCGGGGTGTCCTCCATCAGGACGTCCATGGGGATCGAGACGAACACCGGTCCGGCCGGCGGCTCGGCGGCCCGGGCGAAGGCCCGTCGCAGCACGGTCGGCAGGTCGTAGACGTGCTGGACCTCGTGGACCTCCTTGGCGGCGGCCCGCGCCAGGCCCACCAGGTCGCCGGAGAGCATCGGGTCCTGGAGCAGGTGGCGGCGGTCCTGCTGCCCGGCGGTGACGACCATGGGGGTGCGGGAGCGCCGGGCGTTGAGCATCCCGATCAGCCCGTTGGCGACCCCGGCCGCGACGTGCAGGTTCACGAAGGAGGTGCGCCGGGTCGCCCGCGCGTAGCCGTCCGCCATGGCGACCACCGGGCCCTCGTGCACCCCGAGCACGTACTGCAGGTCCGACACGCCGACGAGGGCGTCGGTGAACGGCAGCTCGGTGGTGCCGGGATTGCCGAAGATCCGGTCGACGCGCTCGCTGCGCAGGATCTCCAGCATGGACTCGACAGCGGTGGTCATGGGTCGCTCCGTAAGGGATGAGGCGGCCGGAACGGGCCGGCGGCCAGGGCGTTCCGCAGGTACCCCAGCCTCTTCAGCCGCGGGCCGCGGGGCAACGACGGCGGTTCGCTCAGTGGTACGCGAACGATGTCGGGTCCCGGCGCGCCCGTACGGTCACCCGGCGCGCACAACCGGTGAGAGCGCCGCACGATTGCATGGAAACCGGTCTGCTGGGGATGAGCCGCACAGCGCCGATTCCGCGCCCGCCTCGCGGAGCGCGCACCGTCGATCACACAGCGAAGCAGTCATGTGAGGAGACACCATGCGTAGCCACCGGACGACGACGAAGGTCCTGGCCTGTGCCGGTGCGGCACTGGCGGCAGTCGCGCTGCCCGCGTCCGCCGCCTCGGCGGCCACCGGGCGCGCCACGGTCCCGGCCCGTTCGGCGGGGCCGCCCGCCCATCACCGGGTGCTGGTCGACTGCGTGGAGCGGCCCCAGGTGCGGCCGCATGACTTCGTCCTCGCCTGCGGTGACGGCAACAACGCGCTGACCTCGCTGCACTGGTCGCACTGGGGGCGGTACTCGGCCACGGCGACCGGCGTGGACGTGGTCAACGACTGCGTGCCGTACTGCGCGGCAGGCCACTTCCACGGCTACCCGGTCACCGTGCGTCTGGACCGTGCCCGGCCCTGGAAGAACCACGCCGGCCGGTGGCAGTACACGCGGCTTGAGGTCGTCTACCACGGGCCGCGCCCGGCGTTCTCCCCGGCCCGGGAGGTCTTCCCGCTCTGGAGCTGACCGGCACCGCCCGGCACCGTACCCGAACGGTGCCGGGGCCGGTCCGGCGAAGCCGGTGTCCGAAACCTGCCAGACTCAGCGGCCGCGACGGCGCACAGTGGAAGTGCGCCGAAGCCAGGGCGCGCACCGGCCCGGCGCGGCACGCGTACGGCAGGCAGGGAAGGAACCGGCCGATGACGGTCTACACCACGATCGACAGTCCCGTGGGCGAGCTGATGCTCGTCGGCGAGGAGTCCGCGACCGCGGCGACGGGCGTGGCCCTGACGTCGCTGTCCATGCCGGAGCAGCGCAACGCCGCACGGCCGCAGCCGCACTGGCGGCACGACGCGCGGGCGCTCGCCCCGGCCGCCGCGCAGATCCTGGCGTACTTCGCCGGTGAACTGCGCGACTTCGACATGGAGTTCGCCACCCGCGGCACACCGTTCCAGGAGCGGGTCTGGCAGGCGCTCGACGCCATCCCCTACGGGACCACCACCACCTATGGGCGGCTCGCCGAGCGGATCGGCGTCTCCCGCGCGGAGGTGCGCGCCCTGGGCACGGCGGTCGGCGCCAATCCGCTGCTGCTGGTGCGGCCGTGCCACCGGGTGATCGGCGCCGACGGCACGCTGCGCGGCTACGCGGCCGGGATCGAGCGCAAGCAGCGGCTGCTGGTCCACGAGGGCGCGCTGCAGCCGCTGCTCGGCTGAGGAGGGCGGCCCGCCGATGACGGCGCTCATCCCCCGTTCCCGGTTCGAACCCGGACCGGGAGCGGTGCACGTCCCGGACTGGCTGACGCTCGACGAGCAGCGCCGGCTGGTGGCGGCCTGCCGCGCCTGGGCGTCCGGGCCGGTCCCCATCCGGCACACCCGGCTGCCCAGGGGCGGGGTGATGTCGGTGCGGACGGTGTGCGTCGGCTGGCACTGGCAGCCGTACCGCTACACGCGCACCGCGGGCGACGTCAACGGCCGCCGGGTCGCGGAGTTCCCCGGCTGGCTGGCCGAGCTGGGCCGCCGTGCCCTCGCCGACGCCTACCGGGATCCGGTGGCCGGCGACGGCTACGCGCCGGACACCGCCCTGGTCAACTTCTACGACGGGCGGGCGACGCTGGGGATGCACCAGGACAAGGACGAGAGGTCCAGTGCCCCGGTGGTGTCGCTGAGCATCGGCGACACCTGCGTGTTCCGCTTCGGCAACACCACCAGCCGCAACCGTCCGTACACCGACATCGAACTGGCCTCCGGTGACCTGTTCGTCTTCGGAGGCCCGTCCCGCTACGTCTACCACGGGGTTCCCAGGGTTCTCCCGGGCACCGGCGATCCACGGACCGGCCTGCTATCCGGCCGACTGAACATCACCATGCGGGTCACCGGCCTGACCTAGCCGCCGGGGCGGCGAGGTCCTCGGGCGGGTGACGGGTCGGGCACAGCAGGGGTGCCCAGGCGGCCGCGCCGGTGAAGTCGCCGCCACCGGCCGGGACGACGTCCAGGACGACGCGGTCGGGGCGCAGCAGGACGGCGTCCGCCCGGCCGCCGCGCAGCCAGCCGGCGAGGGTGCCGTCACCGTCGAGACCGTCGAGGCCCACGATCCGGGCACCCAGGGCGGTCGCCAGGGCGCGCACCGCCGGGGTGGGCGCCACGGCGGTCAGCAGGGCGAAGGAGTCCCCGAGCACCTCGTCGAGGCGTGTGTGCCGGTCCGCCACGGTCACCTGGGGCTGGGGGCAGATGGTGCCCGCCAGATCGCGCCCGCTCAGCCGGGGACGGCGTCGGGACAGCGGGCCCCGGGGCAGGACGGCACTCAGGTCCCGGGCGAGCGCCTCCCGCACGGCGGGGATGCGGCAGGCCGTGCCGATGAGTGCCCGGCGTGCCGCGGCGGCGCGGTCCTGGCCGCCGGTCATGGCCCAGCCGATGGCGACGGCCAGGCGTATCACGTGCCGGGCGTGGGGCCTGCGTTCGGCCTCGTAGGTGTCCAGCAGCCGTTCGGGGGCGCGGTGGCGCAGGACGTGGGCCAGCTTCCACGCGAGGTTGTGCGCGTCGCGCAGTCCGGCGCACAGGCCCTGCCCGATGAAGGGCGGGGTGAGATGGGCGGCGTCGCCCAGCAGGAAGACGCGGCCGTGCCGCCAGCGGTCGGCGACGCGGGCGCGGAAGGTGTACTGCGCCTGCCGGACGACCTCGAAGTCGCCGTCGTGCGGGGCGTCCGTCCAGGGGGCCACCAGTTCGCGCAGTCTGTCGTGATCCGGCTTCTCCCCGTCCGGCAGGCGGAACTCCCAGCGGTAGCGGTCCTCCCCGATGCGCATGAACGTGGCCGGCCGGACCGGGTCGCAGACCTGGTCCACGCCCTCCCAGCAGCGCACGGGGCTGCGGGTGCGCACGTCGACGACCGTCCAGGACTCCTCGAAGCGCAGGTCCTCCCATCCGGCGCCGATGTGGTCGCGGGTGAGGCTGCCCGCGCCGTCGCAGCCGAGGACGGCGTCCGCCCACAGATGGTGCTCCCCGCCGTCCGCGCGGTAGGTCACCCGGACCGGACCGGCCGTGCCGGGGCTCTGCTCCACCGCGACGACCTCCGCGCCGGCGCGGAGGTCGCACTCCGGACGGCGGACCAGGGCGTCGCGCAGGAGCCGTTCCAGCTCGGGCTGGTCGAACATGCTGGTGCGGGGGAAGCCATGGCGGCCGGTCCCGGTGCGCTCGAACTCGCCGATCACCCGGTGCCGGGCGTCGACCAGCCGCAGTCCCCGCGCGGGACGGGCCAGGCGGTCGAACTCCTCGTGGACGCCCACCGCCTGGAGGATGCGGCGGGTCTCGTCGTCGACGGCGACGGCACGCGGCAGCGGATACACGTCCTGGTGGCGTTCGAGGATGACGCTCCTGACCCCGTACCCGGCGAGGAGAAGGGCGGCGGTGACGCCCACGGGTCCGGCCCCGATGATCGCGACGGGTGTGCGCGGCGCGGCTGCGTGCGCGGCCTCCGGTGGGCCGGCCGGCCGGTTCTGTTCCGCGGTCATGTGCGGCTCACCCGCCGTCGTGGTGGGCGTCGGCGACGGGGGTGCGCTGCTCGCCGAGGTCGATCCGCCCGTCGGGCGTGGCGATCGACGCCGTGATCACGTCTCCCGCGTGCAGGTAGCGCGGGTTGCGTGCCTGGCCGGCGAAGAACGCCTTCCAGCGCACCGCGGGCGGCAGCAGAGCGCCGATCTTCTCCACCGCCTTCGGTGGCGCCTTGAGGGCCGTACCGCCGGGGGTGCCCGTGAGCAGCAGGTCACCGGGGTCCAGGTGCTGGAACCGGGCCAGCAGGGTCAGCGCCCGCGCCGGGCGGACGATCATGTCGGACAGCGTGCGGTCCTGGCGCAGGTCCCCGTTGACGCTCAGCCTCAGGCGCAGGTCCGGGAGGTGGGCGAAGTCCTCCGCCGCCAGCAGGGCGAGGAACGGCCCGGTGGGCGTGAAGGTGGGGTACGACTTGCTCTCGTAGAACTGCGTCCTCGTCAGCTGCACGTCACGGGCGCTGACGTCGTTGGTCACGACGAGCCCGGCGACGTACGAGGGCAGATCCGCCTCCTCCACGACGGTGCCCACGGGCAGCGGTGCGCCCATCACCAGGCCGAGTTCGACCTCGTAGTCGAGGAACCGCACATGCGGCGGCCGGCGTACGGTGTCGTGCGGCCCGCTCACCGATCCCGACGCCTTGCGGAAGAAGGCGGGCGGAATCTCGCCGGTGAAGCCCGAGTCACGGGCGTGGCTGCGGTAGTTGACCATCTGCGCGACCACCCGGCAGGGGGTGGTGACCGGGGACAGCGCGGCCAGGTCCGCCACCGGCGTCCCCTCCTCGCCGCTCGCGGCGGCCGCCCGGACGGCGTCCCGGTCGGCGATCAGCTCCGCGGTGGTGCGGGCCTTCGTCCCGACCCGGATCGCGCGCCGGTCGCCACGGACGACCCACCAGCCGTCGGCGGTGCGCAGGACGTTGGTGCTCATGAGTTCATCGCTTTCAGCAGGCCCAGCAGGCGTGCGGGGTCGAGTTCGTTGTCACCGCGCAGGGCCCGCAGGACCTCGCGGAGCTTGGCGGCGGACGGGTTCGTGCCGAGGAAGTCACGGGTGGCGGGCGGTCCCCACTGGGCGAGGCCGCTCGCCGACATGGGCGCCCAGCCGGGTTCGGCGTCACAGGAGAACAGGTCGCCGTCGGCGTAGTGCTCCAGCATGAAACGGTCGGGGTCGCGCCAGTAGTCGAACAGCTGGCTGCCCTGGATGTGCCGGCCGATGCCCCAGCTGCGCCGGTAGCCCCGCTCTGCCAGGTACTCTCCCCCGGCCGCGAGCGCGTCCAGGTCGGTGACCTGGTAGGCGGAGTGGACGTAGCCGGTGCCGGGCCCGAGATGCATCGCCAGAGTGTGGTGGTCGACGGCGACACTCCCCTGGTCGCAGCGGATGAACGCCATCGTCGGCCCGCGGTCGCGCTGCCCGTCCAGGAACAGGAAGTCCGACACGATCATCCCGAGCGTGTCCAGGTACCAGTCCAGGGCCCGCCCGAACACACCGGTCTCCAGCACCACGTGCCCCAGCCGCTGGATGCGCGACGGCTCCCGGGGCGGGCGCTGTGTGGCGTTCGTGCGCCGGTGATGGGTACCGACGTTGAGGGTGAGCGGCGGCTGCTCGGGCAGCGCCGGGAGGTCCTCGTCGCAGTGCACCACGCGCACCGGGAGCCCCGAGGGGTCGAGCAGATCGACGGCCTTTCCGCCGCCGGGGACGCCCGCGTCGCGTACCGCCGTGCCGGTCGCCCGGGCCAGCCGGTCGAGATCGCTCCGCTCGGCGGCGCGGAAGGCCGGGCCGACGAAGCGGGAGGCCCGGCCCCGCCGGATCACCATGCAGGGCGGGCCGGCGAAGGTGCCGCGCAGCCACAGCTCCCCCTCGTCACGCGCCGCGACCGCGAAGCCGAAGTCCCGGGCGAACACCTCCGCCCGGTCCAGGCCGGGCTTTTCGAACTCCAGCCAGGCCAGACCGGCCACCTTGATCACCGGATTGCGTGACCGCCCGGGGTGTTCGCCCCGCAGGGCGCCCCGCTCACTGTGGAGGTCCTCGTGGGCCGTCCTGAGGCCTGAGCGATCCGCTCCGTCGACGCGGGTGATTTCGGACATGGCGCCCTCCAAGCACGGTGTTGATGAAATCATCAACTCTGCTCAGGCCATCGTCAACAGGTTCGGCGCACTACTGATGAATCCATCAGATGTGGGATGGCCATCGGGGCGGTGGATAGACTCGTCGTATGCCGACATCAGCGCCGCCCCGGAACCGGTTCGAACGGCGCCGCGCCGAGACCCGCACCGCACTCGTCCGCGCGGCCCGGCAGATCCTGGCCGAGACCGGTGACACCAGCGCGAGCATCCAGGCCATCGCCGACCGGGCGGACGTCGGCTTCGGCTCCTTCTACAACCACTTCGCGTCGAAGACCGAACTGTTCGACGCCGCGGTGCTGGACGCCCTGGAGGAGTTCGGCCAGGCCATCGACGAACGGCTCCGGGGCACCGTGGACGACCCCGCCGAGCTGGTCGCGGCCGGCTTCCGCCTCACCGCCCGCATGGTCGACTCCCATCCGGAACTCATGCGGATCCTGCGCCATCGCGGACTCGCCCACATCCACTCCGACCAGGGCGCCGCTCCGCGCGCCCGGCGGGATCTGGAACACGGCATCGCCCTCGGCCGCTTCGCCCCCGTCGAACCGGCCGTCGCCCTGTCCGCCATGGGCGGGACCCTGCTCTCCCTGGTGGAGCTGCGTTTCGCCCGCCCGGACCTCGACGGCGACGAGGCCGCGTCGGGCCTCGCCGAGATGGTTCTGCGCATGCTCGGGGTACCCGGGGACGAAGCGCACGAGATCGCGCGGCGCCCCTTCCCCTCCGGCACCTGACGGGCGCGGCGGCACCGCTCCGCCCCCACCGGACGCGCCGGCGCGGGTCAGCCGCCCCCGCGCAGGGCGCGGGACAGTCCCAGTGCGGCCGTCCGCACGGCCGGGGCCAGCCGCCCGGGGCTGAAACGCGACCGCGGAACGGCGACCGACAGGGCGGCCACCGCGGTGCCGCCGGCGAAGACGGGGGCGGCGATGCAGCTCACGCCCACGGCCGCCTCCTGTTCCTCGTAGGCCAGGCCCGAGACCTGGATCTTCTCCAGCGCCATGCGCAGGCGGTCCGGGTCCGTGATCGAGTGGGGGGTGAGGCTGGGCAGGGGCTGGGCCAGCACCTCCTCCATCAACTCGGCGTCGGAGAAGGCGAGCAGGGCCTTGCCCACCCCGGTGCAGCTCAGCGGCAGGCTGCCGCCGATGCGGGAGGGCAGCCGCAGGGCCTCGTGGCCGTGGATGCGTTCGAGGTAGACCACGTCCAGGCCCTCGCGGACGCCGAGGTGGACGGTCTCCCGGGTGGCCTCGAACAGGTCCTGCAGGAACGGCAGGGCCGTCTCCCGCAGCCCCAGCCGGTGCGGTACCAGCGAGCCGAGTTCGAAGAGCTTCGCCCCGAGCCGGTACTCGGCACCCGAGCGCTCCAGCCAGCCCAGCCGAACCAGGTCCGCCGCGAGCCGGTGCACCGTCGGCTTGGGGAACCCGGTGCGCTCGGAGAGTTCCGACAGCCGGAACGGACCGCCACTCGGCGTGAAGCACTCCAGGATGACCGCGGCCTTCTCCAGCATGCTGCCGCCCGTACCGTTCCGTGTCACGGAACAAAGATTGTCCCATCCGGGCGGCGGTGTCTATACCGGTGTCCAGTCACCCGCTTCCGTTCCCCTCTGGAGGTAAGCCGTGCCGACCGTGCTCGACGGCGCCCACCCGGACGCCGTCCCACCGGCCGTGGTCAAGGCCGCCGACGTGCTGGCCGAGGCCGCCCGCAGCCGGGTGTCGTGCCCGCCGGTGCGGACCCTGTTCGCCGACGGCGGCGACCTGGAGACCGCCTACGCCGTGCAGCAGTTGAACGTCCGGCGCGGCCTGGACGCCGGCCGCCGGATCACCGGCCGCAAGATCGGCCTGACCTCGCCGGCCGTGCAGCGCCAACTCGGCGTGAACCAGCCCGACTTCGGCACGCTGTTCGCCGACATGGCCGTGCCGGACGGCGGTGCGGTGCCCACGGGACGGCTGCTCCAGCCGAAGGTGGAGGCGGAGGTCGCCCTCGTCCTCGGCCGCGATCTGCCGCACCGCGAGTGCACGGTGGCCGATGTGCTGCGGGCGGTCGACTTCGCGCTGCCCGCGCTGGAGATCGTCGACAGCCGTGTCACCGGCTGGGACATCTCCCTCCTCGACACCGTCGCCGACAACGCCTCCAGCGGTCTGTACGTCGTGGGCGCCACTCCGGTGCCCCTCACCGCCGTGGACCTCCGCACGGTGACGATGTCCATGACCCGGGGCGGCGAGACGGTCTCCGAGGGCACCGGGGCGGACTGCCTCGGCAGCCCGCTGAACGCGGCGGTCTGGCTGGCCTCCGCGCTCGCCGGGCGAGGCGATCCGCTGCGCGCCGGCGACCTGGTACTGACCGGCGCCCTGGGCCCGATGGCGCCTGCCGCCCCGGGCGACACGTTCGAGGCGCACATCACCGGCCTGGGCTCCGTACGAGTCCGGTTCGCCACCGAAGGAGACCAGCAGTGAGCAGCACGACGAAGGTGGCCGTCATCGGCTCGGGCAACATCGGCACCGACTTGATGATCAAGGTGCTGCGTACCTCGGAGTCCCTGGAGATGGCCGCGATGGTGGGCATCGACCCGGACTCCGACGGCCTGGCCCGCGCCCGCCGCCTGAAGGTCGCCACCACCCACGAAGGCATCGACGGCCTGGTGGCCATGGACGAGTTCACGGACGTGGAGATCGTCTTCGACGCCACCTCGGCGGGCGCCCACCGCCGTCACGACGAGGTGCTGCGCGCCCTGGGCCGCACGGTGGTGGACCTGACCCCCGCGGCGATCGGCCCCTATGTGGTCCCGCCGGTCAACGGCGAGGCACACCTGGACGCCCCCAACGTCAACATGGTCACCTGCGGCGGCCAGGCCACCATCCCCATCGTCGCCGCCGTGAACGCGGTCACCCCGGTGCACTACGGCGAGATCGTCGCCTCGATCTCCTCCCGCTCGGCAGGCCCGGGCACCCGCGCCAACATCGACGAGTTCACCGAGACCACCTCGGCGGCCATCGCGAAGGTCGGCGGAGCCGC
The DNA here is from genome assembly GCA_048498775.1 of Actinomycetota bacterium. Taxonomy (GTDB): domain Bacteria; phylum Actinomycetota; class Actinomycetes; order Streptomycetales; family Streptomycetaceae; genus JBEHXI01. The sequence continues at coordinate 8,341 of JBEHXI010000127.1, read as the reverse complement.
CCGCGGCAAGGCCATCATCGTCCTCAACCCGGCCGAACCACCCCTGATCATGCGCGACACCGTCTACTGCCTGATCGACGAGTGCGACGACACGGCGGTGACCGCCTCGATCGAGGAGATGGTCGCCCGCGTCCGGACCTACGTGCCCGGCTACCGCCTCAAGCAGAAGGTCCAGTTCGACCGCGTCACCGCCGACGACCCCCTGCGCACCCTCGCCCCCGGCACGGGCAGCGCCCTGAAGGTGTCGGTGTTCCTCGAGGTCGAAGGCGCCGCCCACTACCTGCCCGCCTACGCCGGCAACCTCGACATCATGACCTCGGCCGCGCTGCGCACCGCCGAGCGCATGGCCACCCACCGCACCACGAAGGCGGCCTCCCGATGACCTCGCTCTACGTCCAGGACGTGACCCTGCGGGACGGCATGCACGCCGTCCGCCACCGCTACACCGTCGAGCAGGCCGCCGGCATCGCCGCCGCCCTCGACGCCGCCGGAGTGGCCGCCATCGAGATCGCCCACGGCGACGGCCTGGCCGGCTCCAGCATCACCTACGGCATCGGCGCCCACACCGACTGGGAGTGGATCGAGGCCGTCACCGGCGCCGTCACCCACGCCATCCCCACCACCCTGCTGCTGCCCGGCATCGGGACCCTGCACGACCTCAGGCAGGCCCACGCCCTGGGCATCCGCTCGGTGCGCATCGCCACCCACTGCACCGAGGCCGACATCTCCGCCCAGCACATCGCCGCCGCCCGCGAACTGGGCATGGACGTCGCCGGGTTCCTGATGATGTCCCATATGGCCGAACCCGCCGAACTGGCCCGCCAGGCCAGGCTGATGGAGTCCTACGGCGCCGCCTGCGTCTACGTCACCGACTCCGGCGGCCGGCTGACCATGGACGGCGTCCGCGACCGCGTCCGCGCCTACCGCGACACCCTCGACGCACAGACCGCCATCGGCATCCACGCCCACCACAACCTCGCCCTCGGCGTGGCCAACACCGTCGTCGCCGTCGAGAACGGCGTCACCCGCGTCGACGCCTCCCTCGCCGGACAGGGCGCCGGCGCCGGCAACTGCCCCCTGGAGGCGTTCATCGCCGTCGCCGACCTCATGGGCTGGGAGCACGGCTGCGACCTGTTCCCCCTCATGGACGCCGCCGACGACCTGGTGCGCCCCCTGCAGGACCGCGAGGTCCGCGTCGACCGCGAGACCCTCACCCTCGGCTACGCCGGCGTCTACTCCAGCTTCCTGCGCCACGCCGAGACCGCCGCGGCACGCTACGGCCTGGACACCCGCACCATCCTCGTCGAGGTCGGCCGCCGCAAGATGGTCGGCGGCCAGGAAGACATGATCACCGACATCGCCCTCGACCTCGCCGCCCGCGCCACGGCCTGACCGCGAGACCGCCGAGGGGCCGGTGCGCGTCGGCGCCCCGGCCCCTCGGCCTCGTTCCGTCCGTCAGTCGTCGGGGATTCCGGCGCCGCTGAGTGCGGGCACGGTCTCCTCCCGGTGGGTGAGGGACCGGGCCCCGATCCGGAACCGGTCGAGCCTGTCGGTGATCGTCTGGCCGACGGGGGTGTGGCCCCAGATGCTGATGCCCTGGTGGGTGGCGGGTTCCCAGGTCGTCTCGTCGACGACGACGGGGTTCCAGCCGACCTCCCACTCGAAGCCCGACGGGGTGCGGGCGTAGTAGGAGAGTTCCTTGTCGTTGGTGTGCTGTCCGACGGACAGGGCCATGCGGAAGCCGAGTTCGTGAACACGCTGGTAGCTGCGGGCGAGATCGTCCAGGGTGGCCGTCTGGATGTTGAGGTGCTGGACGCGCGTGGGAATCGGGTCGATGGGCAGGCCGCGGACGGCCGCGATGGCGATGGAGTGGTGACGCTCGTTGACGCGCAGGAAGCGGATCTTCAGCTTGACGCCGCTGATGGTCTCGTCGATGTAGTCGGTAAGCCGGGCGTCGAAGACGGTGGTGAAGTACCCGCGCATCAGGGCCGGCCGGGTGGAGGTGATCGCGACGTGCCCCATGCCGGAGTCACCCGTGACGAACCCGGAGGCGAGCATCCGCAGCGGTTCGGTGGAGACGCGCGGGGTGGTGTAGATCTCCTGGGTGATGCCCTTGGGGCCGGGGAAGCGCAGCAGGCGTTCGACTCCGCGCAGCCCGGCCTCCTCTGCGGTGCCCTCGACGACGGGGACGCCGTGGGCGCGGACCCGGGCCTCGACCTGCTCGAACGCGGTGTGGCCGGCGAGGTGCCAGCCGATCGCGACGACGTCCTCGGCGGGGCCGCGCCGCAGCAGGAACCGGCACTCCTGGTCGTCGAGGCGGAAGCGCATCAGGCCGGTGTCCACGTCGTCGTGGTGCATGCCGATGGCGTCGGTGCCGAAGCGGCGCCAGTCGGCGAAGCGGTTGGTCTCGATGACGATGTAGCCGAGGTGGACGGCGCCGAACACGGAGGAGGCGGGCTGCGGTTGCGTGGTCATCGACGGCCTGCCAGGAAGTCGGCGCACAGGCGGTTGAACAGCTCCGCGCGTTCGAACTGGACCCAGTGGCCGGTGTTGGCGACCAGGTAGAGGTCGCAGTCGGGCATGCGCTCGGCCAGCGCCCGGCCGCCCTCGGGCCGGTTGACCTTGTCCTTCGCGCCCCACAGCACCAGCGTGGGCACGGGCAGCCGGGACAGGCGCGCGTCACGGGTGAAGTCCATCCTCCACAGGGCGCGCAGCGACTTCGGGCGCCTCAGCGGTGGGGCCGCGACGACCTCGGGGTCGATGCTGTCCCGGTAGCGCTCGTCGATCACGCTGTCCGGGACGTCGGCGGCGTTGAAGACCAGGTACTGGCGGATGAAGCGCTCCAGCTTCCGCCGCGAGGGGCCGTCCCCGGTGTAGTAGGCAAGCAGGCTGTTCAGGCCCGGCGTGGGCAGGGCGCGGGTGGTGCCGATGCCGCCGGGGCCCATGAGGACCATGCGGCCGACGCGGTCCGGGGTGTCCAGGGCGAGGCGCAGGGCGCACGCGCCGCCGTAGGAGTTGCCGACCAGATGGGCCCGCTCCAGGCCGAGCCGGTCCAGCAGGCCGCGGATGCCGTCGGCCAGGTCGCCGAAGGGGTCGGCGGGGTCGATGCCCTTGGAACTGCGGCCGTAGCCGGGCAGGTCGGGCACGATCACCCGGTACTCCCTGGCCAGCTCCGCGATGTTCCGGCTGTAGTTGGAGACGCCGGAGGCACCGGGGCCGCCGCCGTGCAGCAGCAGGACGGGCGGGCCCTCACCGGTCTCTGCGACGAAGATCTTCCGGCCTGCGATGTCGAGCAGGGACTCCCGCATCGACGGCGTCGCGGTGTGCGTGGTCATGGTGGTCCTTACCGGGTGATCGAGGGGGCCGTGCGCGGTGCGGGGCTGAATCCGGCCGGGGGCGGCGGGAGGGGTGCGCCCGCGGGGGCGGCGGCGTAGACGTAGGCGTCCGGGCGCAGGGCGAGGGTGGCGGCGCGGCGTTCCGCCATCCAGGGCAGCAGGACGCCGTCGCTGTCGACGACCGCGCCCTCGGCGGGGCGCGAGCCGGCCGGCAGGACGGTCAGGGAGGGGACGCCGAGCCGTTCCCATGCGGGGTGCGGGACGGGCGGGCCGCCCGTCGTTTTCCGGACGAGCAGCCACCGGCCGCCGAGCGCGTCGTCCAGCCGGACCCGGACACCGTCGGGGCCGGTGACCCAGGGCTGCGGTACCTGGTGCCCGGATGCCCTGGTCCGCGGGCGGGCCTGCAGGCCGTCCGTGTAGTGGGCGACGGGTATCCAGTGGGAGTCCTGGAGCCACTGGCCGAATCCGGCCACGCGGTTCAGGACGGGCACCACCGCGTCGCGGACCCGGGTGACCGGGCGGCGCCGTTCGGTGATGATCCGCCCGACGACCACCGCCCGCCTGGTGACCTCCTTGACGTGCGGCTTGCGTTCCGCCTCGTAGGAGTCGAGGACGCTCTGCGGCAACTCGCCACGGAGTACCGCGTCCAGCTTCCAGCACAGGTTGGCCACGTCGCGCACCCCCGCGGCCATGCCCTGGCCGATCCACGGCGGCATGGCATGGGCGGCGTCCCCGGCGAGGAAGACCCGGCCCACCCGGAACCGGGCCGCGAAACGGACGTGGTGGCTGTAGACCGTGGCCCGCAGCACCGTGATCTGGTCGCGGCCGATGCCGTACCGGGAGACCAGCGCGTATATCGCGTCGTCGGTGGTCAGGTGTGTCTCGTCGTCGCCCGGCAGGATCGGGAACTCCCAGCGGTGGTGCCCCAGCGGCGTCGGGCAGTCCACGGCCGGCCGGGCCGGGTCGCACCGGAAGCGCAGCCGGTCGTGGTCCGGCCACGGCCTGAGCATCTCCGTGTCGATGACCACCCAGCGGTCCTCGTAGGTCCGGCCCTCGTAGCCGACGTTCAACTGGGCGCGGGTGAGGCTGGATCCGCCATCGGCCGCGATCACGTATCCGGCGCGCAGCCGTCGTACGGAGTCGTCGGCACCGACCACGGTCAGTTCCACCCCGTCGGCGTCCTGGGCCAGCCGCAGGCACTCGTGCCGCAGGAGCACCTCCACGTTCGGGTAGCGGTCGACGCCGTCCCGCAGGACCTGCTCGAGGGCGGGCTGGTAGATGAACATCTGCGGCGGATGGCCATGGCCGCGCGGAGCGGGGTGCGCGCTGACGAAGGTGCGGCCTCGCGCGTCGACGAAGTCCAGCGGCCGCTCGGCCAGCATGTCCTGCTTGAGCCGGTCGGCCAGCCCGGTGCGCTGCCAGATCCGTACGACCTCCTCGTCGGTGGAGATCGCCCGCGCCCGGGAGAAGACCTCGGCGTCACGCTCCAGCACGACGACCCTCAGGCCCATCGCGCCCAGCAGGTTCGCGGCGGTCACGCCCGTGGGCCCGTACCCGATCACCGCGACGTCGTACGGGCCTTCCACAGCGCCCTCTCCGGCTCTGTCCCCGGCGCCCATCGTGCTCATCAGGCCACCTCACCGTCCTCGCATCCAGGCTTACTGTAGCGATCACTACAATTGGTATGGCCGTTACACTAAGCCGGGGCGACGAAGACGGTCAAGGGCCGCCACAACAGGAAGGGCATCTCTCATGACCAGGCCACCGACGACGCGCAAGAAGCGTGCGAACGGGGTGGAGTCACGGCAGCGGATCCTCGACGCCACGGTGGAGATCGCGGGCGAGCGGGGCTACGAGGGAACGTCCATCGCCGCGGTCAGCGCCACGTGCGGACTGCCGGCCAGCTCGATCTACTGGCACTTCAAGGACAAGGACGACCTGATCGCCGCGGTCATCGAGCGCAGCTTCGAGACCTGGCTCGCCGCCGTCGAACTGCCCGGCGAGGAGACCGGGACGCCGCTGGAGCGGATCACCGTCATGGCGGCGAACGTCGCCAGGGCCCTGGTCGACGCCCCCGACTTCCTGCGCCTGGGCCTCATGCTCGCCCTGGAACGGCGTCCGACCGAGCCGCGGGGCCGCAGGGTGTTCCTCCAGGTCCGGGACGTCGCCCGGCAGAAGATCTCCGAAGTGATCGAGAGCATCTTCCCGGAGCTGGACGAGGAGTCGGTGCGCACCCTCACCACCTACGCCGTCGCCGGTGCCGACGGTCTGTTCGTCCACCGGGAGGTCATCGGGGGCGGCGTGGACCTGGTGGCGATGTTCGAACTGCACGCGCGACTGGTCTACGAGGCGGCTGCCCGCATGGCATCGGGCAAGCAGGCATCCCCGGGCGGGGATGCCTGACCGGCACCTGCTCGCAGGCCGGCCTCGGACGCGGAACGGGACATGAGACCGTCGACGGAAGCCATCCGGCGGTCTCACAGGTGAAGGGGTAGCGGTCCAGGCCGGCGCGGACGCGGCCGCGCGGGAGGCGGCGTCCGCTTCGACCGCACGAACGGCCGCATGGGGTCGTCCGTCGGCATGGACAGCGGAATGCGCTGAAGGTTTGTTCAGTTATGAAGCTCCGGCTTAGGCTGGGATGGAGAAGGGTTCGAGGGAGGGGAAGCCATGGCCGATCGCGGCAGAACCACGCCCAACCGGCTGGATCGGCGCAAGGCACGCACCCGTGGCGCGCTCATCCGCGCCGCCCAGTCATTCCTCGCCCAAGGCACGTCGAATGTCCCGATTCTGGAGATCACCCAGGCGGCGGACGTGGGGCTCGGCTCCTTCTACAACCACTTCGAGACCCGGGAGCAGTTGTTCGACGCGGCGGTGGAGGACGTACTCGACCGTCTCGGAAACATCCTCGACGATGTCACTGCGCCCCTGGACGATCCCGCCGAGGTCTTCGCTCAGGCGTTCCGGTTGACCGGCCGCTTGCACCGTCTGGATCCGGAGCTGAGCAAGGTGCTGCTGAACAGCGGTCCGGCCCTCATCTCCTCCCCCAGGGGCCTGGCACCCCGGGCTCGCCGCGACATCGCGGCCGCGCTGGAAGCCGGCCGGTTCCCCGCCGTCCGCGATAGTGAACTGGCCCTGATCATCGTGGGCGGCAGTGCCCTGTCCCTCGCCCACTTCGTTCACGATCACCCGGAACGCGACGATGCCGAGACCACGGACCAGATCACCGAAGACCTGCTCCGCATGTTCGGTGTCCCTGCCGCCGAAGCCGCCGACATCAGCCGCCGCCCCCTGCCCGGCCTCCGCCACATGGCCGGCTGACCTCAGCGTGCAACGATGGGCGGCTCGCAAGCCCCGTTCTGCCCCGAGCGCCCGGCGGCTCGAGCTCGCTCCCCGCTTCCCGGCGTCCTACGACTTCCCCTCCCGGAAGCCGGGCCTCCGACATGTGCGCGTTCGGTCAGCGGGCCGGCGAGTCGGCAGGGACCGCGAGGCTGGAGCGGCGCATGGCCGGCTGCGCAGCCCGCCAGGCCTTCCTGGGGATCTGGCGCCGGGTGCTGGATGGCTGAAGCGGTGGTGGCCCGATGTGCTCCCCGACGATGCCACCGGCCGTGACCAGGGACGTTTCCGCCGGCTAGCGCAGTTCGCCCTCGTTACCTCCGACAGCACTTCATCGCGGTGGCGCGGCGACGTTGGCGGTCTCGGGCTCTGGGGGAGCCGCAGGCGTACGCAGACCGAGCGTGCGCAGGCGGCTCTTCGCTACATCGTTCTGGTCGCCGGCTCCATCCCCCTGCCGGGCACCCTGAAACGTCAAGCGACTCCCGGCCGTTGTCCGGCTCCGGCCCGCCGCTGCTGGGGCGGGCGGAAGACGGGAACGATGCCGCAGACGTCGGAGGCGCTGCGCCCGGCGCGCATCACCGTGCGGTCCGGGCGGACCAGGGCCGCCCGCGCACCGTGTCTGCGCAGCCACCGATGGAGGTCGCTGCCCGGCGGTACCACGATGACCACGGCGCCGCGCCGTTCGACCTCGCGCGATGTCTCCGGCGGCAAAGCCACCGCGGTCACCAGGAGGAAGCCGTCGGTGACGTGTTCGTCGAGCCGCTTTCCGTCCTCCAGGACGGGATTGGGGCACAGGGTGCCGGCCAGCCTGCCGTCCCGCCGCGATCTGACGACGAAGGGGGAGCAGCGCAGTGCCGGGGTCCGGCTGTCGAGGACGCGCCCGCGCACACCGGGCAGCAAGGCCAGACGCGGAGCGAGGAGGCGGCGCAGGGCGTTGCCGATCGCCCCGCCTTCGGTCATGACCGTGCCCATGAGCATGGCCAGACGGATCATGGCTCGGGCGTGCGGTTTGCGTTCCGCCTCGTAGCTGTCCAAGACGCTGTCCGGCAGTTCGCCGGACAGCACCCCGGCGAGCTTCCACGAGAGGTTCGCCGCGTCTCGCAGGCCGGCGCACAATCCCTGCCCGATGAAGGGCGGGGTGAGGTGGGCCGCGTCGCCGAGGATGAAGACGTTCCTGTGCCTCCAGCGGTCCGCGATCCGGGCACGGAAGGTGTACTCGGCCACACGCAGGAGTTCGAGTTCGTGGGCGCCGATGTCCTTGGTCCAGGGCTTGATCAGCGGATGCAGTTTGTCCATGGAGTCGAAGTCCGCTGATGTCTCACCAGGCAGCAGGCGGAACTCCCACCGGTAGCGTGTCTCACCGACTCGCATGTACGTCGCCGCGCGGCTCGGATCGCACACCTGGTGCACGCCCTCCCACTCGCCGAGTTCCGCTGTCGCCGCCACGTCGACGACCAGCCAGCGCTGCTCGAACCGCAAGTCCTCCATCGTGGCGCCGATTGACGAGCGGACCAGGCTGCCGGCCCCGTCGCATCCGAGGACGTACCGCGCCAGGACGGATTCGCCCTTCTTGCATTCGCCCTTCTTGCATTCGCCCTTCTTGCTGCCCCTGTCTGTGAAGCAGACCCGGACGCGCCCTTGGGTGTCCTGCTCCAGGCTCGTGACCTCGACGT
>JBEHXI010000126.1:0-19985 GCA_048498775.1 Actinomycetota bacterium | reverse complement strand
CGCTTGGGAGCCTGTGGGAGCAAAATGGGAGCCCTCCGTGCTCCCAACCGGCAGACAGGTCAACCGCGCCCGGTTTGTCCGTCACCCGATCCGGTCGATGTTGGAAGCGGTACGGAGCGGCTGGGCGTCGCCGTCAACCGCTTGCGGACAGTTCACCCGGTCGCTTTCGGGTGTACGGGCCATCAAGAGGTCAATAGGCCCCTTGGCGGGATGGGACGGCTTTTCGGGGTGGGAGCGCGGCGGCCGCTCCCCATCGGACGGGGGCTGGGGTAGTTGGTGGTGCGGTGTCAGCCGGCCAACCGCGCGGTCCACGGCGGGAGTACCTCTCCGGGCCAGACCGCGTACCGGCGGCAAAACTGCGACAAAGCCCCTTGGCGCCGCCCGCAGATGGGGCACTCCCAGGTTGGGAGCGCGGTAGCCGCCCATACAGCGCCCTCCGCGGTTGCTCATCACGGCATGCGAGCGCCCCGGCCCGGCGTTGGACTCTGCATGCCTGGCCAGGGAAACGCGCGGTGGCGAACCCGGCTGCGATCAGCCGGCAAGTCGGCGTCGGCGTCGGCGTCGGCGGGGAGAACTTGCCTGCCCTGGTTGCTCGGCCTCGATAGCTCAGGACTTCAAGGGGGCGGCGGATCCAAGGCCGGGCTCCGTGCCGTGCTGCGCGCGACCGCGTCGGGTTCGACGTCCTCGGCGCTCCTCGACCCACGTCCTGCTGCCGGAAGCGGTGCTGCCGCGGCGGGGCGGACGCTTCCCCTGTCGTCAGGTACCGCGCTGGAGATGGCTGCCGCGGGCCTTGGGCCCCGCCAGATCGCTGCCGCACTCCGACGGCCTGCGGACACCCTCCGCCGACCATCTGATTCACGGTGGACCGCTTCCGCGGCGCCCGTCCAGACCTTGTGACGGTCCTTCGGGTGTGATCCGAGCCGCCCGGCAGGGCAGACCGGGGGCGCGGCAGAGGAGTCAGGGCACTGACGGGGCACCGCCCCCCGGAGCCGAGGGATCCGCTCTCAGGCGCCGATCATGTTGAAGCCGCCATCGGCGTTGAGGTAGACGCCGGTCATGTGCGAGGCGTCGTCCGTGGCAAGGAAGAGGGCGGTGCCCGCGAGTTCGGCCGGGCCGGGAATGCGGCCCATCGGGGTCTTGGCGATCATGTCGCGGCGGCCGTTCTTCCAGTCCTGGCGGTTCAGGAGTGTCTCGGTCTCGATGAAGCCGGGAGCGAAGGTGTTGACCCGCACGACCGGCGCGAACGCCTGGGCATAGGACTTGGTGATGCCGAGGACGCCGAGGACGCCGAGGATGCCGACCCGAGCTCTTGTCGATGGCGCGGCTGATACGCGTGGGCCTCCCCGACCGCCGGCACCCCACCCCGCCCCCTGCCGCCACCGAATCGGAGAGCGAGATCGCCGTCGCCGCCACCGCACACAGCTGCGAGGACGTGGTCGATGGACTCCTCGGTGAGGTCCCGCCAGGACATCTGGTCGCCCGCCACGTCACCGACGTTGTTGACCAGCACGTCCAGCCCGCCGAAGCGGTCGAAGACCTCCTCGGCCATACGGATCACGTCCGCGTGGACGGCGATGTCGGCCTGTACGGTGAACGCCTCACCGCCGACGTCCTTGATGCGGGCACCGGGGACCTGGTCGGGTGCAGCAGCACCTGCGCGTTGGCCGCGCCGGCAGCCGCGTTCATCTGAGCCACGAGACGCTCGGTGCTCCGCGAGATATGTTCCAGCCGGTCCTGCCGGGCGGCCTTCAGCCCGAGGCGATGCCCGTCCAGCTCCTCCGGGGACGCGTCCAGCACCCGGTCGAGTTCGAGTACGGCGACCGCGTCCCGCAGTTGGATGCAGCGAGCCAGAACAGCGAGCCACTCCGGAACGGTGGACTCGGCTTCCTTGGCCGTGGTGGCGAGATCACCGGTCCTGGTCCTGCGCTCCATCCTCTCCGCAGGCGCGTCGAGTTGAAGCAGCACGTCTGCCTGGGTTTCATCGATCGCCGCCGGCACGGCCTGCACCTTCGGCCACGTAACCTTCGGCCCTGCCCCTCTTCTCCCGGATGGTCATGGCCTCCTCGATGACGATGCCCATTCCGATCACGCGGGCCAACACGGCGTGCTTCTGGGCGCGCGGCACATCGTCGGCCTTCTCGTCGATCGTGGCGAGACAGTCGGTGATCTCGCCCATGGTCCGCTACATCGCGATCTGCGCCGTGATCCCCGCGGCACCTGCGAGAACCGCCGGGTTGGTCGGAAGCGCCCGGAGAGCCTTCAGAGTACGGTTCGCTCCGTGATGCCCGATTCGCGATGAGGTACTGAAAATCAACCGCAACGACTGCGGCTGACCGCATCACCGCCTGGGATCGGGGCCAAGCCGGATTCTGCACGCACCCCCGGCCGCAGGGGGCACGCTGCGGCTCGACAGGCGAAAGGCGCCGACACTGTGGCGGTCTCGGCGCCTTCGTTGTGCCGTCGGCGGGGTCAGGCCTGCACGCGCTCGATCTCGATCGCGAGGACGCCCAAGGCTTCCTTGCCGCCACCGCCACCCGGGGCCTCCGGCGGCGCGCTCCGGCCGGCCGAACTCCCGTTCTGGCGTTCTGGCCCAGGTCGGGGTGCCCCTGGGCCCCAAGGGCACGGCCGCCGACGCGGTGGAACGGCGCTCGGCGCACCGCTGCCGCTGGAGCCCAACACCTACGCCCGGGGGCGGCGGGCTCACCGCCCTGTGGCTCGACCCGGACGAATGGCTCGTGCTCGGTCCGGCCGGCTCGCACGGGGGACGGCCCGGAGGGGCCTGGAGGGCCTGGAGTCGCGACTGCGTACCGCGATCGGCGACGAGCACGGCGCCGTCACCGATGTCTCCGCCCAGCGCACCACGGTGCCGGTGGGCGGGGACCGGGCGCGGGACCTGCCGGCCCACGGCTGCTCGCTCGATCTGCAGCCGCGGGCCTTGGCCGGGCCGGTGCGCGCAGACGATGCCGGCCCGAACCCAGGTGGTGCTGGTCGCGCCGGACGACGGCCGGCCGGACTTCCAGGTGCTGGTGCGCTCGTCGTTCGCCGGATACCTCGCCGACTGGCTGCTCGACGCCACGTCGGAGTACCTGACCGGCTGACGGCGCCGTCACCGGCCCCGACCGTCGGGCGGACCGTTCCGGAACAGCACCGTGCCCCATCGGTCCCGCAGTCGCTTGCACGCGTAGACGTTGAGGCCGGTGACGGTCACCGGACCGCCCAGGACCAGACAGAGACCGGCAGTCCCCGGAACGCCGTGGGCGCCGCCTTCGACAAGGGAGATCAGGGCCATCGTCCACACCAGCGCGGTGGTCACCAGCGGTCCGAGCAGCGGGTGGCCGTCCGCTGCGCGGAAGACGTCGACGGCGGCGAAGTACAGGGCCTTCAGCATCCACACCACGGACGTCACCAGCAGCACGAGCATCACGATGTAGACCAGGGCACGGACCGGCAGGTTCTGGGCATTCGCCCAGGTCCTCATCTGGCCGGCGGCTGCGGCCACACCGCCGCCGAGAGCGAAGAAGCCGGCCAGCGACGCGATCGCGGACAACGGCCACCGGAGACCGCGCAGAACCGCCCCGCGGGCACCGGACCGGGTGGCCAGGAGAAGGATCAGCGCGAAAATGATCACATAGAACGCGGAGATCACGACCGCCCCCAGCATTCCCGCAAACCAGTTCGCGACGAAGTTCCCGACGTGGAACGCCTCGGAGTGCCCGGGTTTCCCCTGGAACTGGTTGGGCTGGTCTCTGGCGAGGTTCGGCCACCACAGGGCAGCACCTGTCAGTGTCAGCATCCCCAGGATCGAGCGCAGCGCACCGAGTCCCTCGACGACCTCGTCGGTCTCCCCCAGGAACGCCCCACGCGTCTTGAGCAGAAACCGCGGCAGACCCCATCCGGCCGCACGGCCGAAACGCTTCATGATCCCCCCGTCCGTCTTCCCCACCCCCGGTGGGAAGAAGATTCCTCGATTCCACCGCTTTGAACCGCAATTGAGACACGATCCGCACCATCCCCCCGAAGGGGATCCGACGGGCGGTGTCATGGGTTATGCCGCCTCCGCATGACTGTCGACTGGTTTGTCCGGGCTTCAAGCGCGCGAAGGGGCCCTGAGCGCCGCGGCGGCTTGGGGGCGGCTCGCGCGGGGTATGAGGCCGGCGAACGACGGCGTGGGGGGAAGTGTGCCGGTGACGGTGGAGGAACTCCGCCTGGAAGTCAGTGAATTCGAAGGACTCAGCCGGTGGCGCTGGGCCCTGACGGACGCCGTGGGCGGCCTTCTCGCCGAACACCGGGTGCGGGCGGACGACACGTGCTGGCAGTTCGAAGCATTCCTGGACCTGCCGGCGTACCTGCGGCTTCGGGCTGATCCAGCCGACCGGGTCCGGGACGAGGCACGGATGACGGCAGCCGTGGCCGAGTGGATGGGGCAGGACCTCCTCGGCCCGCTGGGCGCGGTACTCGCGACGGCGGCCCCGGTCGTGGTGCGGGTGAGCGTCCCCGGGGAGGCCCGTCGGCTGATGTTCTGCCCGCTGGAACTCGCGCACGTCCATGGGCGCCCCCTCGCGCTCCAGGGGGTGACCTTGGTCTTCGAGCGGGCCGGGTCGCGGCGCACCGCCTCCCGGCCCGGTCACGGCCCGCCCAGGGACCTGCGCGTGCTCGGGCTGTTCAGTCAGCCGAGTGGAGCGAGCCCGCTGAACCTGCGGCGCGAGCGCCGGGCGCTGACCGGCTTGTTCGCCGGCCTGGCCGCCGCCGGGGAGCAGGCAGCGGGCCGAGCGGTCGAGTTCCACGCGCTGCAGTACGGGGTGACCCGCGAACATCTGGCGCATGTGCTGGCCGAGGGCGGCGGGTGGGACGTGGTCCACATCTCCGGCCACGGAGCCCCCGGTGAACTGCTGCTGGAGCGGGAGGACGGCTCAGAGGACCCGGTCGGCGCCCACGACCTGACGCGGCTGCTGCGACTCACGCGCGACCGGCTCAAACTGGTGACGGTCTCCGCGTGCTGGTCAGCGGCGCTGACCGTGGCCGCTCAGCGCCGGCTGCTCGGCCTGCGGACATCGGAGGGAGTGGACGGCCCTCAGGGACGGCCCCCGTCGAGGACCGCGGAGACACTGGCCACCGCGTTGGTGGACGAACTGGACTGCGCCGTGCTGGCGATGCGCTATCCGGTGGCGGACGACTTCGCCACCGACTTCGCCTCCCGCTTCTACCGGAACGCGATCGGCGAGGCAATGGCGTTGCCACAAGCGCTGGGTGCCGCCCTCGGCCTCGCCGTCAGGTCCATCTCGGGCGCGGGCGCGCTCGCGGCAGCAACCCCCGCCCTGTTCGGAGCGCGCTCGGGGGACTTGCTCATCACGCCCTCGGCCCGGCACAGAGCGGCATCCTCTGAGCCACCGTCGCTCAGCTCGCGCGGTTTCGGACCGCTCCCGGAACGGTTCGTCGGCCGGACCGGGGTCATGGCACGCTCAAGTGCCGCTCTCGCACCCCGTAGCGGTATGTCAGGAGTGCTTCTGCACGGCATGCCTGGCGGAGGCAAGACGGCCTGCGCGCTCGAACTCGCCTCCGTCCATGAGCGGTCCTTCGATGACGTGCTCTGGTTCACCGTCCCCGACGAAGACACGGACCGTCCGGACGATGAGGCGCTGGGCCGCTTCGTCGGCCTGGTCGAGAGCCGCTGGCCCGAGAAGGTCCAGCTCGCCCACACGGTTCAGCGACCCGGCCTCTTCACCACGCTCCTGGGACAGGTGACCGACCTGTGTGCCGCACGCCGTTGCCTGGTCGTCCTCGACAACGTGGAATCCCTGCTGACCGCGGGCGGGCACTGGAAGGACCGGCGCTGGCAGGCGCTGGTCAACGCGCTGACCTCGCATGGCGGGCTGGGCCGCGTGGTGCTCACCAGCCGGCGCCTCCCCCGGGACCTCGATCCGCGGGTGAGGGTGGAGGCCGTCGACGCGCTGCCGCTGGACGAAGCGCTGCTGCTCACCCGCGAACTGCCCCATCTGAGCCGTCTGGACAGCCTCCCCGGGGTGGCGCCGGAGACTGCCCGCGGCCTGGCCCGTGCCGTGCAGGACATGGCGCAGGGCCACCCGCAGCTTCTGCTGCTGGCCGACGGGCAGGCGGCCGATCCGGAGCGCCTGCGGACCCTGCTCGAAGCCGGGGACAGGGCCTGGTCGGCGACCGGTGGTGTGCCGGAGGGCTTCTTCACCGATGGCGCGTCGCGCTCGGCGGCCGAGGACTACCGGCGGGTCCTTGACGCATGGACCGACGCGGCCACCGCGGTACTGGCGCCCTGGGAGCAGGACCTCCTCCGGTTCCTGTGCTTCCTGGAACAGGGCGACAGGGTCCGGTTCGTGATCGACGCGAACTGGGCCGATCTGTGGCAGAGCCTGGGGCGTTCCGGGAATCCCCCCGCCCCGGAGGAGGGCCTGGGCAGACTGTGCGCGCTGGGGCTGGTCACCGCGGAACCGGGCCGGGAGGCGAGCGCGACGGTGTACGGCGTCCACCCCGGCATCGCCGTGCCGACCCGAGCCCGCGCCGGGGACGTCTTCGGAGCTGCCGTGGACAGGGAACTGGCGGCGTACTGGAAGCAGACGGTTGACAGTGCGATCGACCACGAGGGACGTGCCCCGAGCCGGCTCATCGCCCGCGCCGTGTGTGCCGCCGCCCCCTACCAACTCCGGCAGGGGGCATGGGCGGACGCGCTGACGCTGCTGCCCGAGGCGATCAACCGCAACCGCTCACGGGCCGTCCTCGCGCAGGTGCGGCCGTGGGCCCAGGCCGTGCTCACCGGGACCACCGGAACCCGGGACGAAGTGCGGGCGAGGGCTCTCCTGGCCGGCACCCTGGAGCCGACCGACCTGGCCGGCGCGGAGCGGCGGATGTGGAGCGTGCTCGAGGCCGCCACCGCCCGCGGCGACCATGAACAGGCCGCACACGCACTGGCTGATCTGGCCTTCTACGCCCGTGACGCCGGGCTCCTGGACGATGCGCTGCACCTGGCGGACCAGCAGGCCGCAGCAGTCCGGCTGGCCGGCCTCGGGCCGTGGTCCCAGGTCGCACCGGAGGTCCTCCGGCTGCAGGTGCTCGTCGAACAGCGTTCCCCGCAGGCTGTGCTCGAAGACGTCGACCGGTTACTGGAACACCTGAGAGGGCTGTCGGAGGACCACTCGCCTCACCGGGAGAGCGTCGATCCATGGAACGTGTACGAGTCGCTCCTCGGCGTCGGTCTCGAGGCCGCCCAACGGCTCGGCGCCTGGCAGCGTGCCCTGGAGCTGGGTGAGGCCCTCGACGCGTCCGTGCGCGGGCGGGGCGCTCCGGACGGCGAGGCTGCCAAGGCCCGGCTGAACACCTACCAGGCGCTGGTCGAACTCGGCCGGCTCGACGAGGCACAGACGCTTCTGACCGAGTGCCGGGTGGCGTTCGAAAAGGCCGAGGACCTCCGCGGGCTCGCCAAGGTCCTCGGCGCGCTCGCCGAGGTGGCGAACCGACGCGGTCACCTGCCGGTCGCGATCACGCTGGGGCATACGGCACTCCGTCACAAGTACGCGGTCGGCGAGGTGCAGGGCATCGCCGTCGGCCACCATGACCTGGGCCTGTCCCTGACCCGTGACGGGCAGCATGACCGGGCCCTCCCGCACTACCTGGCCGCCGCGCTGATCACCGCGCTCACAGCGGGGGGCCCACGGCTGGACGACGTCGTCCGCACGATCTCCCAGGAACTGCGCGCTCACCCGGAGAACTCCACACCGAGGACCGTCCCGGCACTGGCCGGCAGCGTGGACCGGAAATCCGGCCACGACCTCGCGGGCCTGCTCGCGAGAGTCTCGCCCGACCCCGGGACGGCGCAGCGTGCTCTGGACGAGATCCTGGACCGTGCCCGGACACCGCCCGGCATCTGGGCGCCGCACCTCGCGGCATGGGACCCGGCCATCGCCGCCCTGGTCGCCGTGCGCCACGGCGATCGTCAGGCCCGTGACGCTCTCGATCGGCACCTGGACAGCAGAGCGAACACCCGGAGCTGGTCAGCCCTCGCACGGCACTTCCGTACCCTGACCGCTCCCGCCGTCAACCCCACACCGCCCTCACCAGGTCTTCCGCCCGATCTGGACGAGATCGACTCCGTCATCGCCACCCGGGCCGCAGCCGTACTCGACGGCGATGTCAGCGTCCCCGTTGCCCTGTGGCCGGCCATGCCCCTGGCGGACCTGATCGGCACCATCGTCGCTGCCTCCCTGGGCGACACCCGGTCCGCCGGCCTGGCCCGCGGTCTCCTGGACGACTTCGCCTCGGACGGCGTTCACACACCGCTTGTGGACGTCCTGGAGCACGTCCTGCGCGGCGACCGCGATCCATCCCTGCGGGACAGACTCGGCAACCCGACCTACCGTGCCATCGTCGACTGTCTGCTCCGCCATACAGACCAGGGAGGCGGCTGATGCCGGAGGCACCGTCGGGCACCGAGCAACTCGTACTCCTGGTGCTGTTCGTCCTGCCCGGGATCTGCTACCAGTTCGTCCGCGAGCGGCTGCGGGGCCCGGTTCCCGGTGAACGCGACCTCAGTGAGCGAGTACTGCGAGCCGTCATCGCCAGTATCTCGCTGGACACCCTCTACCTCATCGCCGCCGGCCCGCAGATCGTTCATGCCGTCAAGTCGGCCCGCAGCCCGTGGTCCGCCTCCGCGACCGCTGACCCACGTGCCATGGCCGCCCTCGGACTTCTGCTCTTCCTCGCCGTGCCGGCGGCCGCGGCGTGGGCTGTGGAACTCGTCCAACGGCAACGGCGCCCCGCGCGCTTCCAGCCGGTTCCGACCGCCTGGGACCGCGTGTTCCGTGAGCGCTCCCCCTGCTTCATCCGTCTGCGCCTGAAGAACGGCGGCTGGGCGGGCGGCTGGTATGGAAAGCACTCCCACGCCTCGGCCTACCCCAACCCGGCCGACCTCTTCCTGGAGTCGGCCTACATCATGCGCCCTGACGGGAGCTTCGGCCCAAGGGTTCAGGGCACGGCGGGGCTCTACGTGACCATGAACGACATCGACGTGATCGAGTTCATCGAGGCCGCCGGACAGCCGACGCGCGGACAGCAGCCGCCACTCACCACCCCCGAGCCCTGAGGAGGAGGACACATTGGCCGCCAAGAAGCTCCCTGCCTGGGACCAGGAATGGCCCGAGAAGCAACCGGACTCCGGTGATCCGGACCCCCGTGGCTACACGCCGCACGACGGGCTCGACGAACCGGACGCCCCTCCCATCGGGCCCGCCGGGGTCTCGGCGCCTCCTGCCAACCAGGAGACGCCCGGCCAAGCCGATGAGAGCGCACAGCCCTGACGGGGCACGGCATCACGGGCCCGTCGGCGAACAAACAGCTCTTCGGTACCGCTCTGAGCTCCGGTGGTATGGCCGGGAAGCACTCACTTGATGTTGTGGGGCTCGAAAAGTCATCGCTGCAGCTCAAGCCACGTACTGGTACTGGCTGATGACTCCGCCGAGGATACGGGTGCGGATAAGCCTGTTCAGCGCGCCCCCAGGCCGGACCGGCGGCTGTTCGGACGGCGCGATCGCATGTCCCAACCGGACCAGCTCACCCTGGATGCGCCGGTGACCCCACCGCGGGTTCTCCCGCGCCAGACGCAGCACCAGCTTCTTGAGCGCCGCCGTCGTCGGTAAGCGACCGATGCGCCCACGCCGATGGGAGTAGTCCCACCGCTTCGCGATCAGTCGGCGGTGCCAGGCAAGCAGCGTTCCCGGGGTGACCCGGAAAACACGGCTCCAGTCGCAGCGCGGTATCAACGACGACAGCGCGGCCAGCCAGAACCGGTCCGCAGGCTCGTAACGGACCGGACCGGCGAGTTGCCGTCGCAACACAGCGTTCTCATGCCGCAGCACCAGTAGTTCGGCGTCCTTCGCCGCGTCCCGGCGGAGCAGAACTCCAGGCACAGACAGCAAAGCCCGGGTGACGCGGTACAGGATCGAGATGATCACCGCGCAGCATCTCAGCCGTCAGCGAACGCCTCTCACGCGGGTCCCCACCTGCAGCGATGACTTTACGAGCCCCACACGGTCGAAGCGCGGACCGCCTGGCAGCAACGCATGGCAACCACAGCATAAGGACAGGGTGTGTCGAATAGCGTGCCGACTCCAAACCACACCGATGATCAACGGTGACCACAGCCTTCCCGCAGCCGGTCCACCCACAAGACCACAGTCCACTGATGAGGATTCCTGGAGTTGACTCTGTCCGCGGTTCCGTGATTGCCGCGCCTACGCTCTGACCGCGGTGTCATGCTGGGACACGGAGCAGCGGGAGGGAACATGGCTGGGGGCAGTGGTGGTGCAGCCGGGCTCGATGCGCGGCCCTGGTATGCCGCGAATGAAGCCGTGGCGTTTCTGCTGGAACTTGCCGCGCTGGGCTTTCTGGGCTGGTGGGGATTCGGTGCTGGGCATGAGGGTGCCCTCCGGATCCTGCTCGGCGTGGGGACACCCCTGTTGGCCGTCGCGGTTTGGGGGCTGTTCGCGGCACCCCGGGCGCGGTGGCGACCGCGGCTTGTGCTCGTCCTGGTGGTGAAGGCGCTGGTGCTCGGCGGTGGCGCTGCCGCTCTGTACGGAGTGGGGCACCCCGTCGCGGCAGGCGCCATGGCGGTCGTGACGGCTGCCAACATCACGGTCGCGGAGACTTTTCGCATCCCCCTGTCGACCGGCGCCGAATCGACTGCACAGACCGGGTAGGCGCGACTGACAACCAGCCTCTCTACCGCTCGGCGGTGGCGTCCTCACCGTCAATCTCGTAGATCCGCTCTTGAAGCCGTTCACCGGCCCAGTCCAGCCTGACCCCCAGGTCAAACCAGTGCCGATCCTTACGGACTCGGGGCGGTGAGAGGTTCACCGCCGCCCACGAGAACACCCCCAGGAGGATGGAACGCCCGTGCTGTGTGGTGCGCACGGACAACGCAAACGGCGCGGCGAGCGCCGCGCGGGTGACCAACATGACCTGTTCATCCTCAGAATGTCGACGCCCACCCGTGAGAAACCGGGGCGTTTCAATGATCTTGACCCACTCGACCACTGCGTCTGCCACCTGGGCGCGCAAGGACTCTTCGATGCCCTGACGGATGGCGGTCGCGGGATCATCACCGAGCCAGCCAAGCCAGTGATCAGGGTCAGTGAGCTTGCTGAAGTCGTCCTGTGGCACCCCGTGATGGGGATTCTCCTGGTACTCACCTGTCAGTTTCCCGCTGCTGTCCACCAACCACGCGCCGCGGATTGCCTCGGGGGGTACGTAGCCGTTCGGGTCGTCGATATACGTTGGGTCGATCTCGGCGACGCTGCCACCCGGATTCTCAGCAGCCGCAGCCAGCAGCGCCGGCTCGTTCGGTATGCCCTTACGTCGGCTTCGCGAGCCAAAACGCCCCACGTTCCCACCCTCACCGTTGCCTGCCCAGTCAACCGCGATTGTGCCGCACCGGTCAGGACCGCATGAGGGGGTGTGCGTGACGGCGACGGGTGGGTGGGGAATCTCAGCGAGCAGGTCTGGCCCGGTGGCACTCATGGAGCGCCAAGAGTCTCCCTCACTGTGCCGAGCTGGGCCTTTAGTTCCACTCGGTGGTCTTGGTCAGGCAGTGTTGCCCCGCGGATGGGTCCGCCGAGGGCGTCGTGGCAGCGGACCCGTTGCGGCGGGATGGGGATAACATCCGCATCGTCGGCCAGAAATTGTAGTGCTGGGCCTATTCGACGAGGACGTGCTGGGCGTACTTCTCGATTGCAGATCGGCGTCCGTTCCATGCAGTCGGATCGTGCGCCGCGGATTGCTCTCCCGGCTACCGCAAGGCGGGGCGTTTCAGCTGCAAATCCATCCGGCTGACCGGCGTCCTGAGCCGCTACGCTGAGCACTCCAACGGCTCAGAGAGGGGAGTGCCGTGCCCGAACTTGCGATGGTGTTCTGGCGGTCTGAGGACCATTACGGTGTTGGAGAGGAGGGCTACGAGTATGGGGAGACCGGCAAGGACGACGCTGCGCAGCGTGAGGCGGATCGCCGGTACTGGCGCATCGACAAGCGGGTACGCCCCAATCTGCGCCTGCTGGTAGCGGTCGCGAGTGGGACGGTGGCCCGGATCTGGCCAGTGGAACCCAACGGCGAATGGGAGGAGAGCTCGACCCGCCCAGGCGCCGTGGCCATCCCTGTTGGGGACCACCCGCTGTCCGACGAGGAGGTCCGGGCGCAGTACCCAAGTCTGGGTGTTGTCGAGGGTGACCCCTGGCCGGCTGAGCAGGGTCCCAACAGACGCTACGTGACTCTCTGAGCGATGGGACGGCGCCAACGTTCCTGCGCGTAGCAATGGGGCACAGAAAAGGCACGCCCAATTGCCTTCGGGTCTCTTGGATGACAATGGCCTCTGCGGCAGAACCCGGCATTGACTTCTACGTGGACATCATCGCCACCGCAACCGTGCGCGGCGCTGACGCGGCCTGTAGCTCCGCACAGGTGGAAGCGATCCTCGGAACCGGCTTCGTCGAGAACCGCTCGAAGCGGCACATGTGGCGCGACTACGGCTTGGTGGAGTTCTTCTGGGAGCAGCAGGCCACTGGCCAGGTATGGCGCGGGACGCACTTCACGGTGCAGGCCCACCGGTTGACGGTGCCGCTGCTCATTGATGAGTTGAAAGCCGGCTTGCAGGCACGCGGTTTCCCCTTGACCGAGCTTCCGCCGGACGGACCGGGGTGTCGGCAGTTCATCCAGAGTGACAGTGGTGCCGCCGTCCTCGTCGACGAAGGCACCGGGCAGGTGCTCAAGATCTCAGCGCCCGGTTGGCCCCGCAGCGATGGCGGCCGGGTGCAGTCGCCTGCGTCGATGGGAGACTCGGCGCGGCACTTGGTCAAGCTGGCGGACGACGAGCGCGCGCGCTGGGCAGAGCGGCGGCAGCCAGAGCCCGGCGAGCGGACCAACTGGTGGCTCGGCCTGTTCGAGAACTGTCTGGTGCGGATACGCGGCCGGGCCGACGCTCGAGCCGAATGGGCACAGCTCGCGCTGTGGGTGATCCGTCACAGCGAGGCGTCCGGTGCCTTCACGCGCGTCGAAGCCGCCCAGCGGCTGGCCCGCTTGGTAGCGGAGCTGCGGATGAGAGCAATTACCGACGAGCTTGCCGGGATATTGCCCTCGGCTGATGAGGTCGTCCGGGCCTGCCTCGACGCCCTCCCCGCGACACGGACAGCCGTACCCACCCGCGACAACACCGCCCTCGCACCGGAGAACCTCGACGCGATGCGCATCTCGCGCCAGGCGAAGAACCTCCTCAACGCTGCCCTACCGCACCTGGACCACGTCCAAGACGCTGCCCTGCGGACGGAACTTCAGGAGTGGGCAGACATCAGGACCCGACTCTTCTGACCGGGCCCCAGAGTGACACTTGACGAACACAGTGGAGCTGTACGGGCCGCAACGGCGTGGAATGAAGGCGAAAGGCCGGCAATTTCTCACCTTTGCATGATCCAGGAGAATTGCCGCCCCGCTGGGGATCAAGGGGTCGCAGGTTCAAATCCTGTCGTCCCGACGGTGTTTTCGCAGGTCACGGGCCATCTTCTCGTCAATGGGAAGGTGGCCTTTCGGCTGTCCGGTCGTTGGTGGTCGCATGGTGGTCGCACGCCATCGGGCCTGCCGAACCCAACAGTCGGGCAGGTCTGGCCGCAAACCTGGTCCAAGCACCCGGGCGCTCAGGTGAGCCGGGGCCGCTTCGCGACCTGTGCCTGGTCGGCAGCCGCGGCCCCCTGCTCCCATCCAGCCGCGTCGTCGACCCCGCGCAGCCGGGTGGTGACCGTGTCCGGAAACATCCGCTCCATGCGGTCCGCCACGGCCGCCTCCCGGACCGCCAGCACCGGCAGCAACTCGTCCCCGCTCCTGGCTGTCTGCCCCTCGGCGGCAGCCCGCAGCCGCTCGCCGATCCGGTGCGCGTACGCGGCCAGGAACGACTGCCGGAACGTCTTCGTGCGCTTCCGCCCGCCCTTGCGCTGTGCCGCCTCCGCGGTCGTCATCGCGGCGGTGGCCTGCACGAGCAGCGAGGTGTAGAGGAGTTCGACGGACTCCAGGTCGGCTTCGAAGCCGATGACCGTGGAGAAACCGAGAGCCTCGTGCCACACGGCCCGGCACCGGTTGGCGGCCGCCACCGCGTCGAGGAGCACCGCCTTGACCGTCTCGTACGGCGGGTCGACACCGATCCGGCAAGCGCCGGCCGTCTCCTTGGCATGTGTGCGGGCCGCGAGCAGGGCCTCGTCGATGCTGTGCCGTGCCATCAGCTCCTGCGCCTTTGCGCTGAGGGCCTCCGCCTCTTCCGGATAACCGGTTGCCTCCGCCTTGGCGAGCAGCGCGCGGATCCGGGTGAGGATGCGGGACTCCGGCTGCTGCTGGGCGGCGGACTGCTCGGGCGCTTCCAGGGGTTCGAGCGCGGGCAACCGGACAAGCAGCCGGTACAGCTTCAGGACGGCGGTGGCGTGCGAGAAACGGTCGATGGCCCGTGGGGGTTGCCGGTCGAGGTCCTGGAGCTGGGCTGCCCAGCGCGGGCCGGGGGACGGCCGCTTCCCTGCTTCCTGGAGGATCAGCATCGACACCAGACGCACGTGGCGGTCATCGAGTTCGCGGCGCACGATGCGTGCGACGTCGGCCGGCTGCCAGCCGCGCCGCCAGGCCGCGGCGAGGAGCTGCTCCCCACGCCGAGCGAGTTCGCCGTCGGCTGCGGGGTCGGCGGCGAGCAGCGAGGCACCGGTGTCGAGGGCCGGGTCGGTGTCGTCGTAGAGGGCGGCCCGCAAGGCGCGGTCCACCGTGGTTGTCCCACTCACGTATCCGATCGTGACACGGGGTGGGGCGGGCCTTCCAGGCAGCGCGATCACCAACCTCCTCGACCGTTCCCGGGCAGCAAGCGGGAGTGAGCCCGCGCACTCCGCCGCTCCGATCGGTCTTCGGCGCACAGGTTCACCGGTGACGCAGCCGCCGCTGTTGACGGCGACCTGCTGCACCGAGCCGTCCGGCAGCCGTACCCGGCAGTGCGCCACGTGGGAGCCATGGCTCCACTTCGGCGTTACCGATCAGCAGCGTGCCGGCGATGCTCAGGGCAATCCCGCGCAGAGCCGCCAGCCGCACCAGCGGCCACGGGCCGGTCGTCTGCCGCGCCCTGGCCCCGTCCGAGTGCCCCTCGGTCGCGAACCGTTCTCACCGTGCCGCCTGTTCGCACTCGCTCACCCGTGCCTCGTCCAGGATGTCGGTGTGCTCGGCGAGGATACGCCGGGCCAGTCGGGTGCCGCGCTGCGTGGCGCACAGCCGGCGCAGCATGTCGATGTCGACACCGCGCAGGGCCAGCCGCTCGCGGTTGTCCTCGGAGAGCAGATCCAGCAGCTCCGTGGTGAAGTGGTCTTCGGACGGCTCCTCGTCAGAGGGGACCTCGGTCAGCAGCATGCGCACGTAGCGTGCGCCGCCCTTCTCGGTGCCATCTCGCGCAACCGCTCCGCGGTCAGGCCGCCCTCGGCCAGGATGCGGCGGCGGTCGTCGGACATGCTCTCGATGAGTTCCTCGATCGAGGACTCATTGCTGTGACGCAAGGCGGTGCTCCACTGTTCGTCGGTTTCTGCCGCGGGTCCCTTTGCGCCTCACCCACTCGGCGAGGTGCTCCGCTGCCGGTTGACGAACGGAATCCCGCCAGCACCGACAACAGGCGATCCTCGCTCTTCCTGGACCAGTGGACCTGTTCTGCATCGACCCGGGGCGAAAAAGCGCCGGCGCATCATGTGAAGAACGAGCGGGCGGGCGCTGAGCGCTGATATGGCACTCGTTGCCAGGCCCCGCCTTGCTGCGGCGGGCGGTCAGCTGCCGTGTCGCACCGCGGACTCATGCTCCTGGGCCATCCTGCGTAGCGCCAGCAGGGCCGGCTCCAGCAGGACCGTCAGCAGGACGGCTCGCTCGGCCCGTTCGACCGAGTCCTCCGTGTCCTTCAGTTGGTCGAGATCCAGCACGGCGGTCTGCCTGGCGAGCTCCGCGTACGGGATCAAGGTGCGCCAGGTGCAGTCCGCGCCGAGGGAGCGCAGCGACTCCAGGGTCTCAGCGATGACGCGCCGGGCAGGGGCGGACTCAGAGATGTGCCACCCCATCTGTGCCACAAGCGCGTCCACGTCGGACGTGCCGGGACCGTCGTCGGGCTCCACGTCCTTGTCCACCGGCCTGGCGCCGAGCACGAGGCCGAGCACCTGGTGTATGTCGGCCTCGTGCTCGGAGACCGCGCTCAGCACCTCCCTGGTGGCGTTCACCGTCAGCCCCCGTACGCCGATCAGGGCCCGGATCAGCCGGAGCCGCCGCAGGTGCGCCTCGCCGTACTCGGCCTGGGTCGCGGCCGTGGCCCGCCCCGGGGGCAGCAGCCTCTCGCGGAGGTAGAACTTGATGGTCGCGCTCGGCACCCCGCTGCGTCGGCTCAACTCAGAGATTCGCAATTCGTCCTGCCCTTGACTGGACACTGGCTGCTGCCGGTGTCTCTCTTCCGGTCTCGTCACTCACCGCACTGTAGATAGTGACACTCACCAAGCGTGAGAGCGAGCTCGCCAGCCGAGTCCCGGGTTCCAGAACTTGACGACACACGAGACTGGCAATTGGATACTGGCACTGTCTAGAATAGATACCACTACTCACCAACTACGAGGTGGGGGCATACGGTGCCTACTCTTCCCTGGACGATTCCGAACCTGGCCACGCCGCACACCCGGGCGTTCGTCATGGCGTCGCGCTTCGAGGTGCGGTCCGCCAAGGATGTGCCGCGCTTCTTCCTGAAGTCGCTCTCGGCGTGGCGTCAGGTGCGCTCCGCACCCGGCGCGTTGGGCGTATCGCTGATCGCCCAGCCGCTGAAGCGAACGTTCTTCACGCTCTCCGCCTGGGAGGGTCGTGACCCTCTCTATGCCTTCGCCGGGACGGAGCCGCACCGCAGCATCATGACCCGCCTGCGTTCCACCATGCGGGACTCGACGTTCACCTTCTGGGAGGTGCCCGTGGAGGAGCTGCCGCTCACCTGGGAGGACGCCAAGCGGCACCTCGCCGAGCAGGCACGGCTGGATGCCGTCAAGGGCAGCTCCGGTCACTGACCCGGGGTCCGACTGCGGGTCGGGCCACCCCGTGCCGCCGGCGAGGCAACGACTGCCCCATCCAGTACCACCGCGCGTCCCGCGGCAGCTCCGCGGGTGCCGCGGAACTCTGCCTCGATCCTGGACCGTGCCGAGCACGGCGAGACCATTGTGATCACGGGACTACACGGCCGACATCGCCCGGGTCCACGCCCGTCTCCTGGCTCACGTCCGCCGTACCGGAACGCCGCGCAGTGCCCACGACCCGATCATCGCAGCGACCGGCGGCAGCGACATCCGCCGGTCACCACTCCCCTCGACTGCCATCTCGGCAACAGGTGGATCAGCCACGCCGTGACCTGGGCCGCCTGGTCCATCTTCTTCCCCGCAGCGGTCCGGAGCAGTGGCGAAGACGGCGAGAATCCGGCTGGTAGCCGGGTTGACGGAGGCGGGGGGTCGGGAGCACTGCCCAGTTTTCGGCTGCAGATGCAGAGCGTGTGCCCTGCAGTATCGAGCATCACCGCCAGCCCACCCTCACGGTCCGACTGATACTCAGCCGCCATTGGCCCGAAGCCGGTCAGGGGCACCCCGGCCGCATCGAAGTCATCGACGCAGACCTCGGCGAGCAGAGCCGGCACAGCCTCGAGGATCACGGCCCGCCTGCCGGGGCAGCGGGGCCGGCCCACCCCGCCCGGCCGCTGACTGCGGTCCGTCCTTCGCATGCCGCCAGCCTGCCCATTTGGAATACCGAACCACTCGGTTTAGTTTTAGGAGGCGGAGCACACGTGCGCCGACACCATTTCCCCGGAAGGAACCACCCCGATGCGTTACGCAGTCCTCGGCACCGGCGTCGTCGGCCAGACCATCGCCGGCAAGCTCGCCACTCTCGGCCACGAGGTCGTCCTCGGCACCCGCGACCCCGAGGCCACCCTGGCCCGTACCGACCCCGACGCCTATGGCAACCCGCCCGCCGCCCAGTGGCTGACCCGGCACCCCCAGGTGCGTCTGCTGTCCTTCGCGGACGCCGCCGCCTTCGGTGAGACCGTGGTCAACACCACGGCCGGCGCCGCCTCACTGCAGGTGCTCGAAGCGGCCGGCCGCGACCGGCTGGCCGGCAAGGTCCTCATCGACATCGCCAACCCGCTGGACTTCTCCGCCGGTATGCCTCCGACGCTGAACCCGGTCAACACCGACAGCCTCGGCGAGCAGATCCAGCGCGCCTTCCCCGAGGCCAAGGTCGTGAAGACCCTCAACACCATGAACACGGCGGTCATGGTGGAGCCGTCCCGCGTGGCCGGGACGCACCACGTCTTCGTCTCGGGCGACGACGCCGGCGCCAAGAAGTTCGTCACCGAGCTCCTGGCCGAGTTCGGCTGGCCCGCCGGGAGCGTGATCGACCTCGGCGACATCGGCACCGCGCGGGGTACGGAGATGCTGCTGCCGATCTGGCTGCGCCTGTGGGGCACGCTCGGCCACGCCGACTTCAACTTCCACATCGCCGGCGCCCACACCGGCGCCTGACCCAAGAACCGGGCGGGCCGTGGGCCCGGCGATCCCCCCGTCACGGCCCACGGCCCGCTCACCCGCGTACGACCCGAAAGACCCCTGATGCACGCACTGGTCCTCGACCGCCCCGGACACCCCGACACCCTGCGCCCGGCCGGACTGCCTGTTCCCGAGCCCGCACCCGGCCAGGTGCGCATTCGGGTGGAGGCATGCGGGCTGAACCCGGTCGACTACCGGCTGGCCGCGGCCGGTCACCCCGACTGGTCCTGGCCGCACGTCCTCGGCCTGGACGTCGTGGGCATCGTCGACGCGCTCGGCGAGGATGCCACCGGCATCCGCGTCGGACAGCGGGTCGCCTGCCATACGGACCTGCGCCGCCCCGGCGGCCTCGCCGAGTACGCGCTCGCCGACTGCGCCGTGGTCGCCCCCGTCACGCCCGGGCTCGACGCGGTGAGCGCCGCCGCCCTGCCGTGCGCCGGCATGACCGCCTACCAGGCCGTGATCCGCCGCCTCCGCCTCGACAAAGGGAACACGGTCCTGGTCACCGGCGGGGCGGGGGGGGTGGGCGGCTTCGCCGTGCAGCTCGCCGCGCTGTGCGGGGCGCGGGTGATCGCGACCGCCTCCGCGCGCAACACCGGTCATGTGCTCGGTCTCGGCGCGACGGAGGTCATCGACTACCGCACCGAGGACGTGGCGGCCCGCGTGGCACAGCTGACCGACGGGCGCGGCGTGGACGCCGCGATCGACACCGTCGGCTCCGACTCCGCCACCGCGAACCTTCGGCTGCTCACCCACGGCGGCGGGCTCGCCGCCGTCGCGGGCCGGCCCGACCTGAACGCGGTCCCCGCCTTCTCCCTCGCGCCCACCGTCCACGAGATCACCCTTGGCGCCGCCTACACCCACGGCGACGAACGGGCCCGCGCCGATCTCGCCGCCATGCTGGCCGACCTGATGGCCCTGGCCGCCGACCGCCGCCTCGACCCGATGGTCACCCGGACCGTCGCGCTCGACGAGGTCCCCGCCGCGCTCACCGAGCTGGCCGGCCGGCATGTGCGGGGCAAGCTCGTCGCGACCCTCACCACTTGACCCGCTCCCCCTACCTCACCCGAGCCGCAAGCGCCGTTGCAGTGGCCGATACGTGGGCTGCGTCGGCTGTCCTGCCCGCAGACCGGTACCGGCTTCGCGCCTTGCCCGGCCATCAGCGGCGCCGGATCGGCTGGTCCGCAACGACGAGGATGCCTTGTGCGAGCGGACCACGCCGGTTCCAGAGTGCTCTGCACACCGGTACAACCGCCCGACATCCTCGTGCCTCGCGGATGCTCGGTCCGCTGCTGCCGCCTTCCCGATGCCGTCCCGACGGGGTGGCTGCTGCACCGCCGCAGGGCCGGCGCGGTGCATCCGACCTCG
>JBEHXI010000125.1:0-20061 GCA_048498775.1 Actinomycetota bacterium | reverse complement strand
GGCGGCGGTACGCGCTGCTCTGGCGCAGCCGCCGCGCCGGAAGCTGGAGGCCGACCCGAACGAACAGCTCGAGTTGGGGTTGCTGTCGGTCGGGGACTGTCGGCGGCTGCGCATTCCAGCCGTAGGTGCTGGTCGACGGCCTGACGGCGGGCCAAAGCGGCTTGACTCACCCGCCCATTGTCGAGTATCATTGGATGTGTCGCCGATGGTCGGGACGGCAATCCCGGCCGTCGGCTCCAACCCACCACCCAACAGGAGAACACCGCGATGCCGCTGACCTTGGACGATCTGTCCTTCACCGACCTGTTCTGCGGGGCGGGCGGGAGTTCGACCGGCCTGACGGAAACCGGGTACATCCTCAAGCTGGCCGCCAACCACGACCCGGTCAGCATCGCCACACACATGGCCAACCACCCCCTGGCCGAGCACCTGTGCGTCGACCTGAACAACTACGAGAAGCGCCGCCTGCCGCGCACCCGCGTCCTGTGGGGCTCCCCGATCTGTACCGAGATCGCCCCGTGTGGTGGCAGGAAGCGCACCCGCGGGCAGATCGCCCTCGACCTGGACGGTGCCGCCAGCTCCGAGACATTCGAGCGCACCCGCGCCACCGCTTTGGACATCATCGCCGCCGTCGACGTCCACCGATACGACGTCGTCTTCTGCGAGAACGTCATCGAGTTCGCCACCGACTGGGAACTGTTCGACTGGTGGCTGAGCGGGATGAACATCCTCGACTACAACCATCAAATCGTCTGCGCGTCCTCGGCCCACCTGGGCGGCGGTGACAACGTCCTCGCCCCGCAGCTGCGAGACAGGCTGTACGTGGTCTTCACCCGCAAGGGCATCCCGCTGCCCGACCTGGAGGTGCGGCCGGAGGCGATCTGCCCGGAGTGCGGGCTCGTCAAGGCCCGGCAGGTCTGGCGCAACCCGCGCCGCCGCAAGATCGGCAAGTGGGGCGTGCACTACGACTACCGCTGCCCCAACCGCGCCTGCGGCCACCTGATCCTGGAACCCATCGCCCGCCCCGTCGGCGAGATCATCGAGTGGGACATCGAGGGCCAGCGCATCGGCGACGGCCGGCCCGACAACGGCAAGCCCTACGCGGCATCCACCCGAGCGCGCGTCCAGGCCGGGCTGGAGAAGTTCGGCCCGGACCCGTTCATCGCGATGTTCCGCCGCAATGGCACCGCCGTCTCCCCCAGTGGCCCCCTCCCCGCCCTCAACGCCAAGGGCCGCCACCACGCCCAGGTCGTCCCCCTGGGGCGCAAGGGCGCCGCCCGCACCACCGGGGAGCCGCTCACCACCATCGCCACCAAGCAGCATCACTCCCTGGTCCGCCCGGCGCCAACGGTCGACGAATGCCGCCTACGGATGTTCACCACCCGGGAGCTGATGCAGGCACAGAGGTTCCCGGCCGACTACATCGTCCACGGCACCCAGACCGAGCAGATCCTCCAGGCGGGCAACGCGGTCAGCGTCAACGCGGCCCGCTGGCTCGGCGAGCGCGTCCTGCCCTGCCTGAACTGAACCCCTCTCCGCGCTGGTCCGGGGCGGCAACCCCGGGCCAGCGCCCTCCAACCCACCCCCGCCGCGCCCTGCGGCACCCGATGGAAGGGACCTCCCTCATGCCTATGGACCCCCGCCGGCCCGCCCTGTGCGTCCTGCATGCCACCATCACCACCCCCGACGGCGACGTCACCAGTTTCGGGCGGTCGATGCCCGCTGCCCCGTTCGGCACTCCGGCCTGGCAGATGCCCCGCATCGCCGGATACCTCGCCACCCTGCGCCGGGCGGGCGGAGCCGAGCCCCGCCCCGAGACCTTCACCGCCTACCTCGACAAGCCCGGTCCGGGCATCCCCGCGCCACACCAGCCCTACCCCTACGCCCCGTGGCATGACGAGCAGGTCACCTGCCTGCTCGACCTGGTGCTGACGCCGCACGGCTCGATGGGCTGGCCCGCCGTTTCGCTGGTCGTCATCGAGCAGGAGGCCGGCCGGGGCCGTTGCAGCTGGAGCCGCATGGAGCGCCACCGCGGCTTCCTCGATGTCCTGGGCTACGCAGCCCAGGAGATCGCAGCCGAACACGCCCGACTGGCAGGTCAGCCCGCCACTGACGGCATGCGGCAGCTGCGCGACCTGGCCGCCGAGGTCACCACGTGGGTGCACAAGGTCCACAAGGCCGCCCGGGCCGACCGTGCCCTCGCCCGCGCCGCGCAGGCCCGCGAGGGCATCCGCCGCCGCTGACGGTCCTCACGTGCGCCCACCGCTCGGAGGACCCGGTGAGGTTCTATCTCGGTACCCACCTGCCGCACTGGCTCGGCGAAGTCAGCGTGCCGCTGTTCATCTCCCGCAACCGGCTGGGGAACCGCAAGACCTTCCCCCGGGCCCGGGCGCCGTGGGCCCTGGACAGCGGCGGATTCACCGAGCTGAAGAACTACGGCCGCTGGCGGACCACCGCCGAGGAGTACGCCGCCGAAGTCCGCCGCTACCGCGACGCTATCGGCCGGCTGGAGTGGGCCGCGCCCCAGGACTGGATGTGCGAGCCGTGGGTGATCCTCGGCGGTCTGCACCAAGGCCAGCACTTCACCGGTACGAAGGCCGCTCGCGGTATCGCACCCGGCGTACCGGACAGCCTGACGGCCGCGATCGAGCAGCACCAACGGTTCACGGTCACCAACTTCCTGCGCCTGCGACGCATCGCCCCGGACCTGCCGTTCATCCCTGTCCTGCAAGGGTGGCGGCTGGCCGACTACGAACGCTGCGCGCAGATGTACGCCGACGCCGGCATCGACCTGTCCGCCGAACCGGTCGTGGGACTCGGTTCCGTCTGCCGCCGCCAGGCCACCGCGGAGATCGGTGCGATCGTCACCACCTTCGCCGACCAAGGCCTGCGGCTCCACGGCTTCGGCGTCAAGACGCAGGGCGTCAGCGACTACGGCCACCTGCTCGTTTCCGCCGACTCTATGGCCTGGTCCGCCGGAGCCCGACGCAAGCCCCCCATGCCCGGCTGCACCCACCGCGCCAAGACCTGCGCGAACTGCCAGCGCTACGCACTCGCCTGGCGCCAACGGATCACCAGCGCCGCGCCCGGCTGGCGCCAACTCGCACTCACCTGACGCCCGCCCCTCAGGAAGGAACCGACCACCTCATGAAGCCGACACCCCGCGCCGGCGTCCAGGCCCTCGCCCTGCCCGGCCTGGAACCGCCCTCGCCGCCCCGCTTCGACGGCCCGCCACCGGTGATCGTCAGCTGGGGCCTGGGCCGTGATTCATCCACGATTCTGGCGCTGGCGCTGGGTGACCCGCGCACCCAGCCGATGTATCAGGGTCTCGGGTACGACCCCGCCCGGATGATCGTCGTCCATGCGGTGACCGGCGACGAGTGGGACGACACCCTTGCCGACGCCCAGCGCCACATCCTGCCGCTGCTGCGCGAGCACGGGGTCCGCCTGGTCCAGGTCGCCCGCGGTGGCCCCTTCGAGGTAGACGGGATCGAGGTCCTGGACGACTCCCGCTCCCCCACTCGCCTTCACAAGGCCGGGCCCTGGCGGCTGAGCGATGAGCTACGCCTCTCCGGCACCGTGCCGATGGTGGCCCGAGGCCGCAGGACCTGCTCAGTGAAATTCAAGGGCAGTGTGATTGACAGGTTCATCGCCGCGGACCTGCAGGGGCTCCCCTACCGGCACGTACTGGGCTTCAATGCCGACGAGGGAGATCGGGTCCTGCGCGACCAGACCTATACCTCGGCGACCCGGGTGCCGGAGTACCCGCTGATCACCTGGGGCTACGGCACCGCCGACTGCGTAGCGCTGCTGCGCGGGCGGTTCGGCGTCACCTGGAAGAAGTCCTACTGCGCCCAGTGCCCCTTCCCGGGCAACATAGGCGGGCTACCGGGGCATCTGGAGCGGCTACGAGTCTTCCCCGAGCGGGCCGCCGAGGTGCTGATGCTGGAGCACGTGGCGCTTGCGCTCAACCCGAACAGCCGCCTGTTCGGCACCACCACGTTGCACAGCCACGTCGTCGCCGACCGCAACACCGGAGCCCTGGCGGCCTTCCGCCGCGCCCAGGCTGCCGGAGGCTGGTCGGTGTACCAGGTGCGGCGCATCCTGTGGCCTCGCGGTGAGGAGCACCTGAAGGGCCCGGCGTGGCGCAGTGTGCGTACCGTCGCGGTGGCCGGCAGCCGGGCCGATGCGCTGCGGGAGCTCGAGCGGCGGGCGGCCGAGCGGGGCGGGATGGTGGAGGTCGACGAGCACCGCATCCCGCGCGCGTGGCAGCTGCGCCGCGGCGAGAAGTACCCGACGCGAGAAGCGTTCGATGTGGTCGCCCCGACCGTGGTGGTGGACAAGGCCCGGCCGGAGTTCGCCGGAGCCTGGCGGGCGCTGGAGCGCCGGGTGATGCAGCCGGCGCTGACTGGTCTGTGATCGCCGGTGGGGAGTCGGGGGAGGTGCTGGCTTGACGACCCTCACCCACAGGGAGCATCATTGGATTTGTCGCCACCCTTGGGGGTGGAAGACAACGATGATGGCCGGCAGGAAACACCTCGCGGTGTCGGTCCGGAGCGGCAACCCCGACCGAACGTCCAGCCGGCCATCGGTACTCCAACCCACCAAGGAAGGAGTGCCTCCCAGTGTAGAGGCCGCCCAGGCCCTTGGGCGAGCAACCTGCACCCGACGACGGAGGACCGCCACCATGACCAAGACGCCGACCAAGCCCCTGCAGCCGCGCAGGCTGACCCTCGCCGGCCGCGGCATCGTCAACCGCGACTGGATCATGCAGCGCACCGGCGCGGGCCGGTCGACCGCGGCCAAGTGGTACGCCGACCGCCTGGAGCAGCCGCAGGAGTTCCGCCATCCGGAGGTCGTCGCGACGATCGACCGTGTCAAGTACTACGACGAGGAGCAGTTCGAGACCTTCTACTCCTGGCACGAGAAGCAGAAGAAGGCCTCGCTGCTGCCCGTCGACGAGGAGCTGTGGGCCGGAGACCCGGACGAGTGGATCTCCATCAACCAGGCTTCCGCCTGGTTCCACTTCGCCGACACGGGAGTGATCCGCAAGTACGTGGCCGACTTTCCGGAGTACTTCCCCAAGCCGGTCGGGACGGTCGAGGGCCCCAGCGGCCGCCAGATCATGGCGTTCCGCCGCGGTGATCTGCAGGAGTTCGCCCGAGGCCGGGGTGGTAAGGGCTCCGGCGATGTCGGACGCAAGCCTGGCGCGCAGCCCGCCCGCGGCCGCAGCTCGGAGGTCGAAGCACGTATCGCCACCGCCGTGGCCTACCTGAAGGAGATCGGGGGCTATCGCCGCGGCGTTGCCGCCGAACTCGCCGCGCAGCACAACGAGCCGTCCCGTACCTGGGAGCGCGCCGTCAAGCAGGCGCGCGCCCAGATGGATGCAGCCGAGGCGTGAGCACGTCCCACCGGCCGGCCCCAGGGCCGGCGGCTGGCACGGGCTTCGACGGTCGCCGCACAGAAGGCGAGGATCAGCCGGGCCCACCGGCCGGCCTCTGTCGACTGGGTGCGGCGCCGCGGCCTCCGGGGAAGACGCCGCAGAACGCGGACGGTCCTGCCCTTGCCGCACCAGACCGGCCGGGAGTTCACGAGGGACCCACCACCGCGCGGATGACGGAATGGAGCAGCGCGGCATGGGCGAGGCGTCCCTCAGAAGAGGGCGGGATGAGCCAGTGCGGTCCGGGCCCGGCGGTCCGTGCAGCGTGTACGAGGGTGACGAATCCGCCGGTGCTGCGGCAGGTCACGCCCGGCAGCCTCCAAGAGGCTGTGGCGCCCGGCCGTACCAGCCAGTACTGCCAGTAAGCGTGAGCGTCGACCAGTACTGGGCCGGGGCCGCCCTGTGTGATCGTACACATGTGCTGATAGACCGTGGGCGCGATCTCGGGAGCGAGCCTTACCGCATCCCAGTACTGGCCTGCCGGCAATGGGGTGGGGGTGCTGGGCAGAGCGGTGACCCAGTTGCCGGGGGGCAGCCGGTCCAGCGGCGTGGTGGGCTTCCCAGCGGGATGCTGGGAAGGGACGGAAGCGGTCATCACACAGTCTCCGGTGGTGCATCGCGGGCAGGTGCCGTCTTCCAGTGGCACCGTCCCACGCAACCAGCGCGCACCCGACGGAAAACAGACTCCGGCGATGCAAGAACGATGTAAGTGGCTCCCCTTGGAGTGAGTTCGCGCTGGGCGCGAGGCTTGGAGCCTGCGGGTGCGGTAAGTTCGCCGCGCCCGGTGATGCGAGCTGTTCGGAGCCCCGTATGGCCAGCGACGCCCCACGTCCTTCGCCCAACCTGGTCCTGCGCGCGTTACGCGAGCAGGACTATCAGATGAGCCGACCGGAGTTCGCCAAGCTGGTCGCGCGGACCGGCGAGGAGATGGGCGAGAACGTCGGCTGTACGCCCCGGCTGATCGCCGCGTGGGAGGACGGCACCGTCGCCTGCCCCCGGACGCCCTACCGTCGCATCCTGACCCGGCTGACCGACCGGTCCATGAGCGAACTGGGATTCCAGATCGCCCCGGCCCCAACCGCCGCCCGGAAACCGGGCAAGGAGGACAGCGGCGTGGGCCGGCGGGCGTTCCTACTCGACTCCGCGGCGCTCGCCCTGCCGCTCGGCCAGTGCGACCGTATGCCAGCGGGGCGGATTGGCGCCCGGGAGGTGCGCAGCGTCGACCAGACCGTGCAGGCGATCTACGAGCACGACCATGACCACGGCTCGGCCCCGCTGCGCCAAACTGCCTCCGAAGCGCTGCACACCGCCTACCAGTGGCTGCAGTGCGGCACGTACACCGAACGCATCGGTCGCAAGCTCCGCTCGGCCACCGGCTTCCTCGGGATCGCTGCCGGGTGGCTCAGCTACGACTCCGGCCGGGCCGGGGACGCCCGGTCCTTGTACGGCGAGGCGCTGGCCGCCGCGCGCATCGCTGAGGACCCGGGCCTGGAGGCGCATGCCTTCGGCTGTCTGGCCCTGCTCGCCAGAGCCTCCGGGCGCCCCAGGGAAGCGATCTCAGCCGCACAGGGCGCGCAGTGCGTCGCCCGCGGCCTGGGATCACCGCGCATGCTCGCCCTGTTCTACATGCGCGAAGCCAGCGGCTGGGCCCTGATGGGCGACCGGTCCGCCGCGGACCGAGCCATCGTCATGGCCCATACGTTCTACGCCCACGGCCCACGCGAGGACGCCGATCCGGACTGGCTGGAGTTCTTCTCCCCAGGTGAACTGGCCGGGCTGGAGGCGCTGTGCCGGGCCGACCTCGGCCAGCACGAACGCGCCGCAGCCGGCGCGGAGCAGGCCGTCCTGCTGCACGGTGATCACTTCGCCCGAAACCGCGCCTTGTACACCGCGGATGTCGCCGTTCAGCATGCTGTGCGGGACCGGCCCGAACCCGAGGCTGCCGCCGAGGCTGCGGGCCGGGTCCTGGCCTTCCTCCCCGAGGTGCGCTCCGACCGGCTGCTGCAGGCGCTGCATAACGTCGCGGGCGCGCTGCAGCGGCACTCGCGTGTCCCCGTGGTCGCCGACTGGCTGGAGGAGTACCGCACCACCACCGGCGCGAGCTGAAGGAGGAGATGGGCGTGAACGGCCCCATCCGTACCGACGTCGTGATCCGCACCTACGGGCCCGGTCAGGTCCCGCCGCTGCTCGACGCCCTCGCCGACGTGTGGGCCGACGCCCATCCCGAGCTCGTCGACAACCCGGGAGCCGCCACCGACGGTCTGTCGGTCGACGCGCTGCGCCGTCAGATCGCCGGCCACCTCAGATACGAAGGCTTCACCCTCGTCGGCGCCTACGCGGGGGGCATGCTCGTCGGCTTCGGCTATGCGTTCCCTTGCACGCCCGAATACTGGTTCGGCCCTCAGCTGGAGATCCCCGACCAGGTCCGCACCGGCCGGTTGATGGGGCTGTGCGAGCTCGCCGTGCGCCCGCCATGGCAGGGACAGGGCATCGGCTCCCGGCTGCATGCGGAGCTACTGAAGGCGATCGACCCGCAGTGGGCCTCGCTGCTCGCCCTCCCGACCAACCAGCGCGGCCAGAACCTGTACGGCCGCCTCGGCTACCGGTATGCCGGCCCGTACCGCAATCGACCCGACGGCCCGGTTTTCGACCTGCTCCTTTTGCACGTCGGTCAGGCAAAGGCCTCGTAGGCGTCCGGCATGCAAGGACATCCCTGCTCGGCGTCCTGGTGAGTCGGGTGAGGGCCCAGACGGCCGGGGGTACCGTCCGGACCCTTTCGGTGCACCCTGTGGGGCCAACGAGCGGGTGCCCGCCCGGACACGATGCCACTTGCGCTGCTACGCGCTGTAACAGTCCGCGAGCGCCTCGGCGCTGGAGCGGAGGATCAGCGGACAGTTCCGCTGGGGGCCGGCGACCGTAACCGAGGCTGGAGCCCAAAGTCGCACACCTGGTGATCCCCTCGCCCGTCGGCGGCCGCGACGTCTCTCCTGCGAGCCGATTGCGCATCTCCTGCGAACAGGATTGCGCAATGGCCGCCGCGAGGGGGCAGCGCCGCCGTTGCGCACACGCAATCCGCCTCGGTGGCGCCTGCGCAATCGTTGCGCAGGCGCCACCGACAGCGCGGTACGGCGGCCGGACGGACGGCGGCAGCAGTTCGCCAGCCGGCTGGCGCGGCAGCCCGTCTCCTCCAGGACGCTCTTCGTCCTGGGCGAGGGTTGCCAGTTCCATGAGCATCCTGGCGCCGCCGTGGTGAGTTCCCAACGGCCGAAAGACGCACCATGGTGAGTTCCACGGACGAGCATGGTGAGTTCGCTATCAGCCCCCGTAAATACGTGGTGAGCGGTCACCATTCCACGGTGAGCAGGTTTCCCAGCATGGGCCCTGGCAGGCCAACGAAGGAGACGGCTCGGCGTCCTCTAGCCTCCTGACCAGGCATGGTGAGCGGCCCGGGCAACTCACCACAGAGGCGTAAAGCTCACCAGGCTCCCATTTATGCAGTCGTTACGGCATGCGGGTTCTCCTGGTGAGCAAATCGGTGAGTAGCGGCGGGTTTTGTAAGGGCAATAGCTGATCGCCTCCTCGTCAGGAGCCCCGCGATGCCCACCAAGACCCCACGGCGGCCCTCTGCCGCTGCTGACTCCCAGTTCCACACGCCCACTGCCACACTCGGCGAACTGCGGGCCAGCCGCCGCCGGATCTGTCTGGCCCGGATTGGGGTGTGGCTGGCACTGGCCACCGGCCCCCTCGCGCTCGCGGCCTGGTGCATGCTGCCGCGCGGCGCGGCTGCCCTTGCGCAGCCGAAGGCCGCGCCCCCGACGGCGATGCGCACCGCGGATCCGGCCGGTGTGGCGGTGCTCTTCATCGACCTGTGGCTGCGCAGTGACGCCGCCTCGCCGGACAGCCCGGATGCGCAAACGCTCCATGCGCTCGCCCCCAGCGTTGATCTCCCGACGCGCGCCGACGGCGCCGCGCAGACCGTGCCGGAGCGCATCCTGGCGTTGCGCAGTGCGCAGCTCTCGGGCGATTCGTGGTCGGTCATCGTCGCCGTAACGTTCACTGTCCGTGACAGCGGGAGTGGGTCAGGAATGACCGCTGGCGGCCGGCAGACGGTGGTGCGGTACTTCGCCGTGCCGGTCGTCGCGCACGATGACGCCGGCGCTGGATCCTTCACGGTTACCTCTGCCCCGGCCGAAGTCGCAGGCCCTGCCACCGCCCGGCCGCCCGCCTCGCCGTTCCAGAACCCGATCGCGTCCGACAGCGTGCTGGCGTCCGCGGTGAACGAGTTCCTGAACGCGTACCTGGCAGGCGTCGGTGACGTCACCCGCTATCTGTCCCCCGGTACGCAGCTGGCCGCGGTCAACGGATCGGGCTACCAGTCGGTGGCGGTGGACTCCGCGGCCGCGGACAGCGACGCCGCCGGCGGGCCGGTCCCCGGCGACGGGACACGGGTACGCGTGCAGGTCCATGCCATCGCCAAGGACGCTGCGGGCAGCCAGTGGCCTTTGGTCTACGTGCTGACCATGACCGCCCGCAGCGGCCGGTGGGAGGTCACCGCGCTGGAGGCCGGAGCACCCCAGCAGGGCCGTTCCCGGGTCCCGCCGGCGAGGCCGGCCGTTTCTTCCGGCCCTGTGGGAGGTGAGTGACGTGCAGGTCATCCTCGCGGGAAAGCTCGCGGACCTCGGCAATAGCTGGATCACGATGCTCGGGACGTGGGGGGATCGCGCGCTGCAGGTCGCTCTCACCGCGATCGTCGTGATCACCGTGGTCCGCAAGGTCTCCCTGAAGGCCGGGATCGGGGCGCTGATTGCCCTGGTCATCGCTTTGGGCCTGTACAACTCGCCCTCGACGCTGGCGAATCTGTTCAGCGACGAGGTCAACCACCCCGCGAGCGGCGCTGGCGCCGTGACCGTCGTCGTGACCGGCCACGAGCCGGGCACGGCGTCCGGCCGTGGTGGCGCCGCATGAGCGAGAACGCGCGGCCCCGCGTTGCGCGCGTCTATACCGCAGCCCGCCGCCATCCCTGGGTGCTCGGCCGACTCGGTGACTGGGTGGTGCCCTTCGGCCCCTACACCCCGGCCCAGCTGGTGGTGGCCGGCGGCGGAGCGCTGCTGTTGATCAAAACATTCGACTGGTGGTCGTGGCTCGGCCCGATCCCGGTCGCCTTGTGGGGGGCGGCGGTCTGGGCGGTACGGGGCGCGAAGATCAGCGAGAGGTCCCCCTTCGCTGCCGCTTGGGGCTGGATCCTGCTTCTGGCGCAACCGGCTGCGGGCCGGATCGCCGGTCGTACCGCCCGGGATCGCCGTCCCACCAGCCTGTATGGCTGGTTCGTCATCGAGCCGGCCTTCACCTCGGCCGGACTGGACGCCGCGGTGCCGGCCGCAGTGCCGCGTCCTCGCTCGGCGAGGGCGACCATCCGGCTCAGGCGGCGCCGCCAGGCCGCCTCGCCGGTGGAGGTTGCGGCTCCGTCTGCGCCGGTCAGCGGTCTTGCTCAGCTCCTGCGCACCGCGCAGGCAGGCGAATCTTCCCGGGGGTTGTGATGCGTGTTCCCATTCGGCACATTGCCGGTCACCTGGTCTGGTCGTCCGTTGGCAGCGTGTGGGCCATCTGACGAGCCCAGCCGATCGGCGGCCGCTACGTTCCCGGCCGCGTGCGTGACGAGTTGCTCGGCCGGGTCACCGCTTTGGTCCGATCGCTGCCCGGGGCTCCGCGGGTCTTCGGGCTGGCCGCGCAGGTCGACCCCGCAGAGGTCGCCGAACAGATGGTCGCCGGCGTCGACTGGCGAAGCCGTCCGGCCTGGGCGCAGACCACCGCGGCGACCTTGGACTTACTCGCGGGCGCCGAGATGCACCGGCGTACTTTGTGGCTGGCCGTCCCGCTGTCCTGCCCCAGCGGCCGGTTCGACGCCGCGGCGACGGCCGGGGCGATGTGGGCCGAGCTGTCCGGTGCCTTAGGGCTTGCACCGGCTCTGGTGCCGGCGACGGAGGTGAGCGAGTATCAGGAGCAGGCCGCTCGGGTGCAGGCGGCTCTCGGCGGGGGCCTCGCGCTGTGCCCCGCGTCCCCGGCCGAGATCGTCTGGATGGTTCAGCACGCGGTGCGCCGCGGGTTGAGCGAGCCGCTGCTGGCCGACGCCGAAGCCTCCCCTTTGTACGGGGGCCGGGTGAGCGGCGGCCACTTGCGGTCTCCTTCGTACGCCGACCTGGGGCAGGTGCGCCTGGCGGAGGGTGGGCGCCCGCAGGACTGGGGCGAGCAGGCTGCCGAGGCCGTCGCGGCGCGGGCGCGCACATCCGGCCGGTCGCCTGGCGGAAAGCCGTGGTGGCGCAAGGACGGCGCCTCGCCGCTGCTGCGGCGTTGGCTGCAGGTTGAGTGCGAGGAAGGCACCGGCTACCAGGCCCATCTCGCGCTGGCCGAGCTTCCGCCGACGTTGTCGGCGGAGGGTGCCGACCTGCTCGCCCAGCTGGAATCCCTGGACTTTCCCGTGGACTTCACCGTCGATCTGCAGGTGGTGCCCGCGCAGAAGGCCAAGGAGTCGGTGCGGCGCAAGAAGAAGGAGTTGCTGGACCAGGCCGAGCAGTACGGCGCCCAGCCCACCGGCATGCCCCAGTCCCTGCCGGACGCGGCGGGGGCGTTGAGCGAGATGGACGCGCGGCTGTCCCGCACAAGCGTGGAGGTCGAGGTCCAGTCGGTGACCGTGCTGACCGTCTGGGGCCCGGACGCGGCGACCTGCGATGCGCGGGCCCGGGCGCTGGCCGCGCTGCTGTCCGGCGCCGACTACCGGGCGGTGCGACCGCACGGCATGCAAGAACAGCTGTTCGTCCTCGGTCTGCCTGCCGCGGCCCGGCCGGGCGTGGTGCGGGAGTTCACCCAGCACCAGCTGAGCGAGGACTGGGCGATGTCGGGGGCGTTCACGGCGACCAGCATGGGCGACCCGACCGGGCTGATGATCGGCGTGGATCTGGACTGCGGCACCATCCGACCGGTCCTGCTCAACGTCGCCGATGCCCCTCAGCGCAACGCCTCGGCCTCGGTCGGCGTGGTCGGCGACCTGGGCTCGGGCAAGTCGGTGATGAAGAAGCTGCTGACCGCGGCAGTGAGCTGACCCCGGTTTGGTGGAGTCCCTGAAGCCAGGCTTATGATCCTGGCCCGAAGGAGAACCACGAGCAGTGCCAGCACCACGTAAGTACCCGGACGAGCTCCGCGAGCGGGCCGTCCGCGAGGTCCGCACCACCGGCCGTCCGATCGCGCACGTCGCGAAGGACCTGGGCATCCACAAGGAGGCCCTCCGCGGGTGGGTGCGCCAGGCTGAGGCGGACGCCGGCGAACGCGATGACCGGCTGACCACCGCAGAGCAGGAAGAACTGAGGCAACTCCGCCGTGAGAACGCGGAGTTGAGGCGGGCGAACGAGATTCTGAAGGCCGCGAGCGCGTTTTTTGCGGCGGAACTCGACCGTCCCCGGACGAGGCCGACCAGGTGATCGAGCACCTCAGGGACAAGGGCCTCGGGGTCGGGTTCGCCTGCCGGGTGCTGGGGCTGTCGGAGTCGGCGTATTACGCGCGCAAGAACCGGCCGAAGTCGGCCCGCCGGCTGCGTGACGAGCAGCTCATGCCGCTGATCGAACAGGTCCATGCCGAGTCCGGCGGCACCTACGGCGTCCGCCGGATCACCCGCGCGCTCAAGCGCAAGGGTGTGCAGGTGGCCCGCTGCACCGTCGAGCGGTTGATGGACGAGCTGGGCCTGGAGGGCGTCATCCGCGGTCAGCGGCGGCGGACCACCGTGCCTGAGCCGTCGGCACCCCGCCCGCCGGACCTGGTCGACCGCGACTTCACCGCATCCCGGCCGGACCAGCTGTGGGTGGCGGACATGACGTATGTCCGCACTTGGACGGGCTGGGTGTATGTGGCGTTCGTCCTGGACGTGTTCTCCCGGATGATCGTCGGCTGGCAGGTCGCCAACCACATGCGGACCGAACTGCCGTTGGAGGCGCTGGAGATGGCCCTGTGGAGGAGACGGATCAAGAAGGACTCCGGGCTGATCCATCACAGCGACAGAGGGTCGCAATACGTGTCGATTCGCTATACCGACCGGCTCGCCGAAATCGGGGCCGCGGCCTCCGTCGGCTCGGTCGCGGACTCGTATGACAACGCGATGGCCGAGGCGCTGAACGGCACCTTCAAGGCCGAACTGATCGAGATGCAAGGCCCCTGGACCGGCTTCGACCAGGTCGAGCGGGCGATCTTCCAGTGGGTCACCTGGTACAACGAGGAACGGCTCCACTCCGCCCTCGACTACGTACCGCCCGCCGAGTACGAACGCGACTGGTGGCGACAACAGAAAGCCACCCAACAGTCCGCCTGAAACAAGATCACCGGACTCTACGAAACCCGGGACAGCTCACTCCTCGCTGACCGGACCCGCCATCACTTTAGACTGTTCGGGCTTGCTGAACTGTTCGCCGTGCAGGCCAATCACACCGTGCACAAACATCTGCCAGCACCTGACACGAACCCTCGTCACAGGCGGCAAGGAACTCGTCCGCGCCTACCTGGCAGACGAAGCCGCAACCCGCCTCGCTCACCGACTCAACGGCTGGGAAGGCGTCACCTACCGAACCCTCGCCCACGACGACACCTTTTGCAGCGGCGCTTTCACCCACTGACCCCAGGCCCACGCGGGCGCCTGACTGGATGTTGCTATCAGCTCCGGGGTTTCCAGCCGCGGACTTCCAGGTGGGTGATCCGCGCGTCCGGGCGTAGGCGGCCGGTGTCGATCAGCCAGGCGCGGATGGCGGCTGCCACGTCGCCGCCGTGGGCGTCGACGCGCTGCTGCCACTCGCGAGCATCGAAGCCGGCCTCTCCCTGGCCAGGCCCGGCGCTGTTGCCGTAGGCGCGCTCCTCGGTGCTGTCCGGACGCTGGACGACGTTGCGGCGCACGCCGGGTGAGTCGACCTTGCGGCCGGCGCTGTAGACGAAGTCGCGCTTCTTAGCCCGGACGGTGAAGGCGATGCGCCCGCCGACCGTGGCGGCATCGGTCACGACCGGTCGCAGCCGGGAGGCGCCGGAGGCGATGTGCTGCTTGGCGGCCCGGGCCATGGTGGAGTGCCCGGGGGTGGCGACGACGTCCTTGGTGCGCACCCGGGCGGTCTTGCCGACCTTGGTGCGACGGCGGCTGACGTAGGGGCGAGCGACCGCTTTGAGGTCGTCGAGGCTGGTGGCGGTGCCGACCTGCATCTCCTGGACCGCGTAGCGCAGGGCTTCGACGAAAGAGGCGCCTTTGTTCTTAGTGAAGAACTGGGTGACCAGGGAGGAGTCGCGGCCGATGATCTCGCCGACGTCCTTCTTGGTGTAGCCGGCGTCGAGCAAGACTTGGGTCAGGCGGGCGGCCTCATTCTGCTGAGGCCGCCCGCCCCGCCGGCGGCCGCTGGTCGCCTTGCGCCTGCGCAGAGTCACCGGCCTGCCTCCTGTTCAGCGAGGTGCGCACGGCCGAGGGCCTGCAGGGACAGCAGTTCCTCCTCGGTGCGTGGTCCGGTGATCGGGCCGGGCAGGCGGCCCTTGAGTAGGTAGTCGCCGGGCTGCCCGTGGTAGGGCCAGCGGGCGTCGGCGGTGGTGTAGATGGCGTCGGTGCGGAAGGCGATGATGCTGCCGGGCGGCAGGTGAAGGGCACCAACGTGCACGTCGTCCTCGCGCATCTTCGTCGACAGCAGCGCGGCGCGGGCGCCGGACCAGACGCCCGCGGCCCATTCCG
Source organism: Actinomycetota bacterium (assembly GCA_048498775.1). Lineage (GTDB taxonomy): Bacteria > Actinomycetota > Actinomycetes > Streptomycetales > Streptomycetaceae > JBEHXI01. The sequence continues at coordinate 4,882 of JBEHXI010000125.1, read as the reverse complement.
GGTGGGCGTACGGGTCGCGGGAGAACCCTGCCGAGCGCTGCCAGGTGATCGTCTGCCCGTCGGTGCCGACGATCTCGGCACCGGGCGGAATGTCAGCCTCCCGGCCGACAGGGGTCGACGCCGTGGTGATACGCGGGCGCTGCGCGAAGCCGCCGATGCCGTACAGCAGGATGGAGCGCACCGCGCGCGAGGCGAGGTGGGCGGCGAGGCGCTGCTGCTCCTCGCCATGGGTGGCGGCGATGGCCTGCAGGGAGGACCAGGCGTCTTTGATGCGGGTGGACCATTCACGCAGCGGGGTGCCGGATTCCCACAGCAGTCCGTCGAGGATTTCGATTCGCCAGGGTGCGAGGGGGTTGCGCAGGGCGAGATTGACCTCGGCGCCGCCAGCCCAGGTGGTGAAGGTGCGGCCGGGTTCGGCCGGGTAGCACCAGGCCCGATCCCCCGCCGCCGGCGCCGGCAGGAGCCCGACGTGGTCCCAGTCGTCGGGGACGGTCACGCGGATATGCCAGTGCGAGGGGGCGAACAGCGCGTTCGTCTGTTCCTTCTCGCTCATGGCGGCGAAGGTCTGGGCAGTGATCCGGCGCGGTGCGCCCACGCCGGAAGCCCAGGTGTGCTTGGCGTAGGCGAAGGTGCGGTCCAGCTCGACCAGCTGCGGCAGCTTCTCCGGCACCCGGGGCGGAAGGAACAGTTCGGTGCGGCCCTGCCCGGCGGTGGCGTGCAGCAGGCCGCGGATCTCCTCCGACATCACCGGGTAGCCCTCGGCCCACTTGGAGCCGGATTTGGCCGGGATGGTGCGCGACCACAGGTCCCGGCCGGTCTGCGATGGGGAGCCCATCAGCACCACGTCGCTCCAGTGCCGGTGTAGCGCCTTCCACAGCAGCACGAAGGCGTCGCGGACGGTGGCCGGGTCGGCGCCGGCCGGGTCGAACCACTCCCCCACCGACCGGATCTCCGTGTGCTGGTCACCGCGCTGCCAGCGGCCGACCGGGTTGCGCGGGTGCACCAGGTGCCCGGCCAGCCGGTCCTTGCCCCGGGAGGATTCCACCGTCCAGCCCTCGGGCAAAGGGGCGTTCAGCCACGCTGCGACCGCGTCCCGCAGGAACGGGTACCGGTCGGCGTCGCGATGCCACGGGTCACCGGCGGTGATGTAGACCCGTTCCACCGAGGCCGGCACGGTGGCGTAGACGGCGGTGAGGATCTCCGCCACGCTCGCCGCCCCCAACTCCAAGCGCACGGTCTGGTCTCGCCAGACCAGCACGCCGGCATTCGTATCGAGGAAGGCCATCTGCCGCGGCTGCTGGGTGAACGTCGGCCGGGTGGAGGCCAGGTTGGGCGCCACCGTGACCCACCGGTCACCCGCGTCACCCGGCGGGATTGAGGGCAGAGCGCGGACCTCCCCGGCCGTTACGGCTGCGGGAGGGGCAGGCTGGGCATCGGCGGGCGGCTGCGCGGGGACAGGCTCAGGCGCGAGCTCCCGGCCGGGGTCGGCGGCATCCACCGTCTCCCCCTGCGGCGCGGTGGATTCGACGGGTGCGGACGCAATAGGCGTGCGGCTGAGGTCCGGCGCCAGGGCGCCGGGCTGGCTGGGCGCCACTGCGACGGCCTGAACAGTTGCCGATTGCTGCCCGTCGGGGGCCGGAGGCTTGGGACCGAGGTGCGGGACCAGGGCCACGACGTCGACCACGCTCAGACCGGCCGCGGGAGCGATCCGGTCCGCCTTGGCCTTGTCGTAGCCACCGAGCTCTTTGACCGTCTTGTCCCGCTGGGCTTCCAGGCGCTCCAGGTCCCTGCGCAGGGCCTTGATCTCGTCGCGCACGCCGCGCAGGCCGGCCAGTGCGGCGGTGTAGGCCTTGGCGTCCATCACGACCCTCCTTCCTGTACTTGGCTGCTTGTCGTCGCGGCTGCGGCGCCGGTGCGGACGTAGGCAATGGGACCGCCGGATTGGGACACCAGGCGTGTCCCCAGCAGCAGGGATGCGTAGCGGAGCCCTGCGGCGTCGGCGGGATCCGGGGTGGTGGCGTTGACCGGGTTGGTCAGGTCGGTGACGTAGCCCGCCAGGCGGGCCTGGGTGAAGCGGTAGCGGGTGTAGCGCTGCACACCGTCGCTGTCGGTGGTGCCCAGGTTGGTCAGTACAGCGACGACGAAGCCGCCGAACGTGACGGGCAGGATGCCCCCGGCCGCCACCCGGGCGGGATCGCACCGCCACCAGCCCCGCAGCGCTGGGAGCAGCTCGTCCTGGGTGAGCCTGGCGCTGTAGCCGATCCAGCGGCGGCCGTCCTCGTCGACCGGCGTTGCCGTGTCGACCCGCAAGACGGCGACTTCCGGGCCGGGCAGGGCCGTGAGCGGGGCGGCCGGAAGCCGGGTCATGGCCTGCACAGCCGCCAGCGGGAAGACCTGGCGACCTCCCGCCGCTATGCCGGGCACCGCCCCCGAGGCGATCAACTGCCTCACCGTCGGAATGGAAACACCCAGGACCTGGGCCACCTGCCCCGTCGTCAGGTACACGCCCCCAACACTCCAATGCCATTGCAGCTACATCGAATAGCAGCACTCTAGAGCTGCGACACCACCCCAGTCAATGCGATTTCAGAAGGCTCCAATTGCATCAACGAAAAGATCACTTAGCGTCGCGGGGAGCGGGCAGCGGGCAGCGGGGCAACACGCCCCGGCATGCTTTGTCGTTGTGTCAGCCGCGCCTGATGACCCGGGCGACGCCGGCGGCGATGGTGGTGGCGAGGACCCAGCCTGCGGCGACGAGGACGTAGGAGAACCACTGCATGACGCCGGCCGGGTTGAAGGCATGCTTCTGGCCGAGGTCGACGAGGGGAAGCAGCAGGTCGAGGGCGTAGACGACGGCGTTGAAGTGGGGAGCACCACCCGGGCTGAGCGCAGGTGGCGGATACCGGTGATACAGCAGGCTGCCGCCGGCGAGGAGGGCGAGGAGCCAGAGCGCGGCCCGCCAGGGCTGGTAGCCGTAGGCGACGGTGATGTCCTGCAGCAGACTCCAGATGCGGCCGATAGGGGCCATGGTGCTGCGGTGACGGCGTTCCTTGGCAAGCAGCACCCGGCGGGCCTGATCCGGCCGGCCGGTGGCCGTGTAGTGGGCGGCGAGTTGCTCGTAGGGACCGGGCTGGAAACCGCCGGGGTCGCGGCGCAGCCACTCCAAGCGGGCCCCGGCCGGCAGACTCGGTTCGAGGGCGGTGTAGGTCAGACCGTCAAGGAGCAGGGTGTGCGGCCAGTAGTCCGGATCGTCGATGAGACGGCCGAGCCGGGCGTGGCGCAGGTCTACGGCGCCCTCGACGGCCTGCGCGGGCTGTAGCGCTACCAGGGGGGCCTGCAGCGAGGCCAGGTCTAGGGCTGTGTCGCCGGGGTTGCTCAGCCGCATGGTGGTCAGGGACACGATGGAGCCGATCGAGGCGCCGGTGAGTTTCACTGTGCCCTGGGCGGTCAGGCCGTCGCAGAGCAGGTCACCGTTGATCTGCGCGCCGGACAGGCGCAGGGCCACGCCGCCGGGATTGTCGAGCACGGCACCGTCCACGATCATCCGGCCGCCAAGCCTGCCGGTGCGCATGCTGATCTCTCCCTGCGCTTCCAGCCCGCCCAGGTCCAGCAGACCCTCCACCGTGATGCCGTCGGCGCGCAGCGCGACCTCGCCGGCTGCGGCGTCCAGCCGTGCACCGCTGAGCGTGAGCCGGCTGGCGATCCTGGCGTGGGCGAAGCTCACCTCGCCGCCGTCCACGGCCAAGCCTCCACCGCTGAAGGCCCCGATCACCGCCTGGTCAGCCCGCAAGGCCACGCCGCCGCGGTGCGCCAACCGCGCACCGGTCATGGTGGCGCTGAACTCGCCGCTGATCAGGCGGACCTCGCCCTCGGCCTGGAAGCCGTCCTCGCACCACAGACCGCCGGCGATCCTGATGCCGCCGGCGGCCAATGCGGTGCGGCCGGGATTGCTCAGCCGGGCGCCGTTGAGGCTGAGATAGCCGCCCACCCGCGCGTTGCTGAGCCGGGCGCCGCCGTCAACGACAAGCCGATCGGCACGCAGGTTCCCGTCGACCGTGATGTTGCCGGCGCGCAGCGCGTGCGAGCCGATGGCGTGGAAAGACGCGTCACTAATATCGAACAGGCTCCCGATCCGTGTGCCCCTCAGCCGTACGGAGCCGGTTGACCGAAAGCCGCTGTTGCACTCCAGCGGCCCCTCGACGCACAGCGCGTCCGCGGCCACGGCCACCCCGCGCGGGTCTGTCCCGACGCTCAGGCCGCGCAGGGATACCTCGCCGGTGACGACGGCCCGGTCCAGCCGCAAGGTGCCCTCGATCGACGAATCGCCGAGATACAGCAGACCGTCAACGCGTAACCGGGCGCCGTTGAATCCCGGCATCCGGCTGTCGACCAGCCGGATGGTGCGTGTGCGGGCCTCGACGAACCGCGGTTCCTCGTCGAAGACGCAGTGCTCGCATATCAGTGGTGCGCCCACGTCAGTCCCCATCAGGTCCAGCCGTCCGGTGATCCGCACACGCAGCCGCAACGCGGGGGTAACGCCGGGCTGCGGATCGTAGGCGCCGCGCAGCAGGCCCGTGATCACCTCGGCCCGCACACTGCGGGACCCGTCCCAGCCCCCGGCATGCCCCATATCGTCGGCCTGCGCGTCACCGGTGCGCAGGTCCACCCACGTCCCACGGGCGTAAGCCGCCCGTACCAACGTCTCCGCCTCGCTCAGCCCCCCGACCAGCACCCCTCCATCATGCAGCAAGATCGTGAACGGGTGGTGGGCAGGCCGAGGTGAGGTCGCTGCCGATGGTGCCGTGCCGATGCAGCGCTGTGCACAAAGTCCGAGGCCGAACCCGGTGGACGGTCTCGGCTGGCCGGGAGTGCCGGGTTTGAC
>JBEHXI010000124.1:0-20189 GCA_048498775.1 Actinomycetota bacterium | reverse complement strand
CCGTGGCGTGGTCCGTGGCGTACGCCACCGGTGGCGAGGTGGCCGCCGCGCCCTGGGCCATCGCGGAGTAGCCGCCCCCGCCGGCCGGGCGGGCGTACACCGGTGCCGTGTACCGGCCGCCGGGCTCTGTCGCCGGGTACGGGTACGCGTCGTACGGCTGCGCGCCCTCGGCGTCCGGATATCCGGGGGGATCGGCCGGCGGGTACCGGCGGCCGTCCTGCCCGGCCCAGGGACGCACGCCCTCCGTGGCCGTCAACGCACCGCTCCGGACTCGGCGGCGAAGGCGCGCTGCCGCAGCCGGGAGCGGGACGGCAGGGCGCGGATCAGGAAGGCGAACAGGCAGGCGCCCGCGCCCGCCGCGATGCCGATCGCGACCACGTTGAGGTGCCGGGGTTCCGGGTGGACCGTGAACACGTGCAGCCAGATCAGGCCGAAGGCGGCATAGGCGAGCTGATGGAACCTCAACCAGCGGCGGTAGCCCAGCCGTTGCTGGAGCCAGATGGAACAGCCCACCGCGATGCCCAGTTCGGTGCCGAGGATGCCGAAGCCGACCGGGATCCGCTGCACCCCGCCGAGGAAGGGCAGGGTGAGTTCCCGCATCCCGATGTTCCACACGGGCTGATAAAGGAACGTCACTCCGTGTATGGCGCCGAAGATCAGCGCGGACAGGGCCAGCGTCATGTGGGCGCCGTACATGGTGTTCCGGTTGACGAAGCGTTGCAGGAATCTCAGCCGGAGCACCACTCCCAGCACGATGGTGGCGACCATCAGCACATAGGCGATGATCGCGGCCAGCCTGGCGATTTTGTGCACACCGCCGTCGTACGGGATCTGCTTGTCGTGGGCGTCCAGCGGCGAACCCGGTATGGGGGCCGCGGCGGACGCGTCCGGCGCGAGGAACACGCTTATCGCGAGCACCAGCAGCACGGCGGTGAGAAGGCCCGCGGCGGGGCCGATCCGCCGTCGGCCGAGGGAAGCCGCATGAGTGGTCATGTCCTGGACTCCTTGCTTCGGCGCATCCGTTGGGGTGCGGCAAAGGCCCTGCGCGTCAGATCCCCCGAGAACCGTCGAAGTACGTTCACTCGCCCGTTCCGTGAATAGTCCGCGCTGGTCCTGGGAAACCTTGCACGAAAGTCCCTTCCCCCCAGAAGGTCGCGCGTTACACCGGCCGGAGATTACACGAAGATTCGGTGAAGGTCGATTCCGGGCCGTGACCTGCCGACGCCGATGCGCATTTTCCCGATGAGGGCGCAGCAAGCGGATGGAACGAGCGAAAACGCGCATTCGGGGGCCGCGTCGGGGTGTTGGCGGAGCTGGTGAAGCGGCACATCGGCTGATTTCGGCCGCCGCCTCCGCCGGGCGATTCCATGAAAAGCCGCGAGGACGGGAAATGTGGAGGGTATAATCCGCCCGGCGGCTTTGCCCAGGGGTGGATTCCGTCACTGGTCGATGACTGTCCGTCAATCGGGATTGGATCAGGGCGAGTCGGGGCCGAGGACACGCAGCGGGTCGAGTTCCACCTCGCCCAGGACGACGCGGCTGTTGGCCTCCCGGACGCCGCAGCGGTCCTTCAACCGGTCGACGACCGCCTCCAACTCCTCGGGGCTGCCGCAGCCGATGCGCAGCTCGTAGTCGTACGCGCCGGTGGTGTGGGCGGCGTAGAGCACCTGCGGCAGGGCGGCGAGGTCCTGTTCGAACCGCCGACGGTCCACTCCCTCGCGCAGCCGGATGCTGGTGAGCGCGTACAGCGTCATCCCCAGCCGGCGCAGGTCGATGTCGGCGGTGTAGCCGCGCAGCAGCCCGTCGCGGCGCAGGCGGCGGATCCGGTCCGCGGTGGCGTTGGCGCTCAGCCGCACCTGGCGGGCCAGGTCGTGGTAGGTGGCCCGGCCGTCGGCGGCGAGCAGGGTGAGCAGGGCGCGGTCGATCGCGTCCAGACGGGTGGCGGCCGGCCGCGATATCGGAGCTGACATCCGGGTATCGCCTCGCTTTCCGCGGTCGATTCGGACAGGGTGCGGGAAGAATCGTGCCATCCGCGGCGCCGTGGGCGGCAGGCTCGGGGGCATGGACGTGACGGTGCTTCGGGTGTGCCTCGCGCCGCTGCTGGTGGCGGCGGCGACGGCCGTGCAGCGGCGGTGGGGGCACGCGGTGGGCGGCCGGCTGACCGGGCTGCCGCTGACGTCGGGACCGATCCTGGTGATCCTGCTGGCCGAGCACGGGCGGGAGTTCGCCGCCCGGACGGCCGCCGGGATGCTGCTCGGCCTGCTCTCCGGGTGCGTGTTCTGCCTGTGCTACGCGGTGGTGGCCCGGCGCCGGGGCTGGCCGGTGGCGCTCGGGGCGGGCCTGGCGGCGTTCGCGGTGTGCACGGTGGCCCTGTCACCGGTCCGTCTGCCGGTCGCCGGGGCGCTGGCGGTGGTGGCCGTGGTGCTGCCGGTGATGCTGCGCCGGTGGCCGGGCGGGACGCCGGGGCGGGGCACCGGTCCGGCGGCCTGGTGGGATCTGCCGCTGCGGATGGTGTGCACGGCGGGGATGGTCCTGGCGGTCACCGCGGTGGCCGGGGAGCTCGGGCCGCGCATGGCCGGGCTGCTGGCGCCGCTTCAGGTGATCGGGGCGGTGGTCGCGGTGTTCACCCACCGCGCCCAGGGCGGGCCCGCCGCCGCGCACTTCCTGCGGGGCGTGGTGCAGGGGTCGTTCTCGTTCGCCGCGTTCTGCGCCGTTCTGGCGTGGGGGCTGCCGCTGTGGGGTGCGGCGCCGGTGCTGGCGCTGGCGTGCAGCGTCGCGGTGAACGTCCAGTTCCTCACCGGGCTGGGCACCGGACTGGGCACCGGACGTCCGGTGCACCCGGAATGAGAATCGCCTCGCGCGTCCGGGTTGAGAACCGCCCGGCCGGCCGCCGCGGGCCGGGCGGTTCCGCCTGTGCCGCCGGGTGCGGGGCAGGACCGCCCCGCACCCGGCGCCGTGCGGGTCAGACGCGGCCGGCGCCCGCGCCGGTCAGGGCACGGACCTCGGTCTCCGCGAACTCCGCGCCGCCGGCCTCGTCCCGGTCGCCGACCGATCCCAGCCAGCCGAGGACGAACGCGAGCGGCACCGACACCAGGCCCGGGTTCTTCAGCGGGAAGACCGCGAAGTCCATGCCGGGGAACAGCGCCGTCGGGCTGCCGGAGACCGCGGGGGACAGGAGCACCAGGAGCAGCGCGGACAGCAGGCCGCCGTAGATGCTCCAGGTGGCGCCCCGGGTGGTGAACCGCCTCCAGTACATCGAGTACAGCAGGGCGGGCAGGATCGCCGACGCGGCGAGCGCGAAGGCCAGGCCCATCAGGAAGCCGATGTTGAGCTTCTGGGCGAACAGCGACAGGCCGGTGGCGGCCAGGCCGAACAGGAAGACCGACGAGCGGGCCACGGTGAGCTCGCGGCCCTGTGAGGCGCCGCCCTTCTTGATGACGACGCCGTAGATGTCGTGCGCCAGGGACGTGGCGGCGGACAGGGTGATGCCCGCGACGACCGCGAGGATGGTGGCGAACGCCACGCAGGACATGACGGTCAGCAGAACCGATCCGCCGATCGACTCGGCCAGCAGCAGGATCGAGGTGTTGCCCGAGGCGTTGTCCGCCACGATGGCGCTGCGGCCCACCGTGCCCACCGCGCCGAAGCCCAGCAGCGTCGCCAGCAGGCAGAAGAACGCGGTGAGGACCGCGGCCCACTGCGCCGAACGCCGCGCGTCCCGGCCGCTGCGGACGGTGCGCAGCCGCACCAGCACGTGCGGCAGGCCCGCGGCGCCGAGCAGCATGCCGATCTGGAGGCTGACCGAGTCCAGCCGGTCGGTGCCGCTGGTGCCGAAGCGCAGGCCAGGACGGAGGAACTTCTCGCCCAGGCCGCTGTGGTGTACGGCGGCGTTGAGCAGGTCGGTGACGCTCCAGTCGTACCGGGACAGCATGGACACGCCCAGGTACACACCGCCGCCGAGCACGATGACGGCCTTCGCGGCCTGCACCAGCGTCGTCGCCCGCATACCGCCGATGATCACGTAGAGGATCATCAGGATGCCCAGGGCCACCACGACGGCCTGCTCGGCGCCGGCGCCGGAGATGCCCAGCACCGGCGCGGCCAGCGCGCCCGCGCCGACCAGCTGGAGGATCAGGTACAGCATGGAGACCGTGACGGTGGCGATGCCCGAGGCAAGGTGCGTCGGGCCCGGGCGCAGCCGGCGCGACAGGGTGTCACCGATGGTGAAGCGCCCGGTGTTGTGGTAAGGCTCGGCCACCACCAGCACCACGATGACCCAGGTCACCGACGTGCCCAGCAGGTACAGCACGCCGTCGTACCCGGACAGCGCGACCAGGCCGGGGCTGCCGAGCAGGGTCGCCGCCGAGACGTAGCAGCCGAACATCGCCAGACCGCTGGTGACCGGTGACTGGCGGCGGTCGCCGATGTAGAAGTCCCGGGTGGTGGAACCGTCGGAGGTCACCCAGATGGACAGCAGCAGCGCGCAGGCGACGAAGATGCTGAACATCGTCAGCACCGGCGCGCCGGTCTGCGCGAGAGTGAAGGCGAGGTTCACCGGTCGCCCTCCCACTGCTCGATGGAGTCCCGCAGCGGCTCGGCCAGCGGGTCGAGCCGGCGGCGCGCGTAGCGGCCGTACCACCAGGCCGCCCACACGGTCGTGATCCCCTGCACCAGGCCGAGCAGCAGGCCGACGTTGACCGGGCCGACCAGCCCGGCGTCCATGAAGCCCGGCGCCCAGTTGGCCAGGATCGCGTTGACCAGGTACAGGCCGACCAGGGCGCCCGTGACGGTCAGGACCGGGCGGCGCCGCTCGCGCAGCTGCTGGATCGGGGAGCTGGCCTGCATCCTGCGGAAGCCCTCGACGTCCGCGGAGGCGGCGGACGGCGGAGTCGCTGCCGCCGTCATGACGCCCGCCCCCGGCGCCGCTCGTGGTGTTGGTCGCGAGGGTTCATGGGACTCCCTTTGGTAGTGCGTGAGCTGAGGATGAACAGATGCCACGCGGGTGGGGGGCCGCGGGGGAGGGGTCGGTGGGGCCGCCTCGCGGTGCCGGGGCGGTTGCCCCGGGCGGGCGGCGGGCGGCGGACGCGGCCGGCGGCGGTCAGCCGCCGTGGAGCGCGGGCGGTCGTCTTCGCGCGGGCCTGAGCCGGAAGTCCATGGGCGCAACGGCTCCTTGTCAGGCGGCGACGCGCTGCCGCGCCAGCGGTGAGTACGGGGGCGCGGCCGGCGTGTCACAGGGCTCCCGGGGCCCCGGCCACAGGGGATGACACAGGGTGGGAGCGGGTCCGCCGGACCGCGCGGGCGAGGGTAGCAACATTGGCGCCCACCTCCACAAGGCGGAGATGTGCCGCTGCGACGAGCGGTCAGGCTCGCGCGACAAACGGTCGCGGCGCGTCGACGAACGGTCGGGAAGCGGCGACGAGCGGGCCCTGACACAGCGTCACCACGCCGTGGTGCTATGCGGCCTCTGGGGAGGTTCAGCCCTGAATGACCGCCGCGCCGCCCCGCGCGGCCATCGCCCGGGCCAGCGCGGTACGGGACCGCACCCCGATCTTGCGGTAGACCCGCGACAGCGTCCCCTCCACCGTCTTGACGCTGATGAACAGCTCCGCCGCGACCTCCCGGTTGGTGGCCCCGCCGCCCACCAGCTCGGCGATCCGCGCCTCGGCGGCCGTCAACTCCCGCCCCGGTCCGCCCCGCTCGGCCGCGTCCAGGCGGGCCAGCTCCTCGCCGGCGCGCACGGCCAGCGGCGCCGCCCCGATCGACGTCGCCAGATGCAGCCCCTCCGCGAGCGCCGCCCGGGCCGCCGTCCTGCGCCGGGCCCGCCGCTCCACCGCGCCCAGCGCGATCAGCGTGCGCACCAGCTCCACCGGCAGCGGCAGCCGGCGCAGCCGCGTCGCGGAGGACCGCAACAACCCGGCGCCCTCCCGGGCGTCGCCCAGCGCGGCGGCCCGCAGCCCCGCGGCCCGCTCCAGCGCCGCCGGCACGCTGCCGGGCACATGCCCCGTCAGCCGCTCCCGGGCCTCGCGGAGCACCCGGCCGGCCGCGTCCGTCTCGCCCAGCATCACCAGCGCCTCGGCCAGGTCCCCGTGCCAGTGGAGCAACGGCGGGTCCGCGGCGCACATCGCCGCGCCGATGTCCTTGACGCGTTGGAGTGCTTCGACCGCCCGCGCCGCGTCCCGGGGGTCGCCGGTGAGCAGGTGCGCCTGGCCCAGCACCGCCAGGGCGCGCAGCAGGAAGAGCCGGTCGCCGTCCGCCTCCGAGGCGCGCACCGCCCGCTCGGCCAGTTCCGCCGCCTCCCGCGCGGTGCCGCCCACGGTCGCCGCGAGCGCCGCCGCGTACAGCGCCGGAGCGGCCTCCAGACCGGCCTCGGCGACGGTGCGGGTGCAGCGCCGCGCGGTCCGCAGCGCCTCCCGGCAGTGGCCCAGCCGCACCTGAACGCGGGTCAGCGCGACCAGGGTGGCCATGGTCTCCTCGACGCCGGCCAGCTCGCCGATGCCCCGCAGCAGCCCGGTGACCTGCTCGTGGGCCTCGGTCACCCGGTCGCTGTCCATCGCCAGGATCGCCCGCATCCGCAGCAGGCTCCAGCTCTCCGGGCCGCCCGAGGCGCCGCCGGCCTCGGCCAGCGCCTCCTCCACCGCGGCCTGCCCGGCGGCCAGGTCCCCGGCCAGCGAACGCACCCGGGCCAGCGTGGACAGCGCCCCGATCCGGGCACCGCGCTCCCCGGCCCGGGCGGCCTGCTCCGCGGCCCGCCGCGCGTGGCGCGCCGCGTCGTCCAACTCCCCGCACAGCAGACCGCGCACCGCCGCCCAGTAGTGCAACCAGGCCTCGAGCCGCGGATCGCCGGCCGCGTCCGCGAGCCCCTCCTCGATGAGCGCCCCGGCGCCCTCCAGTGCCTGGCCGGTGTTGAGGAGGAGCACCAGCCGGGCCCGTACCCGTTGCCGCGCCGACCGCGCCTCGGCCAGCACCGACCGCGCGGCCTGCTCGGTCTCCTCGCGGCGGCCCGCGTCGCAGGCGTACTCGGCGGCGGCCAGCAGCCGGTCGGCGCGCTCGTCGAGGCGGTCGCCGGGCGTGCGGCGGGCGGCCAGCGCCGCCAGTTCGGCGGCGGCGCCGGGCGCGCCGCGCCGCCGGGCGGACTCGGCCGCCGCCATCAGGGTCGCCGCGGTGGCCTCGTCCTCGTGCGGGTTGGCCAGCGCCAGGTGGCGGGCCTGCTCGACGGGTTCGGTGACCGCGGCGGCCAGCAGGGCGTGCGCCCGGCGGCGGGAGTGCTCGTCGGCGTCGGCGTAGACGGCGGCGCGGATCAGCGGATGGTGGAAGCGGACGGTGCCCTCCGCGTCGGCCGCGGCGACGGCGAGGCGTTCGGCCACCGCCAGGTCAGCCGCGGCGTGCCCGAGCCCGGCGGAACGCAGCAGGGTCAGCGTCGGCCGGGCGGCGGCGGAGGCGGCCAGCAGGGTGCGGCGGGCCGGTTCCGGCAGCGTGCGCACCCGCTCCAGCAGCAGGGTGCGCAGCCGCGGCGGTACGGGCAGGGGGCGGCCGGGGGCGGCCGGTCCGGCGTCGCGCAGCGCGGCCCGGGCGAGTTCGAGGGCGTACAGCGGATTGCCCGCGGCGGTGCGCTGGATGGCCCGCAGCACCGGTGGCGGCAGCTGGGCACGGGTGCCGGCGCGCACCAGCCGGGCGACCTCGTCGTCGGCCAGTGGCGGAACGGTCAGCTCCACGGTGTCCGGCGGGCAGCAGCGCAGCCGTTCGGGCTGGTCGCCGTCGGCGGTCCGTTCGGCGGCCGCCATCCGCACGCCGCCGCCGATCCGCCGGGCCGCGAAGGCCAGGGCCTCCGCGCTGGGCCCGTCCAGCCACTGCAACCCGTCCACGGCGAGCAGCACCGGCCCGCGCTCCGCCAGCGAGCGCAGCACCTCGAGCACCGCGACCCGCACCGCCAGCCTGCTCTGCGCGGACGCCGGTTCCCGCCCGCGCAGCAGTGCCGCCCGCAGCGCCGCGCCCGGCTCGGGCGGCAGGGCGTCCAGGCAGCTCTCGGGCACCGGGGCGAATAAGTCGATCAGCCCGACGAACGGGAGCCGGGCGTCCTCCTCGGCGGGCGAGCACCGCAGCACCGTGGCGCCCCGCTCGGCGGCGTCGGTCTCCAGCGCGGCCATCAGGGTCGACTTGCCGATTCCGGCCGGCCCGCACAGCAGCACCCCACCGTGCGAGGCGAGCGCCGAACGGGCGTCCTCCAGCAGGCCGGCGCGCAGGACGCGGGCCGCATCTCGCATGGCACCGCCCCACCCTTCGCCCGGCGGCCCCCGGTCCGGCGGCCACCGCCGGCGCCCCGGCCGCGCCTGTTTGTGCTCATGACAACCGGCGGTGGACCGCCCTGTCAATGGCGCCCCGCCGGCCGTCTACCAGCGGCGGCCGCGCTGCTCGTCCTCCGGCGGGAAGTACGGCGGCACATCCCGGCCGGGCTGGTAGTGCGCACCCTGATGGATGCGGTGGATGACCACGAGCATGTCGATCGTGGCGATCAGCGCCAGTGCGGCGAAGGCGGCCGCCCAGCCGGGCCCGCCCAGCGCCAGCGAGACCCCCAGGCCGCCGAGCCCCAGGGCCAGGCCCCACACGGTCAGCCCCAGGCGGAGGCGCAGGGCGCTGCGTGCCTGCACCGGCTCACTCCCCGTGCGCATGGTGCTCATCTCCCACCGGGTCGCCTCGCCCCCGCCCTGTTCGGCTACCCGAAACGGGTACCGGCCTACCCCGCCGGAGCGCCGGCTGGGGTGCCGGCGCCGGACCCGGCGTCCCCGGCGTGGCCGGTCAGCGGCGCCCCGCCGATCACCGCCGGTAGGATCTGGGCCCTTATGGGTGCCACTCTCGTCGCCAAGGGCCTCGCCGCCGGACACGGCGACCGCCTCCTGTTCACCGGCCTGGACCTGGTCGTCGCCCCCGGCGACACCGTCGGCCTGGTCGGCCCCAACGGCGCGGGGAAGTCCACCCTGCTGCGCCTGCTGGCCGGACTCGAGCCGGCGGAGGAGGGCTCGCTGAGCCTGAGCCCGCCGACCGCCACCGTCGGCCATCTGCCGCAGGAGCCGGAGCGGCGCGCGGGCGAGAGCGTGCGGGCCTTCCTCGCGCGGCGCACCGGGGTCGCCGCCGCCCAGCGGGAGCTGGACGCCGCCACCGATGCCCTGGTCACCGGCGCGCCGGGCGCCGACGACCGCTACGCCGCCGCCCTGGAGCGCTGGCTGGCCCTGGGCGGCGCCGACCTGGAGGACCGCGCCGAGGAGGTCGCCGGCGGCCTCGGCCTGCGGGTGGGCCTCGACCAGCCGATGACCTCGCTGTCCGGCGGCCAGGCGGCCCGCGCCGGGCTGGCGTCCCTGCTGCTGAGCCGGTACGACGTCTTCCTGCTGGACGAGCCCACCAACGACCTGGACCTCGACGGCCTGGAGCGGCTGGAGGAGTTCGTCGTCTCGCTGCGCGCCGGCACCGTCCTGGTCAGCCACGACCGCGAGTTCCTGACCCGCACGGTGGACCGGGTCGTCGAACTCGACCTCGCCCAGCAGCAGGTCAACACCTACGGCGGCGGCTACCGCGGCTACCTGGAGGAGCGCGAGGTGGCCCGCCGCCACGCCCGCGAGGAGTACGAGGAGTACGCCGCCACCCGGTCCGGCCTGCAGGCCCGCGCCCAGATGCAGCGCGCCTGGATGGACAAGGGCGTCAAGAACGCCCGGCGCAAGGCGAGCGACAACGACAAGATCGGACGCAAGTTCCGCTCCGAGGCCAGCGAGAAGCAGGCCGCCAAGGCCCGCCAGACCCAGCGCATGATCGAGCGCCTGGACGTCGTCGAGGAGCCGCGCAAGGAGTGGGAACTGCGCATGGAGATCGCCCAGGCGCCGCGCTCCGGCGCGGTGGTGGCGACCCTGCGCGGCGCCGAGGTGCGGCGCGGCGACTTCCGCCTGGGCCCGGTGGACCTGCAGATCGACTGGGCGGACCGGGTCGCGGTCACCGGCCCCAACGGCTCGGGGAAGTCCACGCTGCTCGCCGCGCTGCTCGGCCGCCTCCCGCTGGACGCGGGCGCGGCGTCGCTCGGCCCCGGTGTGGTGGTCGGCGAGGTGGACCAGGCCCGCGGGCTGTTCTACGGCGACGAGACGCTGCTGGACGCCTTCTCGGCCGCCGTACCGGAGATGCCGCCCGCCGACGTGCGTACGCTTCTGGCCAAGTTCGGCCTGAAGGCGGCCCATGTGCTGCGGCCCGCCGCCACCCTCTCGCCCGGCGAGCGGACCCGCGCCGCGCTGGCGCTGCTCCAGGGCCGCGGGGTGAACCTGCTGGTCCTCGACGAGCCGACGAACCACCTCGACCTGCCCGCCATCGAGCAGCTGGAGTCGGCGCTGGCGTCGTACACCGGCACGCTGCTGCTGGTCACCCACGACCGCCGGATGCTGCGGGCGGTGCACACCAGCCGGCGCCTGACCGTCCGCGACGGCCGGGTCACCGAGGGCCGGCCGGACGTCGCCGGGGACGCGGCCCGGTGAACGCCGTAGAGGTCATACGCCTGATACCGGTGGCCGCCGCGGCGGGCTGGATCGACGCCGTGGTCGGCGGCGGCGGGCTGCTCCAGATGCCCGCGCTGCTGGTGGCCTTCCCCGCGATCCCCACCGCCACCCTGCTGGGCACCAACAAGCTGATCGCCATCACCGGCACCACCTCGGCGGCCGTCACCTACACCCGCAAGACCGACGTCGACTGGCGGTTCGTCGGACTGGCGGCCTCGGTGGCCACCCCGGCCGCCGGCGCCGGGGCGCTGCTGGCCACCGCCCTGCCCGGGGACATCTTCCGCCCGGTGATCATGGCCGTCCTGCTCGCGGTCGGCGCGTTCGTCACCCTGCGGCCCGACTTCGGCCGCACCCACGCCTCCGTCCGGCTCAGCCCCCGCCGGGCCGTCGTCGCCGCCACCGCCAGCGGCGCGGGCATCGGCTTCTACGACGGTGTGATCGGCTCCGGGACCGGCACCTTCCTGATCATCACCTTCCTGCTGGTGCTCGGCGCGGACTTCGTGCACGGCTCGGCGATGGCCAAGGTCGTCAACGTCGGCACCAACCTGGGCGCCCTGATCGTCTTCCTCGTCCAGGGCCACATCATCTGGCTGCTGGGCGCGGGCATGGCCGTGGGGAACATCACCGGCGGGATGCTGGGCGCCCGCATGGCCCTCAAGCGCGGCGTCTCGTTCGTGCGGTACGCGCTGCTCGTCGTGGTGGTGGCCCTGGTCGCCAAGCTCGCGTTCGACCAGTGGGGCTGACCGCGGCCCGGCCGCCGGCCACCCGCCGGGCGGTCGCCGCCCACCGCGCCCGCCGCTATCGTCGGCAGTGCGCACAGGCAGACACAACCGCCGGGACGGCGCCCCACGCGGCGCGCCCGTCGGGTGTCGGAAGGGTGACGTCGTGGTGGTGTTCCTGCTCGGGCTGGGGGCCGCCTGCGCGCTGGGCGTGGGCTTCGTCCTCCAGCAGCGGGCGGCCCAACACGCCCCGCTGACCGACTTCCTCTCCTACCGTCTGCTGCTGGACCTGCTGCGGATGCCGCAGTGGCTGCTCGGCATCGCCGCGATGGTCGCCGGGCAGGTCCTGGGGGCGCTGGCGCTGGCGCGCGGCGAGGTCTCCCTCGTCGAGCCGCTGACCGCCACCAACCTGCTGTTCGCCATGGCGCTCTCCCGGCACCTCACCCGCCAGCCGCTCGGGCGGCACGGCTGGTCGGGTGTCGCGTTACTCGCCCTGGGCGTGACCGCGTTCATCGTGGCCGGACGCCCGGCGGGCGGCGGCGCGCCGGCCGGCCCGCTGCGGCACTGGCTGCTGCTGGGCACCGTCCTCGGCGCGGCGCTGCTGCTGACCGGGTTCGCCCGGCGGCTGCGGCCCTCCGCGGAGGCGGCGGTGCTCGCCCTGGCGGCCGGGCTGCTCTACGGGCTCCAGGACGCGCTGACCCGCATCTGCGGTCAGTTCGTGCACGGCGCCGGACTGACCGCGCTGTTCGTCCAGTGGCAGCCGTACGCCGTCGCCGTGCTCGGGGTGACGGGGCTGATGCTGGTGCAGAGCGCCTTCGAGACCGCGCCGCTGCGCTCCTCGCTGCCCGCGCTGACCGCCGCCCAGCCGCTGGCCGGCATAGCCTGCGGGGTCGGCTTCCTCGGCGACCGCCTCCAGGTCACCACCTCCGCGCTGACCTGGGAGGCCGCCGGGCTCGCCGCCATCGTGGCCGGGATCGTCCTGCTCGGGCGGCACCCGGCGCTGCCGGTCGGGCCCTGCCGGGTGGCCGCCGAGGTCGCCGTGGCCGGACGCCCGGCGGCCGATCCGCGCTCCGGCCGCTGAGAACCGGAAGCCCGGTACCGCCGCTCAGCGCGGCTGCCAGGTGAACCTCGGCGGGCGGCGCTCCAGGAAGGCGGCCACCCCCTCGGCCCGGTCCTCGCTCGCGGCGGCCTCGCGCGCCCAGTACTCCAGCCGCTCCGGATCCGCCGCGCCGCCCACCGCCATCGCCGTGAACTCCTTGGCGGCCGCCTGCGTCAGCCGGGAGCGGGAGGCGAGGGTCGCGGCCAGCGCGGCGACCCGGGCGTCCAACTCCCCGGCCGGCAGCAGCTCGTCGACCAGCCCGGACCGCAGCGCCCGCTCGTCGTCGATCAGCTCGGCCGAGAACAGCAGGTACTTGGCGGTCGCCGGTCCCACCAGCGAGACCAGCCGGCGGGTGGACGACGCCGGGTAGACGATGCCGAGCTTCGCGGGCGTCACCCCGAAGCGGGTGCCGCGCTCCGCGAGACGCAGGTCGCAGGCGCCGGCCAGCTGGCAGCCGCCGCCGACGCACACCCCGCGGATCGCCGCGATCGTCGGCTTGGGGAACGCGGCCAGCGCCTCCTCGGCCGCCACGGCCGCCCGCTGGGCGCCGTCGCCGTCGTCCGGCTCCAGCAGCCCGGAGATGTCGGCGCCCGCGCAGAACGTCCCGGCCGCGCCGGTCAGCACCAGTACCCGGACGGCCGGATCGGCGGCGAGCCGCCCGAGCAGCACCGGCAGCTCGCGCCACATCGCGAGCGTCATGGCGTTGCGCTTGGCCGGATTGCTGATGGTGACGGTCGCGGTGCCGTCGTGTTCCTCCAGCAGCAGGGCGGGCTCTCCCACCGGGCTCTCCCCTCGGTTGCGTGATCGCCGGACCGGGCATCCTATGAGAAGAGGGGACGACCGACGTGAGGGGACCCCCTATGCGACGCTCCCGTGAGCCGAAGCGGCCCGCCGATCGCCTCACCCGCAGGTTCGGCGTGATGACCGTGCTGGGCGCCGTCCTCACGCTCGCCGGCGTCGTCGGTCTGGTCTACGTGGGCGTGGCGACGGTGACGACGGTGCTGCTGTTCGGCTGGCTGCTGCTGATCGGCGGCGTGGTCGGGCTGGTCTCCGCGATCCAGTACCGCAAGACGACCTACGTCTGGCCCGCCCTGGTGATCGCGGCACTCAACCTGGCCGCCGGCATCGTCGCGATCAAGGCGCCGACGACCACGGCCGCCGGCCTCACCCTGTTCGCCGCCCTGCTCTTCCTGGCGGGCGGCATCTTCCGGCTCGGCGGCGGCGTCGCGGTGCGCGGGCCCCAGCTGGGCTGGACGCTGCTGCAGGGGCTGCTCGACCTGCTGCTGGGCATCCTGGTGCTGGCCAACTGGCCGCACAGCAGCCTGTACGTCCTCGGCAGCTTCTTCTCGCTGTTCCTGATCTTCGACGGGCTCGGGCTGATCGCCACCGGGCTGCTCGGGCGGCGGATCGTCGAGGCGGTCGTCGAGTAACGTCGTCGAGTAACGAGGAACGTCTACCAGCCGGCCGCCGGACCGGTGAGCTCCCGCACGGCCGGCAGCGCCGCGTCCAGCACGGTGCCGAACCAGGCGGACAGCGTGGTCCGCTCGCGGAGCGCGGCCAGCTCGCCGGGGGTCACGAAGAGCGTCTCGCCGACCTCCTCGGGGTCGGGCCGCGGCGCGGCGCGCACGGTGCCGACGAACAGGTGGTTGTACTCCTGCTCGACCAGGCCGGACGCCGGATCCGGGTGGTTGTAGCGGACGGTGCCCGCCTCCCGCAGCAGCGCCGGGGCCACGCCGAGCTCCTCGGCGGTGCGCCGGGCGGCCGCGACGAAGGGCGGCTCACCGGGGTAGGGGTGGCCGCAGCAGGTGTTGGACCACACGCCGGGGGAGTGGTACTTGCCCAGCGCCCGGCGCTGCATCAGCAGCCGGCCGGCGTCGTCGAAGAGGAAGACCGAGAAGGCCCGGTGCAGCCGCCCGGGGGGCAGGTGGGCGGAGACCTTCTCCGCGGTGCCGACCGTCACGCCGCTCTCGTCGACCAGCTCCAGCAGGATCGGCTCCGCGGTGTCACCGGCTGGCTGCCGGGCCGCGGGGTCGCCGGGACGATCGGTGGCGGAACTGATCGGCATGGGCCATCCTTCACGCTCGGTGTACGGGTCCCCGTGGCATGCCTCCCGTGTCCCGCCCAGGCCGCGACGCGGCACGAGAAACACGCCCTAGTCTGCCCCACCGGGTCTCCCGGAACCGGCGGCACCAGCGGGTGTCCCGCTCAGTGGCACAGCCCCGCCTCGTGCTCCGCGTGCCCGCCGGGCTCCAGCTGGAACGTGCAGTGGGCCACGTCGAAGTGGTCGCCCAGGCAGCTCTGCAGGTCGTGCAGCAGCTTCTCGTTGCCCACCGCGTCCAGGGCCTCCGGCTCGACGACCACGTGCGCCGAGAGCACCGGCAGCCCGGAGGTGATGGTCCACACGTGCAGGTCGTGCAGCCCGCGCACCCCCGGCAGGGCGAGGATGTGGGCCCTGACCTCAGTGGTGTCGACGTTCTTGGGGGCGGCCTCCAGCAGCACGTCCAGCGCCTCGCGGAACAGCTTGACCGAGCGCGGCACGATCATCGCGCCGATCACCAGGGAGGCCACCGGGTCCGCGCGGTGCCAGCCGGTGGCCATGATGACCAGGGCGGCGATCACCACGGCCAGCGAGCCGAGCGCGTCGGACAGCACCTCGAGGAAGGCGCCCCGGACGTTCAGGCTCTCCTTCTGGCCGCGCAGCAGCAGGGAAAGCGAGATCACATTCGCGATGACACCGATCAGGCCGAACACGATGGTCGGGCCGCCGGGGACGTCGGTGGGGCTGATCAGCCGCCGGACGGCCTCGTAGAGGATGTAGCCGCCCACCCCGAGCAGCAGCACGCAGTTGAGCAGCGCCGCCAGGATCTCGGCGCGCGCGTAGCCGTAGGTGCGGCGGGGGCTGGCCGGGCGGTTGGCGAAGTGGATGGCCAGCAGGGCCATGGAGACCCCGACGGCGTCGGTGGCCAGGTGCCCGGCGTCCGCCAGCAGCGCCAGCGAGCCGGTGATCGCGGTACCGGCGATCTCCAGCAGCAGGACGGTCAGCGTGATGCCGAGGGTGATGCGCAGCTGCCCCCGGTAGGCGGCGGCCGCCGTCCCGGTCGGGGGCGGGCCGCCGGTGTGCGTGTGGCCGTGGGAGTGGCCGTGCCCCGCGCCCATGGGCTCCCCTTTCCACCCGCGATGTCGTGTTCGCCGGTCTTCGTCGCCGTGGGCGGGCGTACGCCGGCCCGGCCCAGTGCACCACCGCTCGCCCCGGCCGGGCAACTCGCCACTGGTGACCGTTGTCATTAGCGGTGACCTGGGACGATGAGACCCGGGAGGGTGTCATGAGCCTGCCGCCACCGTGCACCAGTGAACGTGCGGTGAACGGTCCCTTCCGGGATCCGATAGCCTCAGCGGTCGAGCCCGCCCGGCCGGGGGCAGCCGTTCGGGACCGTTCCTTCACCGCTGTGCCGGGTCGCTGTCAGGGAGTGAGTTCGTCTGTCGACCGCCATCCTCACCGGTCCGCCGACCACCGGCGCGCCCCTGGAGGACGATCCGCGCCGCCGCGGCGCCGGACGCCCCGGCGCGCCGGCCGGCCGGCCCGCCGCCGTGCCCGCCCGCGGGCCGTCGGCTGTGTCCGGCGGGTCCGGCGGGATCGGCCCGTTCGGCAAGATCGCAGCAGTCACCTACCATCACTGTGACACGGTGGACCGCGTGCGCGGCGGCACCGACGCGCCGCCGCGGGGCCCGCTCCCCGCGTCCGGCCGGCCCGGCAGTCGCGGTCCCGCGGCCGCCGTCACGGTCGCCGTCCCCGCACGCGAGGCGGCCTCCCCCACCGCGCCCGCGGCTCTCGCCGCACCCCCGGCGCCGACGGTGCCCACCGGGAGCACCCCCTTCCGGGGTCCCGCCACGGCACCCGCGGTACACGACGAAACAGGAGAACCCACATGATCGGCCTCGTGCTGGCGGCCGGCGCCGGACGGCGTCTTCGCCCCTACACCGACACCCTGCCGAAGGCCCTGGTGCCCGTCGACGGAGACACCACCGTCCTGGACCTGACGCTGGGGAACTTCGCCGAGGTGGGACTGGACGAGGCCGCCATCGTCGTCGGGTACCGCCGCGAGGCCGTCGAGGAGCGCCGCGCGGAGCTGGAGCGGAAGTACGGCGTCAAGCTCCACCTGGTCGGCAACGACAAGGCCGAGGAGTGGAACAACGCCTACTCCCTGTGGTGCGCCCGCGACGTCCTCGCCGAGGGCGTCATCCTCGCCAACGGCGACACCGTGCACCCCGCCTCCGTCGAGCGGACCCTGCTGGCGGCCCGCGGCGGCGACAAGAAGATCATCCTCGCCCTCGACACGGTGAAGAAGCTCGCCGAGGAGGAGATGAAGGTCGTCGCCGACCCCGCGGCCGGCGTGCGGCGCATCACCAAGCTGATGGACCCCTCCGACGCCACCGGCGAGTACATCGGCGTCACCCTGATCGAGCCGGAGGCCGCCGCGGCGCTGGCCGACGCGCTGAAGGCCACCTACGAGCGCGACCCGCAGCTGTACTACGAGGACGGCTACCAGGAGCTGGTCGACCGCGGCTTCCAGGTGGACACCGCGCCCATCGGCGAGGTCGCCTGGGTCGAGATCGACAACCACGACGACCTCAACCGCGCCCGGGAGATCGCGTGCCAGTACTGACCCGGCTGATCCCCTCGCCGGTCGTCGTCGACATCAGCGGCGGCGCGGTCGGCGACCTGGCCGGGCTCCTCGCCGACCAGCGGATCTCCAGCTCCGGCAAGCTGGCCTTCGCCATAAGCGGCGGTTCGGGCCGCCAGCTGCGCGACCGGCTCGCCCCCGAGCTGCCCGGCGCCGACTGGTACCCGGTCGACGGCGGCACCATCGACGCGGCCGTCAAGCTGGCCGACGCGATGCGCGGCAAGCGGTACGACGCGGTGGTGGGCCTGGGCGGCGGCAAGATCATCGACGTGGCGAAGTACGCGGCGGCCCGGGTCGGGCTGCCCATGGTGGCGGTGGCCACCAACCTCTCCCACGACGGCATCTGCTCGCCGGTGTCCACCCTGGACAACGACAACGGCCGCGGCTCCTACGGCGTGCCCACCCCGATCGCGCTGGTCATCGACCTGGACGTGATCCACCAGGCCCCGGATCGCTATGTGCGCTCCGGCATCGGCGACGCCATCTCCAACCTGTCCGCCATCGCGGACTGGGAGCTGTCGCACCGCGAGACCGGCGAGCCGGTCGACGGCCTGGCCGCCGCGATGGCCCGCGGCGCCGGCGAGGCGGTGCTGCGCCACCCGGGCACCATCCGCGACGACGCGTTCCTGACCACCCTGGCCGAGGGCCTGGTGCTGTCCGGCATCGCCATGTCGATCAGCGGCGACAGCCGGCCGTCGTCGGGCGCCTGCCACGAGATCAGCCACGCCTTCGACCTGCTCTACCCGCAGCGGGCGGCCGCCCACGGCGAGCAGTGCGGCCTCGGCGCCGCCTTCGCGATGTTCCTGCGCGGCGCCGTGGAGGAGTCGCGACTGATGGCGAAGGTGCTGCGGCGCCACGGGCTGCCGGTGCTGCCCGGTGAAATCGGCTTCTCCGAGGAGGAGTTCGTCGCGGCCGTGGAGTACGCGCCGCAGACCCGCCCCGGGCGCTACACGATCCTGGAACACCTGGACCTGTCCACCGAAGCGATCAGGGACGCATACGCCGACTATGCCAAAACCATCAGTAGCTGAACTGCGCCCGGTCGTCCACCCCGCGGGCCTGAAGGACCGGCGCAGCGGCGAGCACTGGGCCGGGCGCCTGTACATGCGGGAGATCTCGCTGCGGATCACCCGGCACCTGGTGACCACCCGGGTCACCCCGAACCAGCTCACCTACCTCATGGTCCTCGCCGGGATCGCGGCGGGCGCGGCCCTGCTGGTGCCGGGCGTGGCCGGGGCGGTCCTGGGGGCGCTGCTGATCCAGGTGTACCTGCTGCTGGACTGCGTGGACGGCGAGGTCGCCCGCTGGACGAAGCGGACCTCGGTGACCGGCGTCTACCTGGACCGGGTGGGCCACTACCTGTCCGAGGCCGCCCTGCTGGTCGGCTTCGGGCTGCGCACCACCGCGCTGTTCGGCGGCCACCCGGACTGGCTGTACGGATTCGTCGGGACGCTCGCCGCGCTCGGCGCGATCCTGATCAAGGCCGAGACGGACCTGGTGGACGTCGCCCGCACCCGCAGCGGGCTGCCCGCGGTCCGCGACGAGGCCTCCGTGCCGCGCTCCTCGGGCCTGGCGCTGGCCCGCCGGGCCGCGGCGGCGCTGAAGTTCCACCGGCTGGTCGGCGGCGTCGAGGCGTCGCTGGTGATCCTGGCCGCCGGGATCGCCGACGCGGTGGTGGGGGGCCTGGGCGTCTCCCGGGTCGCCGTGGTGGTGCTGGCCGCGATCGCCGTCCTGCAGACCCTGCTGCACCTGGTCAGCATCCTCGCGTCGAGCAGGCTGCGGTGAGCGCCGGCTTCCGGCTCGGCGCGGTGGTGCTCACCATGGGCAACCGCCCCGCCGAGCTGCGGGCGCTGCTGGACTCGGTGGCCCGGCAGCGCGGCGACGAGGTCCAGGTCGTGGTGGTCGGCAACGGCTCGCCGCTGCCCGAACTGCCCAAGGACGTACGGACCGTGGAACTCCCGGAGAACCTGGGCATCCCGGGCGGCCGCAACGTCGGCGTCGAGGCGTTCGGCCCGGGCGGGAGCGAGGTGGACGCGGTGCTCTTCCTCGACGACGACGGGCTGCTGCCCCGCGACGACACCGCCGAGCTGGTCCGCGAGGCGTTCACCGCGGATCCCCGGCTCGGCATCGTCAGCTTCCGGATCACCGATCCGGTCAGCGGCACCACCCAGCGCCGCCATGTGCCGCGGCTGCGCGCCTCCGACCCGCTGCGCTCCTCGCGGGTGACGACCTTCCTGGGCGGCGCCAGCGCGGTGCGCACCGCCGTCCTGCGGGAGGTCGGCGGCCTGCCGGACGAGTTCTTCTACGCCCACGAGGAGACCGACCTGGCCTGGCGGGCGCTGGACGCCGGGTGGTTGATCGACTACCGGGCCGACATGGTCCTGGAGCACCCGGCGACCTCGCCGAGCCGGCATGCCGTCTACCACCGGATGGTGGCCCGCAACCGGGTCTGGCTGGCCCGCCGCAACCTGCCGGCGCCCCTGGTGCCGCTGTACCTGGGCACCTGGATCCTGCTCACCCTCGCCCGCCGGCCGTCGCGGCCCGCGCTGCGTGCCTGGCTGGGCGGCTTCCGGGAGGGCTGGAGGTCGCCCTGCGGCCCGCGGCGCCCGATGAAGTGGCGTACGGTGTGGCGGCTGACCCGACTGGGCCGCCCTCCCATCATCTGACAAGCTCGGATCTGAGAGCATCGGGGGCAGGTCCGGAACCTGCCCCGGCAGGCGATCAAGAGGACGAAAGTGTCGAATGTGAGCGATACCACGCGCCAGGGGGCGGTCGCCGTGAGCTCGGCCCCCGCGTCGCCGGACGGCGGGCTGACCGCCGCCGAACTGGCGGCGAAGTACGGCCTGTCGGTCAGCGGTGCCCGGCCGTCACTGCCGGAGTACGTGCGGCAGTTGTGGGGCCGGCGGCACTTCATCGCCGCGTACTCGGTGGCCCGGCTGTCCGCGCAGTACACCAAGGCCCGGCTGGGCCAGATGTGGAACGTGATGACGCCGCTGCTGAACGCGGCGGTGTACTACCTCATCTTCGGTCTGCTGCTGAGCACCAGCCACGGCATCGACAACTTCATCGCCTACCTGGTCACGGGCATCTTCGTCTTCAACTTCACGCAGTCGACGGTGCTGGCCGGTACGCGGGCGATCTCGGACAACCTGGGGCTGGTGCG
>JBEHXI010000123.1:0-20224 GCA_048498775.1 Actinomycetota bacterium | reverse complement strand
TGCTCGTCGGTGTCGAGCAGGTCGCGGGGGTGGAACAGATGCCGTTCGATCCCCTCCAGTCCGCCCTCCAGCTCGGTGTAGAGGCGCGCGTAGTACAGGGAGCGCGACTCGACCTGCCAGTCGCGGCGTGGGTCGCTGACCACGCAGCTCTCCAGTGCCGCCAGGGCCTCGGCCCGCGGCGCCGCGAGGGCGTGCAGCGTCCCGTCGCCGCGGCCTCGCTGCAGGAGGCCACGGAGAGTACCGCTGGGCGCTATGTCGGAATCGGGGTCGAACATGAGGTCAGCATCCGATGCGGAGGGTTACGGTGGCAACGGGATTTCCGCCGCCGGTTGCCCGGCATCCTTACCGGTGGCCGCCCGCGCCATGCGTGGCGGACATCGTGAATACACGGACGAGTGCCGGGGCGGCGCGGTCCGCGACGACGGGGCAGCTTACCCGGAAGGGCAGCTTCCGGTCCTGTCCGGCCGGGCACGGACGGTGACGCCAACCGCAGCAACCGTCAGAGTGCATCCTGCACATTGCATATGACTCATCAGTAGTTTGCAAATGACATATGCCAGAAGCACCACCGGATCGGGTATCGCCGAAACCCTTACGGACCGTCGCGCACTGTGCAAGAGTCGTCACTGGATTGCTTGCCATCCCGGAGTCACCACCCGGGCGCTCGGCCGAACGGGGACGATCGGACCACCCCGCCGGCCGTGCTGCCGACACGTTCGCGGAGTCGGCCGCCCATGAGGAGAGGAGTTCCGGCCAAGCCGTCCAGCGCCTGCGTCCGAGCACCGTCGGAGAACGTGATGCCGTCCCATCTGCACGCGGATCACACCGCAGCACAACCGCCGGACCCCGGCAGGGTCGACGATCTGATCACGCAGGCCCGCAGACTGCGCGGTCAACTCGACGCCGTGCGCCGCGAGTCCGCCGCCGCGGAGGGCGACCCGCGGGGCCGCTGGCAGCGGGCGCTGTGCGACCTCGCCGTCCACCAGCTCGACGACCTCGGGCACCACCTCGACCAGCTCCGGGAAGGCCTGCCCCCCTCGGAGGACCCCGAGCCGGGAACGGCGTACGGCGCCGGCCCGGCGGGCTCCCGGCAGGCGCTGCCCGGCACCGCCCGGCCGCCCGCCCCCGGCCGGGCCGGCAGCGCCGAGTGGAACCTCCTCACCGACGAGGTGACCTGGTCGGACGAGCTCTACGAGATCTTCGGGCGCACCCCCCAGGACGGGCCGCTGACCCTCGACGAACTGCCCTCCTGGCTGTTCGCGGAGGACCAGCAGACCCTCACCGCGATGGCCACCGGGTGCCTGGTCGACGGGCGGCCGATCGACGGCGAGTTCCGCATCGTCCGCCCGGACGGCTCGGTGCGCACCGTGCACATGGTCGGCGAGCCCGTCCTCGACGTGGACGGCAGCACCGCCTCGCTGTGGGCGGTGCTGCGCGACGTGAGCGAACTGCGCCGCAGCGAGCAGGCGGTCCGCGAGACCCGCGACTCGCTGCGGCTCCAGCAGCAGGCCGAGCGGGCCGAGCAGCGGCTCGCCGCCGAGCTCCAGCAGGCCGTCCTGCCGCCCTGGCGCGGCGCGCCGCACCTGCTGCCCGGCGACGGCTCCCCCGGGCTGGACCTGGCCGCGCACTACTTCACCGCGTCCGGCCCGCGGACCGGCGGCGGCTGGTACGACGCGCTGGGCCTGCCGTGCGGGGCCACGCTGCTCACCGTCGGGGACCTGACCGGGCACGGAGTGGCCGCCGCCTCCAGCATGGCCATGCTGCTCGGGGCGCTGCGCGGGCTGGCGATCGCGGGCCTGGAGCCGGGCGCCCTGCTGGCCCGCCTCAACCAGCTGCTGGACCAGGCCGCGCAGCCCGCCCTCGCCGGAGCCCTGTGCTGCCGGTACGAATCCGAGCAGCGCACCCTGACCTGGGCGCAGGCCGGGCACCCCGCACCGCTGCTGTTCCGCGCCGGGACGGGGCGCGTGCTCGACGCCCCGGAGGGCATGCTGCTGGGCGTCAGCTCCGGCGCGCGCTACGGCCGGCACAGCGAGCGGCTGGAGCGGGGCGATCTGCTGGTGCTGTACACCGAGGGGCTGGTGCCCCGGCGGGCCGCGGCGGACCCCTCGGCCGGCGCCGCCCGGCTGCTGGCCCTGGCGCCGCGGTTCGGCGCCGCCGCCGGCGCCCAGGAAGGCGTGCGCGTCCTCATCGAGGAACTCGGCACGCCGGAACGGCAGGACGACGCCTGCGTGCTGGTCGCCCGGGTCCCGTGACGGTGCCGTCGCCGCGTTCCCGCGCGGGGGCGGCCCGGTCAGCCCGGTCACACCTCAGCCGTGCCGCCCTTCTGCGCGGGCCTGCGCGGCAGCGCGGCCCTGATCTCCTCGCGCAGGTCCCGGATCGTGCCGTCCTCGGTGTACCGGCCGGTGAGCCGGTACATCTCGCGCAGCCGGTCCCAGGTGCGGTGCGAGGAGGTCTGCCCGATGCTCAGCAGCGCCAACCGGGCGTAGCCGTCGGCCTGTTCGGGGTCGTCGCCGATCAGGCAGGCCGACGCCATGGACAGGTAGTCGAAGATCTTGGAGCGGTCGAACCCGGGACGGCGCAGCCCCAGCGCCCGCTGGGCGTGGTACTGGGCGCAGCGCGCGGCCGACGGGTCGTGCTCGGCCAGGGTGCGGTAGGCCAGGGCCTGCATGCCGTGCAGGTCGGCCTCGTCGAAGTTCTGCATCCACTCCGGCGGCGCCGTGTCGGCCTTGTCGGAGACGAAGAGGTCCTCGGCCTCGCCCAGGGTGCGGCGCATCGCCTGGCCGCGCCCCATCGACGCCTGCGCCCACGCCTCGACGGTCCGCAGCATCGCCCGGGTGCGCGGCAGGGCCTCCGGGCCGGAGCCGGACACCGCCAGGCGCACCAGGCTCAACGCCTCGTCGGGACGGCCGAGATGGATCATCTGGCGGGCCGCCCGGGACAGCGCCTCGCCGGCCCGGGGACGGTCGCCGCCCTGGCGGGCCGCGTGCACGGCGATCAGGAAGTACTTCTGGGCGGTGGGCTCCAGGCCCACGTCGTGGGACATCCAGCCGGCGAGCGCGGCGAGGTTGGCCGCCACACCCCACAACCGCCGCTGGAGGTGGGCGGGATGGCGGTAGGCGAGCATGCCGCCCACCTCGTTGAGCTGCCCGACCACCGCCTTGCGCTGCAGACCGCCGCCGCGCTGGGCGTCCCAGGCGCGGAAGACGCTCACGGAGTGCTCCAGGGCTTCGATCTCCTCGACGCCGACCGGCGTCGCCTCGTAGAGCTCGGCCCCGGCCGGCGCGGCGGAGACGGTACGCAGGGGGTTGTCGACGACCGGGGCGTCGGCGGTGAGGGTGGGGTCGGTGTGCAACCAGTCGTAGAGGGCGCCGCTGAGGGCGGAGCCGGTGGCGAGCGCGGCGCCCGCGCCCACCAGACCGCGTCGGTTGAGCATGAGGTCCATTCCCGTGAATTCGGTGAGGACCGCGGCGGTTCGCTCCGGCGGCCAGGGCAGGTCACAGGCGGTCTCCCGCCCCGTGCGGCGGTGCCGGTCGAACCCCAGATCCTCGATGGTCACGACACGGCCGAGACGCTCGGTGAACAACGTCGCCAGCACCTTCGGGACGGGATCGCGCGGCGTCTCGCCGGTCTCGATCCAGCGGCGCACCCGCGAGGTGTCGGTCGACAGCTGCGGGTGGCCCATGGCCGCCGCCTGCCGGTTGACCATCCTCGCCAGTTCGCCCTTGGACCAGCCGGTGAGGCCGAACAGGTCCGCGAGTCGGGTGTTGGCTTCCTTGGCCACGTCAAGCCCCCAGGATTCTCGGCGTTTTCGACATTAGTGGCCGACGGGTCCGGATAGGGGTGGCGCACTGATTCGCCAGGGTTCGCCAGGGTCCGCCAGATGGTGTGCCACGGGCATATGGGTGTCGAGTAGGAACGCGCCACCCCGGCCGTCCTCCGGACCGGGCGGCCGGACTCCCCAGGGTGCGGCCACCCGGTCCGGGGGCGGTGCCCGCCCGACGTCTGTCCCGGCGTCCCACCGGACGCCTCCGCCTGAACGTACGGGCCGCAGCGGCCGCACGGCACGGTGCGACCCGTCCACTGAGCACCATCCAGGCACACGAAGGGATCTGTCACCCGCTCATGTATTCAGCATCGTCCTCCGTGTCCGCCCCGCCCAGGCCTGCCGGCTTCCGCGGGACCGGTCTCGCCGGGCCGCCCCGGCGGCCCCGGCCGGTGCCCGCCGAGCCCTTCCTGGACCCCTCCCACGCCGTGGCCGCCGGGCGCGGCCCCGGCCGGCCGCGCGGCATCGCCGCGGGTGGTGCCCATCCGCTCAGCGGAAGACTGGACCTGACCGGCCCCCAGGGCGCGCAGTTGCGCACCGCCATCGCCGCCATCCAGCGGATCTGCCCGGAGTTCGCCCCCGCCCAGGTGCTGCGCCGCTCCGGCCGCACGGTGCTGCTGGTCGGCATGGCGGGGCGGGCGCCGGCCGTCGCCAAGTGCCTGGTCGACCAGTCACCGGCCTGGACCGAGCGGTTCCGCCACGAAATAGCGGTGTACCGGGCGTTCGTCCGGCACCGCCCGCCGGTCCGTGTGCCGCGCCTGGTCGCGGCCGACCCGGACACCTGCACACTGGTGCTGGAGCGCATGCCCGGGCGGGTCGCCGCCCTCCAGCGGCACCCGGGTGACACCCCGGCGCGGCTGGACGTGCGGGCGGCGATCGGCGCGTTCTCCCGCGTCAACCAGTGGCGGCCGCCCCCGGGGGTGTTCGACTCCCCGATCGACTACCCGGCGCGCATCGCCCGCTTCCACGAGCTGGGCCTGCTGACCGACCGTGACACCGGGGACCTGGAGAAGCTGCTGCGCGGCCTGGCGCGCGAGTTCGGCCGGCAGGCGCCGGGCCAGTTCTGCCACGGCGAGGCGGTGCTCTCCAACGTGCTGCTGTCCCCGGCCGGTCCGGTGGTGCTCGGCTGGGAGCACGCGGGCTGGTATCTGCCGGGGTACGACCTGGCGGAGCTGTGGTCGGTGCTCGGCGACGACCCGGCGGCGCGGCGGCAGATCAGCCAGATGGCCCAGGCGGCGGGCCCGGCCGCCCGGGACTCCTTCCTGGTGAACCTGATGCTCGTCCTCACCCGGGAGATCCGCACCCTGGAGACCGCGGTCCAGCGCTCCATGCGCAGTGCGAGCCCCGCGCTGCCGGGCGTCGCGGAGGTCGGCGAGGAGCAGCGGCTGCTGCTGCGCCGGCTGCACGACGACTGCGGGCTCGCCCGGCGGGCCGTGCGGGCGGCGGTGGGCACCCGCTGACCCCGGCCGTCTCCCCGTACCGCCTGCCCAGCGGTGCGGGGAGACATCCCGCCATGAGCCATGGCCCCGGGAAGGCCAGGAGTCTTTCCGACAGGTCTGGACCAGTGACGCGCCGCAGGCCCGGACGCCGGCCCGGGAAAACTTCCCGCATGGGCGTTGACGTGCGGGTTCTCCGTCCGCTGTGGTGCGCTTGGGGTGGTTGACGGATCGTCGCACAACCGATACCTCTGTGGTTCCGGCACGGCCCTCCTGACGGGGCCTCACCGGCCGGCCCAGCTGAGGAGGCTGCTTTGCGAGGATCCGTTCCCCTGCCCCACAGACCCGGCCGGCGAGCGCCGGTCCGCAGCACTATCGCGGCGCTGACCGCGGCCGCGCTGCTCCCGGCGTTGTCGGCCGCGGCCCCCGCCGACGCGGCCCCGCCCGGCCCGGGCACTCTCCAGCAGGCGTTCACCGCGGCCTCCCAGCGGTACCACGTCCCGGTCAGCGTGCTGCTCGGCGTGTCCTATCTGGAGTCGCGCTGGGACGGTCACGCGGGCCGGCCCAGCGTCTCCGGCGGCTACGGGCCGATGCACCTGACCGACGCCCGCACGGCCATCGCCGGATCGGCCCGCACCGGTGACGCGGCCGGCGACCCGCGCGGCGACAGCGCCCGCCCGCTGGCCTTACCGTCCACCGCCAAGGTCACCGTCCCCTCCGACCGGGTACTGCCCGCCGCGCTGAAGACCGCCCTGCGGGCCTCCGCGCTCACCGGGCTGTCCACCGAGCGGCTCCGCGCGGATCCGGCGGCCAACGTGGCGGGCGGCGCGGCCCTGCTCGCCGCCGACCAGAAGGCGCTGGGGCTGCCGCCGAGCAGTGATCCGGGTGCCTGGTTCGGCGCGGTGGCCCGCTACTCGGGCGCCGACGACACCGCGACGGCGGCGGACTTCGCGGCCGACGTCTTCCAGGTCATCCGGGGCGGCGCGGCCCGGACCACCGACGCGGGACAGGCCGTCACCCTGCCCGCGCAGCCGCGTGTCGTCCCGCGGAGCTCCCAGGTCCGGGCGCTGGGCCTGCGCACCGTCGCCCCCGGGCCGGTGGAGTGCCCGCCGACGGTGGCCTGCGAGTGGCTGCCCGCCCCCTACACGCAGTACGGCCCCGGCACGAACGACTACGGCAACCACGACCTCGCCGACCGCCCCGCGAGCCAGTCGGTCGACTACATCGTCATCCACGACACCGAGGGCACCTGGGACACCACCCTGAAGCTGGTGCAGGACCCGAAGTACCTGGGCTGGCACTACACGATCCGCTCCGCGGACGGGCACATCGACCAGCACATGGCCACCAAGGACGTCGGCTGGCACGCGGGCAACTGGTACATCAACGCCAAGTCCGTCGGCATCGAGCACGAGGGCTTCCTCGCCGACCCGGACGCCTGGTACACCGAGGCGATGTACCGGGACTCGGCACGGCTGGTGAGGTATCTGGCCGCGAAGTACCGCATCCCGCTGGACCGGCAGCACATCCTGGGGCACGACAACGTGCCCGGTCCGACGCCCGGCACGGTCGCCGGAATGCACACCGACCCCGGCCCGTACTGGGACTGGGCGCACTACTTCGAGTTGCTGGGCAGGCCGTTCCACCCCACCGCGGGCCCGCGCGGCGGCCTGGTCACCATCGACCCGGACTACCGCGCCAACCAGCCCGTCTACACCGGCTGCAGCACCGCCGGGCAGCCCTGCGTCCCGCACGGCTCGGAGGCGGTACGGCTGCACACCGCGCCCAGTGAGGACGCCCCGCTGGTGAAGGACGTCGGACTGCACCCCACCGGGGACAGCACGACCGACGTCAACGACACCGGCGCCCGCGCCTCCACCGGCCAGCAGTTCGCGGTGGCCGGCCGCCAGGGCGACTGGACGGCGATCTGGTACCTGGGGCAGAAGGCGTGGTTCCACAACCCGGCCGCCACGCCGGCCGCGCTCGACGCCCGGGGCCTGGTGGTGACCCCCAAGGCCGGGCTGGCCTCGATCCCGGTCTACGGGCGGGCGTACCCGGAGGCGGCCGCGTATCCGGCCGGGGTGCCGGTGCAGCCGCTGACCGCGCTCCAGTACACCCTGCCGGCGGGGCAGAGCTACGCCGTCGGCGGTGTGGAGCGCGGCGAGTACTACTACTCGGTGACCTTCGATCCGGCGACGCACACCGTGGTGCGGGGCACCCAGCTGTACTACGAGATCCAGTTCGGGCACCGGGTCGCGTTCGTCCGGGCGGACGACGTGGCGCTGCGCCTGTCCTGAGCAACACGGCCAAAGGCCCTCGTCCGGTGTGCCGGGCGGGGGCCTCAGCCTTGCTGGAACATCTCGGCCGGCAGCGGCTTGAGCAGCTGGTACAGGTCGTCGGTGATCGGCCGGTCCCAGGTGGCGATGGTGACCTGCACGCCGTCGCTGCGGTCGAACTGCGCGCAGGAGATCCGGCTCTCGCTGACCTTGATCCGCCGCACGATGAGCAGGCTGTCGCCGTGCATCACCGGGGTGTCCTCGCGCTCCACCTCGTGCACCGGCTCGTCGTTCCCCAGCGCGGCGAGCAGTTGCGCGACCTCGAACGGCACCTGGCCCTCGGCGAGCTCGCGGGCGGGCGAGCCCTCCGGGAGGTTGCCGATGAGCATCGCCGGCCCGCGCCCGCCGAACAGGTCGTAACGCAGGAAGATGCCCTGGCAGCTGCCGTCCGGCCCGGGCAGCAGCCCGGCGCCGAGGTTTCCCGGCCAGTCCCCCGGGTCCATGGCCAGGACGTCGAAGTCCGGACCGGTCGGCGTGGCGGGGCTGCGTCGGCGGAGGAAGGACATGCGGCCATCGTACGGGGCCGGGAGGCCCGGTGGGCATCGGGCTGTCGTGCCTGGTCGGTGTGGCGTCCGCCCCCGTTCGAGGGGCTCGGATCGTCCTGGACCGGTGTGGGGGCCGGGAGGGCCGAGGCGGTGTGACGTCCGCCGTTTTCGCGCCGCCGTCGCGGGCTGTCCTGGAAATGCCGCGCCGCGGGGTGGTGCCCGGTGGGAGTATCTGCTGATGCGTACCGGACGCGGGATGGCCATGGGCCCGGGAGCGGCCCGGGGCGCCGCCGGTGGCCGGCGTATCGCGCTGGACGGCCGCGGGCTGACCGCGGTGCCCGGCGCCGTCCTGGCGGACGACGGGGCCGTGCCGGGCGTGTGGTCGCTGAGCCTGTGGCGCAACCGGATCAGCGAGTTGCCGCCCGAGGTGTGGTCGCTGTCCGAGCTGCGGGTGCTGAACGTGGCGTCGAACCAGCTGACCGCCCTGTCCCCCGCGATCCGCCGGCTCGTCCGTCTGCACACCCTGGATCTCGCCGACAACGCGCTGACCGCGCTGCCCGAGGAGATCGGTGACCTGCCGGAGCTGCACCGCTATCTGTATCTGCACGGCAACCGGCTGACCGCGCTGCCGGCCGGCATCGGCCGCCTGACCCTGCTGCCGTACCTCAACATCGGCCGCAACCGCATCGCGGCGCTGCCCGACGCGGTGGGCGGCATGACGGCGCTGGTGGAGCTGCGGGCGCAGCACAACAGACTGCGGGCGCTGCCGGAGTCGCTGGGCCGGTTGCGGGGGCTGCGCGAGGTGCATCTGCGGGGCAACCGGCTGACCGGGCTGCCGGACGCGTTCGCCGGGCTGGCCGAGCTGCGCCGCCTGGAGCTGCGGGAGAACGCGCTGACCGCGGTGCCCGAGCCGGTGCGGGCCCTGCCGCGGCTGCGGGAGCTGGACCTGCGCGCCAACCACCTGAAGGAGCTGCCGCACTGGCTGTGGGAGCTGACCGCGCTGGAGAAGCTGGATCTGCGCTGGAACGGGATCGAGGACAGCGATCTGCGCCTGGTGGCCCTGCGGGCGAGGGGCTGCACCGTCCTGACCTGACCTGACCTGACCTGACCTGACCCGGCCTGGCCGGGCCGCCCGCCGTCGTCCACGAGGGCGGGCGGCCGGGCGCGGTGGGCTCAGGTGAGGTCGAACTCGCCGTCGCGGGCGCCGAGTACGAAGGCGCGCCACTCGGCCGGGGTGAAGATCAGCGCCGGCCCCTCGGGGTTGCGGCCGTCGCGCATGGCGATGTAGCCCTCCACGAAGGCGATCTGGACGTCTCCGGATCCCTGGCTGCTGGACAGCCACTCCGCGCCCGTGAGGTCCAGCTGCGGCTTCTTGCCGTTGGCGAGGGGGTGCCCGATGGTGCTTTCCGCCACGTCCGTTTCTCCTCTTCGAGGTTGTCGTCCGGCGCCCAGCGTAGCCGTCGGTGACGGTGCCGGACAGTGCGTGTCCGAAGCTGCCCGGCACCGCTCACTGATGATCGTTCAGCCGAGGGTTCCGTCCTCGCAGACGGACGGCAGCGCGCGGCCGAGGGCGACCGAGTGCAGTGCGTCCAGGGCCAGTTCACGGCTCACCTGGCCGTAGTCGACCGCCAGCCGGGCACCGCAGACCGCGCCGGAGCGGGCCGCCGCGGTGTCGGCGATGGCATGGACCAGCTCGTCGTCGACGCGGCCGATCGCGGCCCGGATCTTCGCCAGGTCCGGGCGGACGGTGGGCACCTGCGAGGGGTCCGCCGTCCAGAGGCGGAACAGCCCACGCTGGACGATCTTGCTCGCCTCGATCTGGTCGCGGAGGATCCGCACGACCTGCTGCGGATCGGCGTTCAGGCTCCGCGCCTCGGTGGCGGCGGCGTCCAGCACCTGCCGCTCGCGCGCCGGGTCGTCGATCGCCTGGCCGGTGCCCCACTTGGCGGCGGCGACCAGGTCGGCGATCAGGAGGCGCTGGGCGGAGAGCCGGACCACCGGGTCCAGGGCGTTGTGCCCCGGGGCGGGCGGCATGTGGAGCACGGGGGACGGCTGGGGCGGCGTGGGGCCGGCGGCGAGCGCCGGGGTGGCGGCACCGGTGGCCAGCACCGCGGCCGTCGCGGCGGCGACGGCCAACCGCCTGAGTGTTGTGGGGAATTGCACGTTCGGACCTTTCCGTTCGACGTCGTGCCCTGCCATGATCCCCCATCCGGCCCGGCCTCCGTGCCGACGTGCCGTCAGTTTCCGACTGCCCGTCAGCTGTTGGCCCAATCGACGTGCCGTCAGCTCGCTCCGGCCCGCAGGGCGGCGGCCCTGCGGTGGATCTCGGCGGCCTCGGCGCCGCGCCCGAGCCGCTCCAGGCAGTGCGCCTCGTCCTCGCGGCTGGCCAGCGTCGCGGCGTGGTCCGGGCCGAAGACCCGTGCGCGGCCCTCGGAGACCCGCCGGTAGGCGACCAGGGCCTGTTCCCAGCGGCCCAGCCAGCCCAGCGCGACGGCGATCTCGCGGCGGCTGGCCAGGGTGTCGGGGTGGTCGGGGCCCAGCACCTGCTCGCGGATCGTGCACACCTCCCCCGCCTCGGTCAGCGCCTCCTCCCAGCGGCCCATCCGTCCCAGGTTGACACCGAGGCTGTGCCGGGCGCGCAGGGTCTCGGGGTGCTGGGCGCCCTGGATCCGGGCGCGGGTGGCGACCAGCGCCCGGTACAGCTCCAGCGCCTCGGCGCTGCGGCCCAGCCGGCCGAGGCTGATACCGACCTCGTAGACGGCGGCCAGGGTGTCCGGATGCTCCGGGCCCAGCACCTCCGCGCGGGCCGCGGCGACCGCCCGGTACTCGCGCAGGGCCCCCTCCCAGTCCCTCAACTGCCCCAGGACATAGGCGACTTCGAAGCGGGTCACCAGGGTCTCGGGGTGGTTCGCGCCCAGCACGCGGGTGCGCGCGGCGGCGACGTCACGGGCCGCCTCGCGCGCCTCCTCCAGCCGGCCGAGGCGCCCGAGATTGAACGCCAGGTTGTGCCGGCAGCGCAGGGTGTCGGGGTGGTCGGGACCCAGGGTCCGCTCGCGGGCGGCCAGCACGGCCGCGTACAGCCGGTGGGCGTCGGTGTGGCGGCCGAGCCGGTCCAGGACGAACGCGGTCTCCTGGCGGGCCGCGAGGGTCAGCGGGTGGTCGGGGCCCATGGTGCGCTCGCGGGCCGCCGTGACCTGCTCGAAGACCTCCAGCGCCTGCTGCGGCCGGCCCAGGTGGTTGAGGGCGTGGGCGAGTTCGCAGCGGCTGGCCAGGGTGTCGGGGTGGTCGGCGCCCAGCAGCTGCTCGCGGCCCGCCGCGACCGTCCGGTGCACCTCGGCGGCCTCCGCCCAGCGGCCCTGCCGGCCCAGGGTGACGCCGGTGGTGTGCCGGCCTGCCAGGGCGGCGGTGCCCTCGGGAGGCGTCCCGGTGGTGCCGGTGGTGCCGGTGGCGCCGGTGCCGCGGGTGGACCAGGCGCCGCTGAACCGTGCCGCGTCCGGCAGCGACGGCCGGGTGGTGCGCGCCCCGGCCGGCACCCCGTCGGTCAGCCCGCGCGCCCAGGAGGGCAGTTCGGTGGTCCGCTCGGCGCCTCCGGCGGGCTCGGGGTGGTCGGTGCGCCCGCGCAGCGCCGCCAGCCGCTTGACGAGCACCGAGGCGTCCTGCGGCCGGTCGTCGGGGTCCTTGGCGAGCAGGTCGAGGATCAGCCGCTCCAGCGGCTCGGGCAGCTCGGGGCGGTGGGTGCGCGGCGGCTCGGGCGGGCTGTCGCGGTGGTGCACCAGCACCGCCCAGGTGTCGTCCAGGTCGAACGGCGGTGCGCCGGTGGCCAGTTCGTACAGCACACACCCGAACGAGTAGAGATCGCTGCGGTGATCCAGTTCGGAGCCGGCGATCTGCTCGGGCGACATGTAGTGCGGGGTGCCCATGGCCGTGCCGGTGCCGGTCAGCCGGGAGGTGAAGCCGACGTCCGCGCCGAGCCGCGCGATGCCGAAGTCGCAGATCTTCACGGTGCCGTCGGACAGCCGCACGACGTTGGCGGGCTTCAGGTCCCGGTGCACGATGCCCTGCGCGTGGGTGTACGCCAGCGCCTCGGCGACCTGCTCCGCGATGTCCGCCAGGTCGGGCAGCGGCAGCGGGGCGCCCCCGCCGTCCTCCAGCACCTGGGCCAGGTTGCGGCCCTGGAGCAGCTCCATCACCAGGTACAGGACGCCGTCGTCCTCGCCGAAGTCGTGCACCACCGTGATGCCGCGGTGCTGGAGCGCGGCGGCGACCCTGGCCTCGCGGCGGAAGCGCTCGCGCAGCACCCGCAGCTGGTCCGGGTCACCCATCATGCTGAACGGCCGGAGGCACTTGACGGCCACCTGCCGGCCCAGCGCCTCGTCCTGGGCGCGCCACACCTCGCCCATGCCGCCCCGGCCGATCCGGTCCATCAGCCGGTAACGCTCCCGGATCAGCTCCCCCATGGCCGGCCACCCCCCGTCGCAGTTGTGCATCCAGTATGGCGGGAGACTCCGGCGGGCGGGCAGGCGGCCCGCCCCTCGGCGGTGCCGCGCCGCCTGCGGATTCGGTGGTCCGCCGGCATGTCAGGGCCCGCCCTGAGCCGCTTTCCGCAACCGGTACGCGGAAGGGTGGGTGCCCGGTCCCAGCCGGCCGACCGCCCGGCGGATGTGCCCGGGCGGCAGCTGCCAGCGGACGAAGGACGGCACGGCCCGCAGCACCGCGCCGGTGGCCCGCAGCCCGCGGTCCACCGAGCGCGGGGCGGGTGCCGGGCGCCCGTACAGCTCGCGGGCGAACTCCGGCAGGCTGGCGTACGCCAGACGGGTGACGGTGCCCCACAGCACGGTGCGCAGCGGCACCAGCGGCCAGGCGACCGGCGGGCTCTGCAGAAAGCCGAAGATCTCGTACGCCTCGGGGGTGGCGGCGAGCCGCGGGCGGAACTCCTCGATGCGGGCGGCGAGGGCCCGGGTGTCGCCGGGCACGTCGTCGGGATCGAGTCCGACCAGGCGGGCGGCGCGGCGCTGCTCGTCGACGTAGGCGTCGGCCTGCGCGGCGGACAGCGGGTAGCCCGAGCGCCGCAGCACGTCGAGGTAGGAGTCGACCTCCGCGCAGTGCACCCACAGCAGCAGCTCGGGGTCGTCGACGCGGAAACGCTCCCCGGTGTCGGGGTCCTGGGCGTACAGGCCGCGGTGGATCGCCCGGACGGCGGCACCCGCCGCGTCGGCCTGCGGGGTGGTGCCGTAGGTGAGCGTGCCGACGAAGTTCGCGGTCCGCAGCAGGCGGCCCCAGGGGTCGTGCCGGAAGTCGGAGTTCTGCAGGACGCCGCGCACCGCGCGCGGGTGCAGGGCCTGCAGGTACAGGGCGCGCACGCCGCCGACCCACATCATCGGGTCGCCGTGCAGCTGCCAGGTCACCGACGCGGGGCCGAACATCCCGGGGTCCGCCGTGCTCATCGCCGCCTCCTGCCGCGGGTTGCCGAGCTCACCGCATCCCTACCCCGGCCCGGGCCGCCGCCATCGCCCCGCCCGGCCGTCACACGGTCAGCGGCTGGTCGGCGGGCCGCACGGGCATCGGCAGGTCGGTGTCGCCGGTGAGGTAGCGGTCGACGGCCGCGGCCACCGAGCGGCCCTCGGCGATCGCCCAGACCACCAGCGACTGGCCCCGCCCGGCGTCCCCGGCGACGAACACGCCGGGCGCCGCGGTGGCGAAGTCCGCGTCGCGGGCGAAGGTGCCGCGGCCGTCGAGCTCCAGGCCCAGCCGGCCGATCAGCCCGCTGTGGCGCTCCGGTCCGGAGAAGCCCAGGGCCAGCAGCACCAGCTGGGCCGGGATGACCCGCTCGGTGCCGGGCACCGGCCGCCGGGTGCCCGGTTCGGCCTCGGCGAGCTGGAGGGCCCGTACCCGCCCGGCGGCGTCGCCCTCGAAGCGCAGGGTGGAGGCCGAGAACAGCCGTACGTCCGCCGCGTCGTCGCCGTCCTCGCCGCCCTCGGTGTACTCCGGCACCGGCAGGCCGCTGGTGGCGTCGCCGGGGCCGCGCCGCCGGGCGAGCTCGCGGCCCTCCTCGTGGGCGGGCGAGACCCGGTGGACCCGCCGCGGGTGGACGGGCCAGGGCTCCTCGGGCGGGCGGTCGGCCCCGGGCCGGGGGTTGATGTCCAGCTGGACCACCGAGGCGGCGTGCTGCCGCAGGGCGGTGCCCAGGCAGTCGGCGGCCGTGTCCCCGCCGCCGACGATGACGACCTGCCGCCCCTCGGCGCTGATGGGCGAGACGGCCAGGTCGCCCTCCTGGACGCGGTTGGCCAGCGGCAGGTACTCCATCGCCTGGTGGATCCCGGACAGCTCCCGGCCGGGCACCGCCAGGTCGCGCCAGGCGGTGGCGCCGACGGCGACCACCACGGCGTCGTAGCGGGCCCGCAACTCCTCCGCGCCGGGGCGGGTGCCGACGTCCGTTCCGGTGCGGAAGGCGGTGCCCTCGGCCCGCATCTGCTCGATACGGCGGTCCAGATGGCGCTTCTCCATCTTGAACCCGGGGATGCCGTAGCGCAGGAGCCCGCCGATCCGGTCGTCCCGCTCGTAGACGGCGACGGTGTGGCCGGCGCGGGTCAGCTGCTGGGCGCAGGCCAGGCCGGCCGGTCCGGACCCGATGACGGCCACGGTCCGGCCCGAGAGCCGTTGCGGAGGCAGCGGGGGCGCCAGGCCGCGTTCCCAGGTCACGTCGGCGATGGCCATCTCGACGTCCTTGATGGTCACCGGGTCGGCGTTGATGGCCAGCACGCAGCCGCTCTCGCACGGTGCCGGGCACAGGCGCCCGGTGAACTCGGGGAAGTTGTTGGTGGCGTGCAGCCGGTCGCTGGCGCCCGCCCAGTCGCCCCGCGCCACCAGCATGTTCCACTCCGG
Organism: Actinomycetota bacterium; assembly: GCA_048498775.1. Taxonomy (GTDB): domain Bacteria; phylum Actinomycetota; class Actinomycetes; order Streptomycetales; family Streptomycetaceae; genus JBEHXI01. The sequence continues at coordinate 5,262 of JBEHXI010000123.1, read as the reverse complement.
GATGAGGTTTCCCAGCGGGCAGGCGCTGTGGCAGAACGGAATGCCGCAGTCCATGCAGCGGCCGGCCTGGGCTCCGATGATCGGCAGCAGCCCGCGGCCGTCGTGGACCTCGTCCCAGTCGGCCACGCGCTCGGCGACCGGCCGGCGCGGGCAGGTGCGGCGGGGGGTGCGGAGAAAGCCTCTGGGGTCGGCCATGGTGGCCTCCGGTAGCGCGCGGTCCCGGCCGGGCGCGCGGCTCGCGGGGCCCGGAGCGGCGGCCGGGCCGTCACCGGCCCGACCGGGAGGGGTCACCCGGCGAGCTCTTTGCGCCTTTTGGCCACAATACGGCGGTTTGCCGGGTTTCGGGAGCGGGAATGCCGGGCATTTCGGAGCGCGGCGAAACGCCGGGGCACGCCGGAAATTGCTTCGGACCTTACCTGCCGGTTTATACTTCAACTACGTCGGGCGGCCGAGCCGCCCGCCGAGAGCCGCCTCGGCCAGGTTCCCCCCGTCCTGGCCGGGGCTTTCTCGCGTTCATGGCCGTGTCAGCGCCGTTCAGGCTGTTTCAGGGCCGTTCAGGGCTGGCTCAGGGCCGCGTCAGGGCTGGTTCAGGGTTGTTTCAGCGCTGTTCAGGGGCCCGGCGCGGCCGATCGCGCCACCCGGATGACCCAGCGGCCGGGGGTACGGCGTGCGGCCGGCGGAGTGAGGGGCGCACCGTTGTGAAGGCGCACCCCGTGCCGCCCGACGCGCGCCGTCACCCCAACTGCCGCGCGGAATGTGTCCCGCGGGATGCCCACAGCCCCCCGCGTCCGTACCCTGTAAGCCCACCATAGATCGGCTCATACGTAATCCACCTGATACTCCCATTCGATCCAGATCCTCGCTCCACACCGTCACGGAACGTCCAGATCACAACGGGAGGCAGCCATGAAAATGCTGATCAACGTGCCGGAGACGGTGGTCGCCGACGGATTGCGGGGCCTGGCGGCGGCTCATCCGGAGCTGACCGTGGACGTGGACAACCGGGTGGTCGTACGACGCGAGGCGCCGGTGGCCGGAAAGGTGGGACTGGTCTCCGGCGGCGGCAGCGGGCACGAGCCGCTGCACGCCGGCTTCGTCGGGCTCGGCATGCTGGACGCGGCCTGCCCCGGCGAGGTCTTCACCTCGCCCGTGCCCGACCAGATGGCGCGGGCCGCGGCCGCCGTGGACAGCGGCGCGGGCATCCTGCTCATCATCAAGAACTACACCGGTGACGTCCTCAACTTCGACATGGCCGCGGAACTCGCCGAGGACGAGGGCGTCCAGGTGGCCAAGGTCGTCGTCAACGACGACGTGGCCGTCGTCGACAGCCTCTACACCGCCGGCCGGCGCGGCACCGGCGGCACCCTGTTCGTCGAGAAGCTGGCCGGCGCGGCCGCCGAGGAGGGCGCGCCGCTGGACCGGGTGGCGGCCATCGCGCGGCAGGTCAACGAACGCTCCCGCAGCTTCGGCGTGGCGCTGAGCGCCTGCACCACGCCCGCCAAGGGCACCCCCACCTTCGACCTGCCCCCGGGCGAGCTGGAGCTCGGCATCGGCATCCACGGCGAACCCGGGCGCGAGCGCCGGGCGATGATGACCGCCCGGGAGATCGCGGACGCCGCCGTGGAGGCCGTGGTGGACGACCTGCGTCCGGACGGCCCGGTCCTGGCGCTGGTCAACGGCATGGGCGCCACTCCCCTGCTGGAACTGTACGGATTCAACGCCGAGGTGCACCGGGCGCTGGGCGAACGCCGGATCCCGGTGGTGCGCACCCTCGTCGGCAACTACGTGACCTCGCTGGACATGGCGGGCTGCTCCCTGACGCTGTGCCAGGTGGACGACGACCTGCTGCGGCTGTGGGACGCACCGGTGCGCACCCCGGCTCTCCGCTGGGGCTGCTGACCCGCCCCCATTTCCCTCGACGCTGCGGCCAGGAGGACGCCATGAACGCACCCGCCACGCCCGACCCCGTCATCGACGCCGGCTACCTGCGCCGCTGGCTGACGATCGCCACCGCCGCCGTGGACCGCGAGGCGGACCGGCTCACCGAACTGGACTCCGCGATCGGCGACGCCGACCACGGCATCAACATGCGCCGCGGGTTCACCGCCGCGTCGGCCGCGGTCGACAAGGAGTCCCCCGGGACGCCGGGGGCCGTCCTGGTGCTCATCGGACGGCAGTTGATCAGCAGCGTCGGCGGCGCCTCCGGGCCGCTGTACGGCACGCTGCTGCGCCGCGCCGGCAAGTCCCTGGGCGACGCCGGCGAGGTCACCCCCGAGCAGCTGCGCGACGCCCTGCGCACCGGGGTGGACAGCGTGGCGCAGCTCGGCGGTGCGGCGCCAGGCGACAAGACGATGCTGGACACGCTCGTCCCGGCGATGGAGGCGATGTCCTTCGCGCTGGACTCCGGGTCGGGCCTGATCGACGCACTGGCCGCGGCGCGGGTCGCCGCGGACGAGGGCGCGCAGGCCACCGTCCCGATGCTCGCCCGCAAGGGACGCGCCAGCTACCTCGGCGAACGCAGCATCGGGCACCAGGATCCCGGGGCGACGTCCTCGGCACTGCTCGTCGCCGCGCTCGCCGAGGCGGCCAAGGACGGTGCCCGGTGAGCGCGCCGGACGGGCAGGTGGGCGTGGTGCTGGTGTCGCACAGCGCCGAGGTGGCCCGCTCGGTCGTCGAGCTGGCGCTCGGGCTGTCCGCCGGCGGCACCCCGCCCCCGGTGGCGGCCGCGGGCGGCACCCCGGACGGCGGTCTCGGCACCAGCTCCGAGCTGATCGCCGAGGCCGTGCGCTCGGTGGACCGCGGCGCGGGCGTCGCCCTCCTGGCCGACCTGGGCAGCGCGGTGCTGACCATCAAGTCGCTGATCGAGGACGAGGAACTCCCCGACGGCGCCCGGCTGGTGGACGCCCCGTTCGTGGAGGGCGCGGTGGCCGCGGTGGTCACCGCCGGCACCGGCGCGGACCTGGACGCGGTGGCCGCGGCCGCCGCCGACGCCTACTCCTACCGCAAGGAGTAGCGCATTCAGTGGGCGGTCCAGCCGCCGTCCATGGTCAGCGAGATCCCGGTCATGAAGGAGGCGGCCGGTGAACACAGGAAGGCGGCCAGCTCGGCGACCTCGGCCGGCTCGATGAGCCGCTTGAGTGCCTCGTGGGCCAGCATCACCTCGGTGATCACCCGGTCCGCGGTGATGCCGTGCGCCTCCGCGAGGTCGGCCACCTGCCGCTCCACCAGCGGGGTGCGCACATAGCCGGGGCTGATGCAGTTGGACGTCACACCGTGCGGCGCGCCCTCCAGCGCGGCCGACTTGGAGAAGCCCTCCAGGCCGTGCTTGGCCGCGGTGTACGCCGACTTGTACGGCGAGGCCCGCAGCCCGTGCACCGAGGTGATGTTGACGATGCGGCCCCAGCCCTGCCCGTACATGTGCGGCAGCGCGCCGCGCACCAGGCGGAAGGGGGCGTCCACCATCAGCCGCAGCATCGTGGAGAAGACGTCGGGCGGGAACTCCTCGATGGGGCGGACGAGTTGCATGCCGGCGTTGTTCACCACCACGTCGCACCCGGCGGCGGCCGCCTCGGCCGCGTCCAGGTCGGTGAGGTCGAGCGGCACGGGCTCGACGCCCGCGGCTTCCTCCGCCAGCGCCCGCAGGCCGTCGGCGTCCCGGTCCACCGCGCGCACCCGGGCGCCCGCGGCGGCCAGCCGCAGCGCGCAGGCCCGCCCGATGCCGGACGCCGCTCCGGTGACGACCGCGGTGCGGCCGGTCAGGTCGAGGGCGACGGAGTACGGTTCCGGTGCCATGGGGGTCATGACGGAAGGCTACCCGCGGCCTCGTTCCGGCCGGAGGGGGCCGCGAACCACGTCGGGCCGTCGTCCAGTGCCTGTTGGAGCCGGGCGCGGCAGGGCGCGCCGAGCGGCGGCAGCTCGTCGAGGGCGAACCAGCCGACCTCGGTGGACTCGTCGTCGTTGACCCGGGCCTCGCCACCGGCCGCCCGGCAGCGGAAGGTGACGGTGAGGTACTGCGCCACGTCGCCGTGCGGATAGACGACCGGCTCCCCGGCATCGACGCCGGCCACCCGCTCCGGCACGGCCGTGACCGCGGTCTCCTCGTACACCTCCCGGACCACGGCGGCGGCCGGCTCCTCGCCGGGCTCGGGGATGCCGCCGACGAGCGTCCAGCGACCGTCGTCGGCCCGCCGCACCAGCAGGACCCGCCGCCGGTCGTCGAACACCACGGCGGTCACGGCGGGCAGGAAGAGCAGCCGCCGGCCGACGGTCTCACGCAGTTCACGGAGGAATTCGGGGATCGCCATTCACCGAAGGATACGCAACGCCCACCGGCGGGAGCCCTGACGGGGCGTCGACTCAGCCGACCGGGGCGTCCGCCGCCAGGGCGCGGCCCTGCGGGTAGGCCAGGGCGGACGCGGGGAGCTCGGCGATCCGGCCGCCGAGGATGACCGTCAGCGTGCCGGTCGGCTCGGCGGCGGGCGCGGGGCGGGCACCGACGCGGCGCAGCGCCTGCGCGGCGACGGCCTGCGCCGACCCGTGCAGGACGATCTCGGGCAGCTCCCGGGTCCGGACGGCGTCACCGATCCGCTCGGCGACCAGCTCGTAGTGGGTGCAGCCGAGCACGACCGACCGCACGTCACGCGGCGTCTGCGCGGCCGCCGCGGCGATGGCCGCCTCGGTGGCGTCCTTGTCCGCGCGGTCCAGGGCGTCGGCCAGCCCCGGGCAGGCGACCTCGGTGACCTGGACGCCGTCCGCGAAGTCGGCGATCAGGCGCCGCTGGTAGGGGCTGCCGGTGGTGGCCGGGGTCGCCCAGATGGCCACCGGCCCGCCGCCGGCGGCCGCGGGCTTGATGGCCGGGACGGTCCCGATCACCGGGATGTCCGGCTCCAGCTCGGCCCGCAACGCGGTCAGGGCGTGCACCGAGGCGGTGTTGCAGGCCACGACCAGCGCGTCGGGCCGGTGCTCGGCGGCGGCCACCGCGCACCCCAGGGCCAGCCGGGTGACGTCCTCGGGGGTGCGCGGGCCCCACGGCATGCTGTCGGGGTTGCTGGAGAGCACCAGGTCCGCGTCGGGCCGCAGGGCGCGCAGTTCGGCGGCGGCCGCCAGCAGACCGATCCCGGAGTCCAAGAGCGCGATCTTCACTGCGGCGTACCCCTCCGTCGACGTCGGCCTCCGTCACTTTAACCGGCGCCCCGTTTCCTCCCCTCTCCGGCCCGCCGCGGCCCGGCCCCGGACGACCGGGTCTCTCCGCGTGCTCCGGCC
>JBEHXI010000122.1:0-20353 GCA_048498775.1 Actinomycetota bacterium | reverse complement strand
CGCTGCGGGTCCTCGGCGGCTCCGCCCAGTTCGACGCGGCGGACGGCCGCGTCGACGATGCCCTGCAGCAGCACCGCCGTCAGGCGTGGCTCGTGGTGGCCCAGCTCGGCGAGGGCGCCGACGACCATGTCGATCAGCCCGCCGTGCGCCGCCCGGATCTTCTCGCGTGCCCCGGCGTCGAGTTCGCCCGCGGAGATGGCGACCACCGCGCGGTGCCGCCGGTCGCCCGCCAGGGCCAACTGCCGGCGCACATAGGCCTCGATCTCGCCCTCCGGGCCGTCCGCGGCGCGCATGGCGGCCTCCACCTCCGCCGCCCAGACGGGGAAGTCGGCCGCGCACAGTTCCTCGACCACGGCGGCGCGGGAGCGGAAGTACTCATACACCGAGGACCGGGCGAGTCCGGTGCGCTCGGCCAGCGCCGGGAAGGTGAGGGCGTCCATGCCGCCTTCGGACAGCAGGGAGCGCGCGGCGTCCAGCAGGGCGCTGCGCTGCATCGCGCGATGCTCGGCCACCGAGGCCGCTCTGATCCTGGGCACCCCACCACTGTACGGATTTTCGGGCGCGGCGTACCGGTCCGATCGGCCATCACGGCCCTCCCGCCCCGCGCGCGGCCGGCGCGGCCGGTCCCAGGAGGCATGCGGCGCAGGGACGTTCAGCCACGTCCTACATCGGCCAGTTTGGCTCTCAACTGGAGCACGGACTTGGTGTGGATCTGGCTGACCCGGCTCTCGGTGACACCGAGGACCTGGCCGATCTCGGCCAGGGTGAGGCCCTCGTAGTAGTAGAGCGTCACGACCGTCTTCTCCCGTTCCGGCAGGGTGTTGACGGCGCGGGCGAGGAGCCGCCGCAGTTCGCGGTCCTCGGCGACCTCGACGGGGTTGTCGGCGGCCCGGTCCTCCAGGGTGTCGACCAGGCTGAGCCGCTCGCCGCTCTCGGTGCCCACGTGGAGCAGTTCCTCCAGCGCCACCACGTTGGCGAGGGAGAGCTGGCTGAAGATGTTGTGCAGTTCCTCGACCGCGATGCCCATCTCCCGGGCGACCTCCGGTTCGGTGGGGGTGCGGTGGAAACGGGCCTCCAGGGTGGCGTAGGCGCGTTCCACGGCGCGGGCCTTCTGCCGCACCGAGCGCGGGATCCAGTCCAGGGCACGCAGTTCGTCGATCATGGCGCCGCGGATCCGGGTGATCGCGTAGGTCTCGAACTTGATGGACCGCTCGGGCTCGAACTTCTCGATGGCGTCGATCAGTCCGAAGACCCCGGAGGAGACGAAGTCGGCCTGTTCGACGTTGGGCGGCAGACCCACGCTGACCCGGCCCGCCACGTACTTGACCAGCGGCGAGTAGTGCAGGATCAGCTGCTCGCGCAGCCGGGGCTCGCCGGTGGCCTTGTAGGAACGCCACAGCTCATCGAGGGCGCTGACGCCGGGCACGGCAGGGGCGTCCGCGGCGTGCGGCGGTGCCGCGTCGTCGTCGGACGCCGCTGTCGCGCGGTCAGGCCCGGAGGTGTGCTGGGGCATGCGTCGCCTTGAGCCGTTCTGCCGTGACGTAGATGACGTGGATGGCGTAGATGACGTGGAGGACGTGGAGGACGTGGGTGAGAGGTCGGGTCTCTGCGAGCGTAGCGTGACCGGAGCGTCGCGCAGTGCTACGACGTTCGGGTGAGTGATACGCAGATACGTTCCGTCGCACACCCGGTCGCGGCCCGCACACGGGTCCTCCCGCCCCTCGGGGCCATGGTGGAGCCGGACGCGCTGCGGTCACCCTCCTAACCTCGCCACCCGGTCCATCCAGGTCAAGAACCGTCCTGTCACCTGATGGTGTGTTCACCGGCTCGCCGTGCGGCTCTCCGCTGTCCCCCGGGAGTGGTGCGGCGCCAGCCTCCAGCGGGTGCCGTCGCGTTCGACGAAGCCCAGCGCCCGGAGCTCGTGGAGCCGGGCCAGCGCCTCGTCCAGGCCGGTGCCGGCGCGGCGCGCGATGTCCGCGGCGTCCGCCCCGCCCCGGCCGGGCAGGCCCTCCAGGACCCTGGCGGCGGCGGGCTCCAGCAGGTCGCGGGGGAGCACGGGGCCGCGCCGCTCGGGTGCGAGATCCTCCCCCAGCTCGCCGACGAGTTCGATGACCCCGGCCGCGTCCGTGACCAACAGGGCGTCCTGCCGGAGCAGTTCGTGGACCCCCGCGGACAGCCCGGAGGTGACCGGCCCCGGGACGCCCATCACCACCCGGCCCAGCTCGCGCGCGCGTCTGGCGGTGATCAGCGAACCGCTGCGCACCTGCGCCTCGACGACCACGGTGCCCCGGGTGAGTGCGGCAATGACCCGGTTGCGCAGCACGAAGCGGCTGCGCGTCGGGTGGTCTTTCGGCGGTAACTCGCCGATGACCAGGCCCTGCTCCGCGAGGCGCCGGATCAGCCCGGCGTGCCCGGGCGGATAGGGCGCGTCGACGCCGCACGCCACCACGGCGATGGTGGCGCCGCCCGCCGCGAGGGCCCCGCGATGTGCCGCGCCGTCCACCCCGTAGGCGGCCCCGGAGACCACCGCCCAGCCGGCCTCGGCCAGCCCGGCGGAGAGCATGGTGGCCACGTGCGTGCCGTACTCGGTGCAGGCCCGGGCACCGACCACCGCGACCGAGCGCAACGCCCAGTACCGCAGGGAGGGCCGCCCGCGCACCCACAGCCCGAGCGGGCGGCCGTCGCCGAGGTCGTCGAGCTGGGCGGGCCATTCCCCGTCCCCCGGGCAGACGAAGCGGCCGCCCAGTGCCTCGACGGCCGCCAGGTCGGCGTCCGGGTCGGCACGCTCGGCGCGCAGCCGGTACCCGGCGGCGCGGCGTTCGTCCAGGCCGGCAGGGGTGCGCCGGGCCGTCAGGGCGGCGAGCGCCTCGGCGGCCCCGCGCTCGCGCACCCACCGGCCGGCGACCTCGTCACCCGGTTCGGCGATCCTGGTGAGCGCCGCCCGTGCCCGGCGCTCGCCCGGCGGCAGGAGGACGCCGTCCTCCGGAACCCCGTCGATCTCGTCCGCCCGGCCCCGGGTCATTCCGGGCCTCCCACTCCGACCGGAACCCCGCGGGGCACTCCGGTGCGCAGATGCAGCGCCGTGCCCACGTCCCGGGCGTCGGGGCGGTCGCGTCCGGCCAGGTCGGCGGCCGTCCACGCCACCCGCAGGACCCGGTCCAGGCCGCGTGCGGTCAGCAGGCCGCGTTCCATCTCCCGCTCGACGTCCCGTATGGCCCCGGGCGCCACCTGCCAGCGCGTGCGCAGCTCATGGCCGGGGACCTCACTGTTGGTGGCCCAGGGCAGCCCCTGGTAGCGGGCGGCGGCGCGCTCACGGGCCTCCCGGACCCGCACGGCGATCCGCTCGGTGGGCTCGGCGCCCGTCCCGTGGCCGGCGAGCTCCGAGCGGCTGACCGGTTCGACCACCACCCGCAGGTCCACCCGGTCCAGCAGCGGCCCGGACAGCCGCGCCTGGTAGCGCCGCACCGCGCCAGGAGTGCACTCACAGCGCGCGCCGACCGTGGAGAAGCGCCCGCACGGGCACGGGTTCGAGGCGAAGACCAGCAGGAACCTGGCCGGCAGCCGCATCACCCCGCCGCTCCTGGCCACCACCACGTGCCCGGACTCCAGCGGCTGCCGCAGCGCGTCCAGCACCCGGCCGCTGAACTCGGGGGCCTCATCCAGAAAGAGCACTCCCCGGTGGGCGAGCGAGACGGCGCCCGGCCGCGGCAGTCCGGCGCCGCCTCCGACGATGGACGGCATCGTCGCCGAGTGGTGCGGGGCGCAGTAGGGGGCGGTGTCGATCAGCGGCCGGCCGGGCGGCAGCGTGCCGGCGATGGAGTGGACGGCGGTCACCTCCAGCGCCTCGCGGGGCGTCAGCGGGGGCAGCAGCCCGGGCAGCCGTTCCGCCAGCATGGTCTTGCCCGCGCCCGGCGGCCCCGACAGGTGCAGGTGGTGCCCGCCCGCCGCGGCGATCTCCAGCGCCACGCGGGCGGTGTGCTGGCCCGCCACGTCGGCCATGTCCGGCTGCCGCGCGCCCGGCGCCACCCACCGGCCCAGGCCGGCCCCGGGCACCAGGAGGCCCGAGCCGAGCGGGTCGGGGCGGCCCTCGCCGTCCTCGGCGGGCTCGTCGGGAACGGGCTCGTCGTTGAGGACGGCGATCAGCTGCCGCAGGCTGCGCACCCCCAGCACGGAGATCCCCGGCACCAGGCAGGCCTCGGCGGCGGTGCGCTCGGCGACCACGACCTGCCGGTATCCGGCGTCGGCCGCGGCCAGGACGGCGGGCAGCACCCCGCGGACCGGCCGCACCCGGCCGTCCAGGCCCAGCTCGCCGATCATCACCAGTTCGGCGATGGCGTCCGGCGCGACGCGCCCGGCGGCGGCGAGCACCGCGCAGGCCACCGCGACGTCGAAACCGCTGCCGCTCTTGGGGACCGAGGCGGGGCTGAGGCCCACGGTGAGCTTCTTCTGCGGCCAGCTCTCCCCGCTGTTGACCAGGGCGGCCCGCACCCGGTCCCGGCTCTCCGACAGGCTCTTGTCCGGCAGCCCGACCAGCGTGAAGGTGGCCATTCCCGGCTCCAGACCGGCCTGGACCTCGACGACGACCCCCTCGACGCCGACCAGGGCGACCGAGCAGGTCCGCGCGAACCCCATCACGCCACCCCCCGCACATGCGCCACCCGCGCGGCGCCGCGCTCCGGCAGCAGCACGCCGACCAGGTCGATGCGGACCCCGCCCGGCGGCGGCCCGCCGTGGTCGGCCAGCCAGCGCTCCGCCAGCCGCCGCAGCCGTTCCGCCTTGCGGGGCGTGACCGCGGCCATCGGGTCCTGCCAGGTACCGCCTCTGCGGGCCTTGACCTCGCAGATCACCAGCGCGTCACCGTCGGACGCGACGATGTCGATCTCTCCGTACCGGCATCGCCAGTTCCGCGCCAGGATCGTCAGGCCGGCCGCGGTCAGCCGGCGTGCCGCCACGTCCTCGCCGTAGCGGCCGAGTGCTGCCCGGGCGTTCATTCCGCACCACCTCCGGGACCGACTGTGGCGGTCCCGGAGGGATGAAGATGATCAAGGCCGGAAGCTGTGGACTATCGGCCGGTTGTGGACAACCGCCTCACTCGTGTGGGTGACGCGCCCGGGTCGCCCCCACCCGGCCGCGCCCCACCGCCCCCCTACCGTCCTCCTCAGCGGTTGAAGCCGGACTCGTCGGACGGCAGATCCAGATCGCTCTTGTTGAGCTCCTCGATGTTGACGTCCTTGAAGGTCAGGACCCGCACCTGCTTGACGAAGCGGGCCGGCCGGTACATGTCCCACACCCAGGCGTCCGCCATCGACACCTCGAAGAAGACCTCCCCCTGCACCGAGTGCACCTGCATCTCGTAGTCGTTGGTGAGGTAGAAACGCCGCTCGGTCTCGATCACATATTTGAAGAGACCGACGACGTCGCGGTACTCCCGGTAGAGCTTGAGCTCCATCTCGGTCTCGTACTTCTCGAGGTCCTCGGCGCTCATGGCATGTTCCCCTTCAGCCGTACGTCCCCCGCTCCGCTTCAGTCTTGCTCACGTTCCGGGATCCGGGACAGGAAGCAGGGGTGAAGGCGGGGTTCCGTCGCCCAGCAGCCTGCGGAGCCGCCGGGCGAGTCTGGTCGGATACACCGTCTCACGCGTGGCGAGCAGTTCACCGCAGGTCCACCAGCGCAGCCCCCGGATGCTGCGCCGCTCCCGCTCGGTCAGGCCGCCGGCGTCGAACTCCTCGTTTGCCGCCGTACCCGTTCTGGCCAGGAAGAACCACTCGTCCTGCACCCAGTGGCGCCCGTCGAAGTCGAACTCGCAGGACCGCCGCCAGACCACCGGGCCCAGCCGCACGTCCGTGATCCCGGTCTCCTCGGCGACCTCCCGCACCGCCGCCTCCGCCAGGCTCTCCCCCGGCTCCACGCCTCCGCCGGGGGTGAACCACCAGCGGACGGCCGGATCGGACGGCTCGCAGCCGTGCAGCAGCAGGATGCGGTCGGCGGGATCGAGCAGCAGGACCCGGGCGGCCCGCCGCACCGCTCAGGCCTCGACGGGGACGCGCCGCCGCGCCTGCCGCCGGCCGCGCCGCTGCGCCACCGGCCCGTAGGCGGCCCCGCCGAGGATCAGCACCGTGCCGCCCCCGATCGCCCAGCCGATCAGAGCGACCGGGCCGGGCTGGGAGACCCCGCCGGGAAGCGCGGCGAAGGTCGCGGGCCGCCCGACCGCGCCGGCCTTGGACAGCGGCCAGACGGTCGCGTCGACCCGCGCCCGGACCGCGCCGGCCGGCACCGACCCGTGATCGGCGTCGGTGAGGTGGACCCGGGAGTCCTCGGAGACCGGCCGGTTGTCGCCGAGCATGAACAGCTGGCCGCTCGGCACCGTCACGCTGAAGCCCACCTGGGAGGCCGGTCCGTGGCCGAACAGGTACGGCTCGTCGAGCGGGGTCCCGTTGACGGTCAGCCGCCCCTGCTTGTCGCAGCAGGCCACCTTGTCGCCGCCGAGGCCGACGACCCGCTTGACCAGGGGCACGTTGCCCCACGCCGGGTCCTGGAAGACGACGACGTCCCCGCGGTGGGCCTGGTTGCCGTCGATGCGCTGCGCGAGCACCCGGTCGCCGGGGTTGACGGTCGGCTGCATGGAGTCGGTGGGCACCGTGAACGGTTCGTAGAGCACCGCCCCCCAGGCGAACCCGCCCAGGAAGAGCACACATCCGACGGCCACGGCCAGCCCGGACAGTATGTTGCCCAGCCGGCCGCGGCCGCCTTTCCGGTCACTACGCTGCGTCGCGCTGCTGCTCATGCGCGGCACCCTACCGGTCGGTACCCCCGTGGGTCAGCCCTCACCACCTTGTTGACGGTGACCCGGTTCTCAGCCCCGCCCGTCCTTCTTGACCAGGCGGCGGCGCCGCCACAGCACCAGCGGCACCGCGCCGGCCAGCCCGAGGGCCGCCGGTGCCGCCGGGACGGCCGCGGCGCTCAGCCCCGGCTGGCCGAAGGTGGACGGGATCGGCAGCGTGCCCCAGCGGTCGATCGGCCAGGCCACGACGATGGCCCGGCCGACCACCTCGTCGACCGAGACCGTGCCGTCGCCGGGCAGGTCCTGGTGGTACCGGGAGTCCAGCGAGTCCTGGCGGTGGTCGCCCATCACCCAGATGCGGTTCGGCGGCACCTTGATCGGCCCGAAGGGCTTGTCGCTGCACGGGGTGTTGCCCGGGTAGATGTACGGCTCGCTGAGCGCCTTGCCGTTGACCGTGACGGGGCCGCCCGCCTGGCAGGAGACGGTGTCGCCGCCGACCGCGATGACCCGCTTGATCAGGTCCTTCTCGTTGGCGGACGGCATCAGGCCGATGAAGCTCAGCACCGTCTGGATCCCGGAGGTCACCGGGTTGGTCGAGGTCGGCGGGTTCTCGCCGAGCCAGCCGCCCGGGTCGTGGAAGACGACGACCTCGCCGCGCTCCGGGGTGGCGCCGAACCACGGCGTCAGCTTGTCGACCAGCACCCGGTCGCCGATCTGCAGGGTGTTCTCCATCGACGCCGACGGGATGGAGAACGCCTGGACCAGGAAGGTCTTGATGATCAGCGCCAGGACGAGCGCGACGACGATGAGGATCGGCAGCTCCTTCCAGAAGGAGCGCTGCTTCTTCGCCGGCTCACCGCTCTCGCCGTGGCCGCCGCCTCCCGGGTCGCCGCCACTGCCTCCCGCGCCGGTCTCGTCGGGGGACTTGCCGAAATTCACCGCCGTCGCCTCATCCTCGACCTCGCCCACCGGTGTACCCGGCCTTTCGGGCTCTCCAGGTCCGGACCGTGCGCCGACCACCAGGTCCCCCACATCCACTCCTCACTCCACGCGACAGCTTGCTCCGGCCAGACCACCGCACACGGCGCAAGCCCACCACTCCCATAACGAGCGGGAGTTCCGCAGGAGTCGGGATCTGGACCAACGCCTGCCGGTTGCCGACCGTACTCGTGACCTTACCCATAGTGGCCGCGGTGGCCGGCGACATGCCGTCGGCGCGCGGGGCGGCTACCGAGGCGAACGTGTCGGGAACGCCGAGGCCGCGCCAGTGGGCCATGGGCCACGCGATGACGAACGCCCTGCCCACCACCAGGTTCTCCGGGACGGTACCCCCTCCCGGCTCGTTCATGTGGTAGCGCGAGTCGGCCGAGTTGGAGCGGTGGTCGCCCATCACCCACAGCCGCCCGGGCGGCACCTTGATCGTAAACCGTATCGTCGAGGGCGGGTTCCCCGGATGGATGTACGGCTCGTCGAGGGGCGTGCCGTTGACCATGATGCGCCCCTGCGTGTCGCAGCAGGTCACGGTGTCGCCGCCGACCCCGATCACCCGTTTGATCAGCTCCTGCTCGTTCGACGACGGCAGCAGTCCGATGAAGGTGAAGAACTCCTTGATCTGCTTGACCGGCGCGGCGTCCGGCGCGGGCTGCGGCTCGCCGTCCAGCCAGTGGTTGGGGTCCTTGAAGACCACCACGTCACCGCGTTGCGGCTGCGCGCCGAACCAGGGCGTCAGCTTGTCGACCAGCACCCGGTCCCCGATCCGGATGGTCTGCTCCATGGAGCCGGACGGGATGACGAACGCCTGCACGAAGAACGTCTTGAGCGCCAGCGCTATCAGCAGCGCCACGCCGACCAGGACCGGTATCTCGCGCAGCGCGGAGCGCCGCCGGCGGCGCTTGATGCGCCGGGCCGTGCGGCGCCGTTCGGCGCGCCCCGGACGGGTCGTGGCCGGCGTGCTCAGCCACGACTCCTCGTTGCGCGGGGCGGGGTGGCGTGGTCGGCCACGGTTACCCATGAGTTCCACCTGACGGAGACGGCACCGAGGTAAACGGCGCCGGACCGCGTAGCGTTCGAGCCCGGTCCGGAGGCCAGATGATCCAGTCGGCCCGGCCGACGACCTCGCCGACCGGGACGGTGCCGCCGCCCGGGTCGCCGAGGTGGTCGCGCGAGTCGCTGGAGACGTCCCGGTGATCGCCCATGACCCACAGCCTGCCCGGTGGGACGACGATGTCGAAGGGGACCTGGGAGGGCGGGTTGCCGGGGAAGAGGTAGCCGCTCTCGTCGACCGGATGGCCGTTGACACTGATCCGGCCCTGCCGGTCGCAGCAGGTGACCCGGTCGCCGCCGACGCCTATGACCCGCTTGACGTAGTCGGTGCCGGCCGGCTGGGCCAGTCCCACCAGGCCGCCGGCCCGCCGCAGCAGGGCGAGGACCGGGTTCTCGGCGGGCGGGTCCTGGACGAAGGAGCCGGCGCCGTCGAAGACGATCACGTCACCGCGGTGCGGGCTGCCGCCGAAGCGGTAGGCCAGCTTGTTCACCAGCACCCGGTCGCCGACCCGCAGGGTGTTCTCCATCGATCCGCTGGGGATCACGAAGGGCTGCACCAGGACGGCGTTCACCAGGCTGAGCAGCGCCACACAGACCAGCGCGAGCAGCGAGGCCTCCTGCCACCGGCTCAGCCCGCGCCACCAGCGGCGGGCCCGCGCCCGCCGCAGGGCAACGGAACGCGACCACCCGGGCCGCCCTGTGGGGGCGGGCAGGTGGCCGCGCTCCATCCGCTGTTCCGCTTCGGTGTCCATCGGGGGCGAAGCCTAGCCGGGTCCCCTGTGGCACCTGGCATGCGTCCGCCGCGGGAGCGTTGCCGCCCCCGCGGCGGACACCGGCGGGAGCGCTCAGCTCTCCCGCTTCTCCTTGATCTTGGCGGCCTTGCCGCGCAGCTCACGCAGGTAGTACAGCTTGGCGCGGCGGACGTCACCGCGGGTGACGACCTCGATCTTCTCGACGATCGGGGTGTGCACCGGGAAGGTGCGCTCCACGCCGACGCTGAAGCTGACCTTGCGGACCGTGAAGGTCTCCCGGACGCCGGAGCCCTGGCGGCGGATGACCACGCCCTTGAACTGCTGGACACGGGAGCGGTTGCCCTCGATGACCCGGACGTGGACGTTGACGGTGTCACCCGGGCGGAAGGCCGGTACGTCGTCGCGCTTGGAGGCGGCGTCGACGGCGTCGAGCAGGTTGGACATGATCGTCTGCTTCCTCGCCGATGCCACAGGTCATCGGCGGAATCTCGGGAACTGTGCTGTGGGGTGCGCCGGTCGGCCGGGCGGCGTTCCCCCTGTGGCAGGGTCGCGCGGCGGACGTACGGCAGCGGCCCATTCTTCCACGGCGGGCGACGCTCGCCCAAATCGGCCGGATCGCCGCGCGCCGGGCGCCCCTGCCGGGGGTGCTACGCGCCGGGCGGCCGTACCGCGGTGTCGTCCACGGTCCAGCCCAGCTCCTCCAGCAGGGCGCGGTCGTGCTTGTCGAGGCCGGCCGGGTCGCAGCGGGCCACCAGGTCCGGGCGGTGGGCCGCGGTGCGGCGGAACGCCTCGTCGCGCCGCCAGCGGGCGATCCTGCCGTGGTGGCCGCTGAGCAGCACCTCCGGGATCCCGCGGCCCCGCCACTCGGGCGGCTTGGTGTAGACCGGGCCCTCCAGCAGGTCGGCCATGGCCCCGGGGGCGAAGGAGTCGTCCCGGTGGGACTCCGCGTTGCCGAGCACCCCGGGCAGCAGCCGCGCCACCGCCTCGGTGATCACCAGGACCGCCGCCTCGCCGCCGGCCAGCACATAGTCCCCGATGGAGACCTCGTAGACCTCCCAGCGCCCGGCGTAGTCGTCGATGACCCGCCGGTCGATGCCCTCGTAGCGGGCGGGCGCGAAGACCAGCCACGGCTTGCCCGACAGCTCCACGGCCAGCGCCTGGGTGAACGGGCGGCCGCTGGGCGTCGGGACGACCAGCACCGGCCGCTCCCCGGGCGCCCCGGAGGCCGCCACGGCGTCCAGCGCCTCGCCCCACGGCTCGGGCTTCATCACCATGCCGGGGCCGCCGCCGTAGGGGGTGTCGTCCACCGTGTGGTGCCGGTCGTGCGTCCAGGCGCGCAGGTCGTGGACGCGGACGTCGAGCTGCCCGCGGGCGCGCGCCTTGCCGACCAGGGAGACGTTCAGCGGTTCGAGGTACTCGGGGAAGATCGTGACGACGTCGAGGCGCATCAGGTCCCGTCCCGGGTGTCCCGGGTCTCCCGGGTGCCGGCGATCTCGGCCTCGGACTCGTCGAGCAGCCCGGGGGGCGGCACGACGACCGCGCGCTGCTCCGCCAGGTCGATCTCGGGGACGATCTCGGAGACGAACGGGATCATCACCTCGCCGCCGTCGGGCCGCCGGACGACCAGCAGGTCCTGGTAGGGCAGGTGGGAGATCTCGGCGATCCGGCCCACCGCGGTGCCGTCCCGGGTGACCACGTCGAGGTCGATGAGCTGGTGGTCGTAGAACTCCTCGGGGTCCTCCGGCCGCTCCTCGGGGTCCACCTCGGCGATCAGCAGGGTGTTGCGCAGCGCCTCGGCCGCCGTGCGGTCGGCGACGCCCTCGAAGCGCAGCAGCAGGCGGCCGCTGTGCACCCGCCCGGTCTCGATGGTCAACGGGCCGGCCGACGCGGGGTCGGTGGCGAGCACCGCGCCGGGCGCGAGCCGCAGCTCCGGCTCGTCCGTGCGCACCTCGACCGTGACCTCGCCCTTGATGCCATGGGCGCGCCCGATCCGGCCGACTACCAGCTGCATGGATACCTTCCGGCCTGTATGGCTGTGTGACGGTGTGGCTTCGTACGTGGGATGTGCGACGGCCCGGGCCGGGGGCCTGCAGTCATGCGGCCGAAACCGCACCCTGCGTTCCCCCGGCCCGGGCCGGCGTCACGAGTTCAGCGAACGTCAGCGGACGCTGTCCACGTCGACCAGGTCGACGCGGACGTTGCGGCCGCCGAGCGCGCCGACGACCGTGCGCAGCGCGCGGGCGGTGCGGCCGTTGCGGCCGATCACCTTGCCCAGGTCGTCGGGGTGCACCCGCACTTCCAGGACACTGCCGCGCCGCAGAGTGCGCGCGGTGACCTGCACGTCGTCGGGATTGTCGACAATGCCCTTCACGAGGTGCTCGAGAGCCTCCTCAAGCACGCTCAGGCCTCGGTCGACTCAGCGGAGGGAGCCGTCTCGGCGGCCTCCTCGGCCTTCTTCTCCGACTTCTTCGCCTTGGGGGTGATCGCCTCACCCTTCGGCTCGCCGGCCGTCTCCTTGGCGGCGGCCTCGAACAGGGCGCGCTTGTCGGCCTTGGGCTCCGGCTGGAGCATCGGGGCCGGGGCGGGCAGGCCCTTGAACTTCTGCCAGTCGCCGGTCACCTTGAGGATCGCGAGCACCGGCTCGGTCGGCTGCGCGCCGACACCCAGCCAGTACTGGACGCGGTCGGAGTCGACCTGGATGCGCGAGGGGTTCTCGATCGGGTGGTACAGGCCGAGCTCCTCGATGGCACGGCCGTCACGGCGGGTGCGGGAGTCGGCGACGATGATGCGGTAGTGAGGCGAACGGATCTTGCCCAGTCGCTTCAGCTTGATCTTGACTGCCACGGGAGTGGGGTCTCCTGGTCTTGACGTGGTTGAGCCCAACGGATTCCACGTGGGGTTGCGGAGCCGAGTGCTCGACGGACGCGTCAGCCGGAGGAGAGAGGGGTCCTGGTCGGCTGCGAGTGCTCAGCTGGCCATTCTGCCACATCCACGCGGGTGACCGTGCCACGGGCCCGGTCCGCGGACCGATGTCCGCCGCGGGCGGCCGTGGGCAGCCGGTATGCGCGGGCCGTACGCCCCGGATCGTACGCCCCGCTCGTCACCGGATGCTCCGGTGCTCCGGCTCAGCCGACCCCGACCACCTCGGGGATGCGGAACGGCTGGCCGCAGGCGCCGCACATGATCGGTGCCTGCGCGAGGACCGAGGGCACGACGCGCACGTTGCGCCCGCAGTCGCACACGGCCTTGACGCGCACGCCCCCGCCGGAGGAGCCGTGGCGGGCGGCGGGCCCGCGGAAGCTCCGCGCGGTGTCGGAGGCGGTCGCCGCCGAGTGGGCCTTCAGCGCGCGCTGGAGGCGCTCGATGGTCGGGCGGTAGCGCTTTCTGGTCTCGGGGCGCATGACCACGAGGGAGAAGCCGCTGGAGGGATGAGGCTCCTCGGAGTGGTCCAGGCCGAGTTCGTCGGCGATGGCAAGGAATCGGCGGTTGTGGTAGCGGCCGGCGCGCGAGGTGTCCCGGATGCCGCGGGCGGCGGCGATTCCGTGGACGGCCTCGTGCAGCAGCCTGTCGAAGGAGAGTTCCGTGCCGCAGGCGGACGAGGACTCTCCGATGAGGGATTCGGGGGCGGCCAGATCCGGCAGCTCGGGGTGGTGCCGTTGAATATCGGCCCACGCGACTGCCAGCTCGGCGGCGAGAACTGGTGGTGTCGTGCTCACGTCGTGACAACGAGGCAGGAGCCCCCGGTGTTCCGATTCCGGGCCATCCCAAATAATTTGCACCAACTCGTCAGTTCGGTGCTCATGCATCCGTGTGAGGGCGGGTGCGGACGACTGCGGATGAGCCGTCCTTCGCCGACAAGCGGGGCGTACGCATCACCGCCGCGCCCGCCCTCACCGGGAGGGCTCAGTACGCCCGGGCCACCAGGGCCACCGTACCGGGCGCGTCGTCGGCCGCCGGAACCGAGCCGTCCTCGGCGACCAGGCAGCGCACCGTCACGCCCTGCTCGGCCAGCCGGGCCTCGCCCTCCGGGCCGAGCTTGGCCCACGGGATGCGGGCCCAGCCGGTGGCCGCGGCCTCGGCGGCCTCCTCCAGGGTGGCGACGTCCGAGGTGCGCGACTCGCGCCGCTCGCGGGACTGCCGCAGCAGCGTCTCCTGGTCCTCCTCCAGCACCGCGGGCAGCAGGGCGGCCAGGGCGTCGATGGCCACCGGCTCCTTGCCGCCGGGGATGCGGCGGGCGAGCATCGCGGTGCCGGCCTCCAGGTCGCGCGGCCCGACCTCGACGCGGACCGGCACGCCCTTGAGCTCCCAGTCCACCGCCCGGCGGCCGAACGGGGTGTCGGTGCGGTCGTCGACCTGGACGCGCAGCCCGGCCGCCGCCAGCCGCTCGCCGATCTCGCGGACCTTGGCGAGCACCGCCTCGTCCCCCTTGATCGCCAGGACGACGACCTGGACCGGCGCCAGCCGCGGCGGCACCCGAAGGCCGTTGTCGTCGCCGTGGGACATGATCAGACCGCCGACCATGCGCGTCGAGCTGCCCCAGGAGGTCTGCCAGACCAGTTCCTCGCGGCCGTCCGCGGACAGGTACCGGGTGTTGAACGCGCGGGCGAAGTTCTGGCCGAGCTCGTGGCTGGTGCCCATCTGGAGCGCCTTGCCGTCACCCATCATCGCCTCCAGCGTGAGGGTGTTGATGGCGCCGGCGAAGCGTTCCTTGGCGGTCTTGCGGCCCAGCACCACGTCGACGCCGAGGACGTTGGTCATGAAGTCGCCGTAGACGTGGCGGTGGATGTGGGCCGCGTAGTCGCGGGCGTCCTCGAAGGTGGCGTGCGCGGTGTGACCCTCCTGCCACAGGAACTCGGTGGTCCGCAGGAAGACCCGCGGGCGCATCTCCCAACGGACCACGTTCGCCCACTGGTTGATCAGCAGCGGCAGGTCGCGGTAGCTCTGCACCCACTTGGAGAAGTACTCGTTGATGATGGTCTCGGAGGTGGGCCGGACGACGACCGGCTCCTCCAGTTCCTTGCCGCCGCCGTGCGTGACCACCGCGAGCTCCGGCGCGAAGCCCTCGACGTGCTCCGCCTCCCGGGTCAGGTAGGACTGCGGGATGAACAGCGGGAAGTAGGCGTTGCTGGCGCCCGCCTTCTTGATGCGGGCGTCCATCTCCTGCTGCATCCGCTCCCAGAGCCCGTACCCGTACGGTCGGATGACCATGGTGCCGCGCACCGGGCCGTTGTCGGCCAGCTCGGCCTTGTTGATCAGGTCCTGGTACCAGCGCGGGAAGTCTTCCGACTGGGGGGTGAGAACGGGTGCCTTTGCCATGGCGCAGATGGTACGGCGGAGGCGGCCGGGAGCGTGAATCCGCCCTTCGGGCGACACCGGGCGCGCGGGCGCTCGCGCACCCAGGGCGAACACCGCCCGTGAACCCCTCCGGAGCGCATCGCACCGCCCGATGGACGTTCCGAAGAAGCGCGACAAAAGAGTGCCATCTACCCTCTGGACTAGGGCCCGGAACGGGAGTTCCCTGGCCTTCGGGGGCATGCAGGCAGCAACGGGGGGTACTCCGACGGCGACTGTCGTGAAGTGAGGGGCAGCCCGATATGAGCCGACCATCCACGCTGGCACCCGGACACCTCGTGCGCACCGGCGCCCGGGCGCGCGACTGGGCGGAAATCCAGGAGCGCATGCTCGTACCGCTGTACGAAGCCGTCTACGACCGCCTGGAGGTCGGGCCCGAGACCCGCCTTCTGGGACTCGGCTGCGGTTCCGGGCTGGCCCTGCTGATGGCCGCGGCCCGGGGCGCGGCGGTCACGGGCGTGGACCTCGACGAGCAGCGCCTGGCGCTGGCCAGGGAGCGGCTGCTGCCCGGGGCGCACCCCGGCGCGGCGGCGCACCGCCCGCCGGAGGAACGGCCCGAGCTGCTGCACGGCGGCCCGGAGCAGGCCGCCGCCGGGCACACCGGCCCGCCCTTCACCCTGATCACCGCCTTCGAGCCGGCGATCCCGGCCGCCGAACTCGCCCCCGCGCTGCGGAAGGCCGCCCGGCTGGCGGAACGCGGGGCTCCCGTGGTGCTGGCCGGCTGGGGCCCGCCCGAGCGCTGCGCCACGGCCCGGGTCCTGCGGATGGCGGAACGTCTCGGCGCGCCCGGCCGCGGCCCGAACGCGGAGCCCGCCCGGGTCAGCGGACGCGACGACCTGGAGGAGCTGGCCCTCTCCGCGGGGCTGAAGCTGGACGGCTCGGGCCGGGTGGCGTGCCCGTTCGCCTACTCGGACATGGACAGCGCGGTGCGCGGGCTGCTCTCGACCGGGCTGTTCGACGCGGCGGTCGCGGCCACCGACGCCACCCAGGTCAACAAGGAGCTGGCGGAGGCGCTGCACCCGTACCGGCGGCCGGACGGCACGGTGCGCATGGACAACGTCTTCCGCTATCTGATCGCGCGGGTGTGACGGCCGGGGGTCAGCCCTCCGGTTTGGGCGGGCGGGGGACGCCGGCGGTGCGGTAGGCGTCGGCCTCCTCCAGCGTCTCGTGCTCCAGCAGGGCGTCGGCGAGGGCGTCGAGCCGGTGGCGGTGCTCGGTGAGCAGGCGGCAGGCGGCCTCGTAGCACTCGTCGACGATCCGCCGCATCTCGGCGTCCACCGCGTCCAGCGTGGCGGGGGCCGCCGACAGCCCGTACGCCTGCTGGGCGTCCTGCGGCAGCGCGGACAGCCGGCCGACCCGCTCGCTCATGCCCCACCGGGCGACCATGCCCCGCACCAGATGGCTGACCTGCTCCAGGTCGTTCTCGGCGCCGGTGGTGATCTCGCCGAAGACGATCCGCTCGGCGGCCATGCCGCCCAGCGCCCCGATGATCCGGCCGCGCAGATAGCGCTCGGTGTAGGCGTAGCGGTCGGAGTCCGGGGTGGACAGGGTGACGCCGAGGGCCCGGCCGCGCGGCACGATGGTGATCTTGCGGACCGGGTCGGCGCCCGGCTGGAGCATCCCCAGCAGCGCGTGGCCGCTCTCGTGGTAGGCGGTGCGGCGGCGCTCCTCGGGCGGCATCACCAGGGGCCGCTCGGCGCCGAGCTGGACCTTCTCCAGCGCGTCGGACAGCTCCGCCTGGCCCACCGCGGAGCGGCCCCGCTTCACCGCGAGCAGGGCCGCCTCGTTGGCGACGTTGGCCAGCTCGGCACCGCTCATGCCCGGGGTGGAGCGGGCCAGGCGGGCGAGGTCGGTGCCGGGTTCGAGCGGCACCTCGCGGGTGTGGATGCGCAGGATCGCCTCCCGGCCCGCCCGGTCCGGCGGGCTGACCGAGACGGTCCGGTCGAAGCGGCCGGGGCGGGTCAGCGCCGGGTCGAGGACGTCGTGCCGGTTGGTGGCGGCGAGCACCACCACGCCCTCGGAGCCGGAGAAGCCGTCCATCTCGGTGAGGATCTGATTGAGCGTCTGCTCGCGCTCGTCATGGCCGCCGAGGCCGCCGCCGGCGCCGCGGGCCCGGCCGATGGTGTCGATCTCGTCGATGAAGATGATGGCCGGGGCGACCTTGCGGGCCTCCGCGAACAGCTCGCGCACCCGGCTGGCGCCGACGCCGACGATCATCTCGATGAACTCGGAGGCGGAGGCGGAGAAGAACGGCACGTCGGCCTCGCCGGCCACGGCCCGGGCCAGCAGGGTCTTGCCGGTGCCGGGCGGGCCGATCAGCAGGACGCCGCGCGGCATCCGGGCGCCCATCGCGCGGTAGGCCTCCGGCCGTTTCAGGAAGTCGACGACCTCGCTGAGCTCGGCCTCCACCTCGTCGATCCCGGCGACGTCCTCGAAGGTGGTGCGGCGGCCCTCCCCCACGGCGACCGGCCGGGGCGGCGCCTTGCGGCCCAGGCCGCCGAGGCCGCCCATCCCGCCGCCGAACGCGCCCCGCAGCCGGCGGGCGAACAGCGCCCACAGCACCAGCAGCACCAGCACCGGCGCGAGCGAGATCAGCAGATTGGCCACAAAGCTCCGCTGCTGGACCACCGGCTCGGCGGTGACGGTGACGTTCTGCCGGGTCAGCTGCGCCCACAACTGGTCGTTCGCGAACGCCGGGCGCTGGGTGGCGAACTTCCGGTACGTGCCCGTGCCGCCCGGCAGCGGCGCCGGGCGCCTCAGCTCGCCCTGGATCGCGTCGCCCTTGGCGTAGATCCGCACCACGTTGCCGCCGGCGAGCTGCCGGCCGAACTCGGTGTACGAGACGGTCCTGGTGGTCTGCCCGAAGTACGACAGCAGCGCGTCGGTGACGACGAAGACCAGGATGGCGGCGAGCACCACGGCCAGCCAGCCGCGCGCCCGGCGGCTCGGCCGCTGCGGCGGGGAGGGCGGCGCGCCCTCCGACCGCCACGGCTGGTCGGGGCTCTGGCGCGGCGGCACGGAATTGGTCATACAGGGATATTACGGACCTATTCCGGGGCCTGCCGCAGCAGCGGTGCGGCGGTGCGTCTGCGGTGCCGTACTCAGCCCAGGCCGGGCCACTCCTCCGCGGTCAGGGCGAAACGCTCGTGGTCGCGCCAGGCGTCGTTGATGTAGAGCATGCGCGGCGAGAACCCCTCGTGCCGGAACCCGAGCCGCCGGGCCAGGGCGATCGAGCGCTCGTTGTCCGGCTGCACGTTGATCTCCAGCCGGTGCAGCCCGAGCCCGTGCGGCAGCGTGTGGAAGCAGCGGTCCACGATCTGGCGCATGCCCTCGCTCATCCGGCCGGTGCCCGCGAACGGCAGATACGAGTCGTAGCCCAGCACGCCGTTGCAGAACCGGGCGCGCACGATGTTGGTCACGTTGCACTTGCCGACCAGCCCGCCGGTCGCGTCGTCGATGACCAGGAAGGTCCGCAGCCCCGCGCCCTGCCGGCGCAGCAGTTCCGGCAGCCCGTCCGGCTCGACGGGGTTCCACGGGCCGATGTGGTCGGCGGACCGGGTCACCGCCTCGGAGTAGGCCGTGGTGTCCGAGGGGCGAGGCGGGCGGATGTGCACACTCATGCCCCCATTGTGAGCCGCGCCGGGCCGGGGCCCCGCGGGGGGCTCCCGGCCCGGCGCGGGGCCCCGGTGCCCGGGGCTCGGTGCGTGGCCGTGCGCTCGGCGCTCAGCGCATGAACTTGCGGAACTCGTCCGGCAGCTCGAAGTTCGCCGGGTCCTGACCGCCCGGCAGGCCGAACGCGCTGCCCGCCTGCTGCTCGCGGCGGGCCGCCGCGGCCTGCTCCTCGGCCTTCCGCTTCATCGGGTTGCCGCTGCGCTGCTTCCCCTTGGCCTGCTTGACCTGCTTCTTCTTGCGCGCGCCGCCGCCCATGCCCGGCAGCCCCGGCATGCCAGGCATCCCCGGCATGCCGCCCTGCGCCATCCGCGACATCATCTTGCGCGCCTCGAAGAACCGCTCCACCAGGTTCTTGACCGCGCCGACCTCCACACCGGAACCCCGGGCGATACGGGCCCGCCGGGAACCGTTGATGATCGTCGGGTCGGTCCGCTCGGCCGGGGTCATCGACTTGATGACGGCCGCGGTGCGGTCCACGTCCCGCTCGTCGAGGTTGGCGATCTGGTCCTTGATCTGGCCCATCCCCGGCAGCATGCCGAGCAGCTTGGAGATCGAGCCCATCTTGCGGACCTGCTCCATCTGGGCCAGGAAGTCGTCGAGGGTGAACTCCTTCGGCCCCTTCGCCAGCTTGGCCGCCATCTTCTCGGCCTCGGCCTGGCTGAAGGTCTGCTCGGCCTTCTCGATGAGCGTCAGCATGTCGCCCATGCCGAGGATGCGGGACGCCATGCGGTCCGGGTGGAACGCGTCGAAGTCGTCCAGCTTCTCGCCGTTGGAGGCGAACATGATCTGCTTGCCGGTGACGTGCGCCACCGACAGCGCCGCGCCACCGCGGGCGTCGCCGTCGAGCTTGGAGAGCACCACGCCGTCGAAGCCGACGCCGTCCAGGAACGCCTGCGCGGTGTTCACCGCGTCCTGGCCGACCATCGCGTCGAGGACGAAGAGGATCTCGTCCGGGTGGACCGCGTCGCGGATGTCCGCGGCCTGCTGCATCATCTCCTGGTCGATGCCCAGGCGGCCCGCGGTGTCGACGATCACCACGTCGTACTGCTTGGTCCTGGCGTGCTCGATGGAGTCCCGGGCCACCTTGACCGGGTCGCCGACACCGTTGCCGGGCTCGGGCGCGTAGACCGCCACCCCGGCCCGCTCGGCGACGACCGCCAGCTGGTTGACCGCGTTCGGACGCTGGAGGTCACAGGCGACCAGCAGCGGGGCGTGGCCCTGGGCCTTCAGCCAGCGGCCCAGCTTGCCGGCGAGGGTGGTCTTGCCCGCACCCTGCAGACCGGCCAGCATGATCACCGTCGGCGGGTTCTTGGCGAACCGCAGCCGCCGGGTCTGACCGCCGAGGATGCCGATGAGCTCCTCGTTGACGATCTTGATGACCTGCTGGGCCGGATTGAGGGCCTGCGAGACCTCGGCCCCCAGCGCCCGCTCCTTGACCTGCTTGATGAAGGCACGCACCGCGGGCAGCGCGACATCCGCCTCCAGCAGCGCGATACGGATCTCACGCGCCGTGGCGTCGATGTCCGCCTCGGACAGGCGGCCCTTGCCCCGGAGGTTCTTGAACGTCGCTGCGAGGCGGTCGGAAAGAGTGTCGAACACGGCGGTCGCGGATCCTCGTGTCGGGAGCGGGCGAAAGAAGACGTCTCCATAGGGTATCCGGCCGTGCGGCGGAACGGCTTACCCCTGCCTTTTTGGGCTCGGCTCGCCTCCGGGTGCGCAGAAGCCGGTGTCGACGTTCCTCGACGCTGCACTC
>JBEHXI010000121.1:0-20762 GCA_048498775.1 Actinomycetota bacterium | reverse complement strand
CGGGAGTGGTCCGGGCCTTCCGGCGTTCTCACGGGCGCCCTCAGCGGTAGTTCAGCTCCGCGAGTTCGGTGGCGAGCCGGGTCCGGACGGCCGGGATCCGGCCGAGCACCCGCAGGCCGAGGTCGCGGGCCTCGCGGGTGGTCCGGGCGCGGGTGGTGGCGAGCCGGGTCATCCGGTCCGTGAAGGAGACCACCTTCAGGGCGACCGGGCGGCGGCGCGCCTCGTAGGCGTCCAACTGCCCGGTGGCGAACGCCCGGCCGAGGGCGTGGGCGTCCTGGATGCCGGTGTTCATGCCCTGGCCGCCGGCCGGGCTGTGGACGTGCGCGGCGTCCCCGGCGAGCAGCAGCCGCCCGGCCCGGTAGTGGTCGGCGACCCGGTGGTGCACCCGGAAGTGCGAGGACCAGGCCACCGAGTCGACCCGGGCCTGGCCGGGGGCGCGGGTGTCGAGCAGTCGGCGGACGAAGGCCAGGTCGGGGGCGGCGGGGGCGTCGTCCACGGTGGCGACGATCCGGTAGTGGCCGCCCGGGAGCGGGGCGACGACGACCAGTCCCTCGGCGTCGAGGGTCAAGGATGCCTCGCCGGGCCCGGGAGCCCAGTCCATCACCACGTCGGCGAGCGCGAAGGACGCCTGGTAGGTGCCGCCGGCGAAGCCGATCCCGGCCGCCTCGCGGACGACGCTGTGCATGCCGTCGGCGCCCACGGCGTAGTCGGCCCGCAGGGTCTCCCCGCTGGTCATGGTGAGGGTGACGCCGTCCTCGTCCTGGACGGCCGAGGCCACCTCGAAAGGCCGGTGGACGTCGCCGCCGAGTTCCCGCAGGCGGGCCAGCAGCACGCTCTCCGTCTCGTACTGCGGGACGGCGAGCACATACGGGTGCGGGGTGGGCAGCCCGCCGAATCCGACGGTGAGCAGCGCCCGCGCTCCGTCGCGGACCGTGAACCGCTCCAGGCGCAGGCCGCGGGCGACCAGCTCGCGGGAGGCGCCGAGTTCGTCGAGGACCTCCAGGGTGCGGGCGTGGACGACCGCGGCGCGGGAGGTGTTCGCGCCCGCCGCCAGCCGGTCGAGGACGACGCAGTCGATGCCGGCGGAGGCCAGGGTGACGGCGAGCGCGAGGCCGGTCGGGCCGGCGCCGACGATGGCGACGCGGGTGCGGGCGGGAAGTGCGGTGGTGGTCATGACGGCCCCCGATCCTTGGGTGGACCACTTGTGCCAACGGTTGTTGGCCAACGCTTGTTGACATAGTGCGCCGCCTGGCCCTGGTGCGTCAACAGGTGTTGGCCTACATTTGTTGGCATGGTTGAGGAGAGCAGGGCCGCGGGCGCGGGCACCGGTGCGGAGAAGCGCTCGGACCGGACCAAGGCGCTGATCCTGCGCGCCGCCCGCGAGCGCTTCGCGGCGCAGGGGTACGAACGCACCACCATCCGTGCCGTCGCGGCCGACGCGGACATCGACCCGTCCATGGTGATGCGCTACTTCGGCAGCAAGGAGCAGCTGTTCGACGCCGCCCTCGCCATCGACCTGCGCCTGCCGGACCTCGCGGCCGTTCCCCGGGAGGAGCTGGCCCGGGTGATCGTCCGGCACTTCCTCGACCGCTGGGAGGGCGACCCGGCCGACGACGCGCTGCTGGTGCTGCTGCGTTCGGCGGTCACCAACGAGCGGGCCGCCGCCCGGACCCACGAGATCTTCGCCGCCCAGGTCGCCCCCGCGCTGGCCGCCGCCCTGGGCCCGGAACGCGCCGCGCGCCGGGCGGGCCTGGTCGCCGCCCAGCTGCTCGGCCTCGGGCTGACCCGCTATCTGCTCGCGCTTCCCGCGGTGACCGCCCTGAGCCGGCAGGAGATCGAGGACGCCCTGGCCCCGGCGATCCGGGCCACCCTGGAAGGCGGTCCGGCGCCGGCGCCCGGTGTCGGCGCCTTCTGCTAAGACTGGAGCCGTGAGCAGCGAGAACGGGCGGTCACAGCCGCCGGGACGGCAGCCCGGGGCCGAGGAGCCCGCCGGGGCGGAGCAGCTCGCGCTCATCCGGGAGACGGTGCGCAAGTCCAAGGAGCCGCGCGCCAGGCCGCGCACCTGGCGGGACGCCCCCCTGGCCGGGGAGTTCCCGGTCGCCCGCGTCCTGGTGGACAAGGGGCTGCTCCACCTCGACCAGTTCTACGACTACGCGGTCCCGGCCGCCATGGACGAGCAGGCCCAGCCGGGCGTGCGGGTGCGGGTCCGGTTCGGGGCCAGGGTGGTCGGCGGCCGGCGGGAGGGCGGCGGGCTGCGCGACGGCTTCATCGTCGAGCGCCTGCCCTCCAGTGACTACCGCGGCCCGCTGGCGGCCCTCGCCCAGGTGCTCTCCCCGGAGCCGGTGCTGGGGCCCGCGCTGCTGCGGCTGTGCCGGGCGGTCGCCGACCGCTACGCCGGCGCGCTCGCCGACGTCGTGCAGCTCGCGGTGCCGCCGCGCCGCGCCCGCGTCGAGAACGAACCGCGCCGCCCGCTCCCGGACCCGCCCGCGCCGCCCGATCCCGGCTCCTGGACGCGGTACCCGGCCGGGCCCGGCTATCTGGAGGCCCTGGCGTCGGGCGGCAGCCCGCGGGCCGTGTGGACCGCGCTGCCCGGCCCGCACTGGCCCGCCGAACTCGCCCGCGCCCTCGCCGCCACCCTGGCCGGCGGACGCGGCGCCCTGGCCGTGCTGCCCGACGGGCGGGCCGCCGCCCGGGTCGACGCCGCGCTGACCGCCCTGATCGGGGAGGGCCGGCATGTCGTCCTCACCGCCGACAGCGGCCCCGAGGAACGCTACCGGCGCTGGCTGGCGGTCAACCGCGGCGATGTCCGGGCCGTCATCGGCACCCGGGCGGCCGTCTTCGCGCCGGTGCGGGAGCTCGGCCTGGTGGCGCTGTGGGACGACGGGGACTCCAGCCACGCCGAGCCGCATGCGCCCCAGCCGCACGCCAGGGACGTCGCCCTGCTGCGGGCGGCCGACGAGCACTGCGCCTTCCTGCTCGGCGGGCCGTCCGTCACCGTCGAGGGCGCGCAACTGGTGGACACCCGCTGGGCCTCCCCGCTCACCGCCCCCCGCGAGCAGGTACGGGCCGCCGCGCCCCTGGTCCGCACGGTCGGCGACACCGACCAGGCCCGCGACGCGGCCGCCCGGGCCGCCCGGCTGCCGTCCCTGGCCTGGCAGGTCGCCCGGGAGGCCCTGGCACACGGGCCGGTGCTGGTCCAGGTGCCGCGGCGCGGCTATGTGCCGCGGCTGGGCTGCGAACGCTGCCGGGAGCCGGCCCGCTGCGGCCACTGCGCCGGGCCGCTGGAGCTGGGCGAGTCGCAGCAGGCGGGCGGGGTGCTGCACTGCGGCTGGTGCGGGCGGCCGGAGGCGGCCTGGCACTGCGCCGCGTGCGGCGGCGACCGGCTGCGCGCCCGGGTCGTCGGGGCCCGGCGCACCGCCGAGGAGCTCGGCCGGGCCTTCCCCCAGGTCGCGGTGCGGACCTCGGGCCGGGACGCGGTACTGGCCGCGGTGCCCGACCGGCCCGCGCTGATCGTCTCCACCCCGGGGGCGGAGCCCGTCGCCGAGGGCCCCGGGTACGCGGCGGCGCTGCTGCTGGACACCTGGGCGCTCCTCGGACGGGCCGACCTGCGGGCCGGTGAGGAGGCGCTGCGCCGCTGGCTGGCCGCGGCCTCGCTGGTGCGGCCGGCGGCCGAGGGCGGCACCGTCGTCGTCCTGGGGGAGCCGACGCTGCGGCCGGTGCAGGCGCTGGTGCGCTGGGACCCGGCCGGTCACGCGGTGCGCGAGCTCGCCGAACGGGCGGAGCTGGGCTTCCCGCCGGTCTCCCGGATGGCGGCGGTCAGCGGCCGGGCGCCCGCGGTGGCGGATCTGCTGGCCACGGCCGAGCTGCCGGCGGGCACCGATGTGCTCGGTCCGGTGCCGCTGCCGGCGGCCCGGCCGGGCGCTCCGCGCCGGGAGGGCGATCCGCCGCCCGGCGAGGAGTGGGTGCGGGCGCTGCTGCGGGTGCGGCCGGGCAGCGGCGGGGCGCTGGCCGCCGCCCTGAAGGCCGCCCAGATCGCCCGGATCGCCGCCCGCAAGAGCGATCCGGTGCGCGTCCGGATCGACCCCCAGGACATCGGCTGACCGGCCGCCTCAGCCGTTGCGCGGCCCGGGCACGGTGCCGCCGGCGAACGGCTCGGCGGGCGCCCCCACCGGGATGCCGCGCGCCGCCGGAAGGGCGTGGGCCGCCGTGGCCGTGGCCGTCGTGGCGCCGGTCGCGGCCGGCGCGCTCTCCGCGCCCTGGGTCCGGCGCGCGCCGTAACGGCGGTGCACGGCCTGCTTGGTGACCCCCAGCGCCGAGCCCACCGCGTCCCAGGAGAAGCCCAGCGACCGGTCGAAGTCCACCGCCGCCGTGACCAGCGTCTCGACGCTGTCCCGCAGCTCCTGGGCGAGCCGTACGGTGGGCGCGGGGGCGCGCCCGTAGACGACGAACCCGGCGGCGGACCCACCGCGCCGCGGCCGGTAGACGTTGCCGAGCTGGGCGGTGAGGGTACGCAGCGCGTCCACCTGCCGGCGGACCCGTTCGATGTCCCGCACCAGCAGGTGCAGGCTGGCCCGGGCCTGGGCGTCGTGGGTGGCGTGGTCGGCCATGGAGAAGCCTCTCGAACCGGTGGTTCCGGAATGGGAACGGGCCATGTCGCGGCCCGTTGTCGGTCAATCTGTCTTGACCAACGCGCCAGCAGCCCCCTGGGTCACGCTGCCAGGAGCGTGACGGGCCCGCGGCGGGGCGTGGGGCGGACCGCACGCCCCCGCGGACCACGGGGCCTGGCCCGGACGACTCACCACTAGACTGAAGGGCCATCCGCTTGCCGACGGGAGCCCGCTGCCGTGTCCGTTCTGCCGATCCGTCTGTTCGGCGACCCGGTGCTGCGCATGAAGGCGCAGCCCGTCACCGACTTCGACAAGGAACTGCGCACGCTGGTCAAGGATCTGACCGACACCATGGTCGCCGCCCCCGGCGCCGGTCTGGCGGCGCCGCAACTCGGCGTCTCGCTGCGGGTGTTCACCTACCAGGCGGACGGCGAGGTCGGGCATCTGGTCAACCCCGACCTGTCGTTGACCGAGGAGGAGCAGGACGGCCCGGAGGGCTGCCTGTCGCTGCCCGGGCTGACCTACGACTGCCGGCGCGCCTACGGTGTGGTGGCCCGGGGCATGAACATGTACGGCGATCCGGTGACGATCGAGGGCACCCAGCTGCTCGCCCGCTGCATCCAGCACGAGACCGACCACCTGGACGGCGTCATCTTCGTCGACCGGCTCGACCCGGAGCAGCGCAAGGCCGCGCTGCGGGCGATCCGCGAGGCCGAGTGGGCCGGCGAGCCCGCCCCGCAGGTCCGGGTCTCGCCGCACAGCACCTTCGGCGGCGCCCGGTAACGTCCCCGCCTCTCTCGGAGAAATCCCTTCGAGACCACCGCGAATCCCCCTGCGACTCCCTTCGAAAGGCACCCCACCCACGATGAGGCTCGTCTTCGCCGGCACTCCCGAGGTCGCCGTCCCCGCGCTGGAGGCCCTGCTGGCGTCCGGCCGTCACGAGGTCGTCGCCGTCGTCACCCGGCCCGACGCCCCGGCCGGCCGCGGCCGCAGGCTGGTGGCGAGCCCGGTGGCCCAGCGCGCCGAGGAGGCGGGCGTGGAGGTCCTCAAGCCGCAGCGGCCCCGGGACGAGGCGTTCCTCACCCGGCTGCGGGAGATCGCCCCGGACTGCTGCCCGGTGGTGGCCTACGGCGCGCTGCTGCCCCGCGTCGCCCTGGACGTCCCCGTCCACGGCTGGGTCAACCTGCACTTCTCCCTGCTGCCCGCGTGGCGCGGCGCGGCCCCGGTGCAGCACGCGGTGCTCGCCGGGGACCAGGTGACCGGCGCGTCGACGTTCCTCATCGAGGAGGGCCTGGACTCCGGCCCGGTCTACGGCGTCGTCACCGAGGAGGTCAGGCCCGACGACACCAGCGGGGCGCTGCTGACCCGGCTCGCGCACTCCGGCGCCGGACTGCTGGCCGCCACCATGGACGGCATCGAGGACGGCACGCTGGTCCCGCGGCCGCAGCCCGCCGAAGGCGTCTCGCTGGCCCCGAAGCTCACCGTCGAGCACGCCCGGGTGGACTGGAACGCCCCCGCGCTGCGCATCGACCGCCTGGTCCGGGCCTGCACCCCGGCCCCCGGCGCCTGGACGGTGTTCGACGGCGAGCGCCTGAAGCTGGCCGGGCCGGTGCGGCTGCTGCCCGAGCGCCGCGATCTGAACCTGCGCCCCGGCGAGCTGTCCGTCGCCAAGAACGCGGTCGTCGTGGGCACCGGTTCGCACCCGGTCGAGCTCACCGACGTCCAGCCGCAGGGCAAGAAGCGGATGGGCGCGGCCGACTGGGCCCGCGGAGTGCGGATCGCCTCCGGGCAGCGGCTGGGGGAGTAGCGCCGGGCCGGCCCGGCGGTACGCCGTTAGGCTGGAGGGCCCGACGTCCCTCACGTGTTGCGGAGCACCTTTCCTCGTGAACGACCCGTCCCGTCACCCCGCCCGCGCCGCCCGCCGTCCGCAGGGCAGGCCGTACCGCCGCCCGCGGCCCGACCCGGTGCGCAGGCTCGCCTTCGACGTGCTGCGGGCGGTGGACGAGCGGGACGCCTACGCCAACCTGGTGCTGCCCGCGCTGCTGCGCCAGGCCGAGACGGAGGACGGCGGCGGCTTCGACCGGCGCGACGCCGCGCTCGCCACCGAACTGGTCTACGGCACGCTGCGCCGCCAGGGCACCTACGACGCGGTGATCGCGGCCTGCGTGGACCGGCCGCTGCGCGAGGTGGACCCGCCGGTGCTCGACATCCTGAGCCTGGGCACCCACCAGTTGCTCGGCACCCGCATCCCGCCGCACGCCGCCGTGTCGGCCACCGTGGAACTCGCCCGCGGGGTGCTCGGCGACGGGCGCGGCCGGTTCGTCAACGCCGTGCTGCGCAAGATCGCCGCCCGTGACCTGGACGGCTGGCTGGAGCGGATCGCCCCGCCCTACGAGGACGATCCGGAGGAGCACCTGGCGATCGTGCACTCCCATCCGCGCTGGGTGGTCGCCGCGCTGTGGGACGCGCTCGGCGGTGACCGGGCCGAGATCGAGGCGCTGCTGGCGGCCGACAACGAGCGTCCCGAGGTGACCCTGGTGGCGCGGCCCGGGCGGATCACCACCGCCGAACTGGCCGAGGCGGCCGGGCCGGAGGCGGAGCCGGGCCGCTGGTCGCCGTACGCGGTGCGGCTCGCCGTGGGGGGAGGGGACCCGGCCTCGCTCGCACCGGTACGCGAGGGAGACGCCGGAGTGCAGGACGAGGGCAGTCAGCTGGTCGCCATGGCGCTGGCCGCCGCGCCGCTGGACGGCCCGGACGCGCGCTGGCTGGACGGCTGCGCCGGTCCCGGCGGCAAGGCGGCGCTGCTCGCCGGGCTCGCCGCACAGCGCGGTGCCGCCCTGCTCGCCGCCGAGCGGCAGCCGCACCGGGCCCGCCTGGTCGGCCGGGCGCTGGCGGGCAACCCGGGCCCGTACCAGGTGATCACCGCCGACACCACCCGGCCGGCCTGGCGGGCCGGTGCCTTCGACCGGGTCCTGGTGGACGTGCCGTGCACCGGCCTGGGGGCGCTGCGCCGCCGTCCCGAGGCGCGGTGGCGGCGACGGGCCGAGGACGTGGCGGGCTTCGGGCCGCTCCAGCGCGACCTGCTGCGCTCGGCGCTGCGCTCGGCGCGGGTCGGCGGGGTCGTCGCCTACGCCACCTGCTCGCCGCACCCGGCCGAGACCCGGGTGGTGGTCGAGGACGTGCTGCGGGAGGAGTCCGGGGTGCGCGCCGAGTGGATCGACGCCCGTCCGCTGCTGGCCGGGGTGGAGCGGCTGGGCGAGGGCCCGGACGTGCAGTTGTGGCCGCACCGGCACGGCACCGACGCCATGTACCTGGCGCTGCTGCGCCGCACCGGCTGAACCGCACGGCGCGTCCAGCCCCGACCGCACCGCAAGGAGGCCATGTGTCCAGCCCGACCGCCCCGGCGGCCGCGATGATCGTGCCGCTCACCGCCGGCCACGCCGAGCAGGTCCTCGCCATCTACCAGGCGGGCATCGACGAGGGTGACGCGACCTTCGAGACGGCCGCGCCCACCTGGGAGGCGTTCGACGCGTCGAAACTCCCCGAGCACCGCTTCGTCGCGACCGGTGACGGCGGGACCGTGCTCGGCTGGATCGCGGCGACCCGGGTCTCCCCGCGCCCCGCGTACGCGGGCGTGGTCGAGCACTCCGTGTACGTCCACCCCGGGGCGCGCGGGCGGGGTGTGGCGTCCGCGCTGCTGAAGGCCCTGATCGAGTCCACCGAGGCGGCCGGCCTCTGGACGATCCAGTCCGGGATCTTCCCCGAGAACACCGCCAGCCTGGCGGTGCACGCCCGGGCGGGGTTCCGGGTCATCGGCACCCGGGAGCGGATCGGCCGCCACCACGGCCGGTGGCGCGACGTGGTGCTGGTCGAGCGCCGCAGCCCGGTGGTCGACTGAACGGGCGAACGGTGTCCGGTATCTCCCGGTGCGCCGGACCCGGGACGCCCCGGGCCGCACCCGCGGCCGCTCACCCCGATGGGCCGCGCCATACTGGGCGCATGCGCGCGCAGATCAACCCCAGCATCCTGTCCGCCGACTTCGCCCGGCTCGCCGACGAGGCCGGCGCGGTCGCGGAGGCCGACTGGCTCCACGTCGACGTGATGGACAACCACTTCGTCCCCAACCTGACGCTGGGCGTGCCGGTGGTGGAGTCTCTGCGCAAGGCGACCGACATCCCGCTCGACTGCCACCTGATGATCGAGAACCCGGACCGCTGGGCCCCGCAGTTCGTGGAGGCCGGCGCGGGCTCGGTGACCTTCCATGTGGAGGCGGCCGCCGCGCCGGTGCGGCTGGCCCGGGAGATCCGCGCGAAGGGCGCCAGGGCGTCCATGGCGCTCAAGCCCGCGACGCCCATCGAGCCCTACGAGGACCTGCTGCCGGAGCTCGACATGCTTCTGGTGATGACGGTTGAGCCGGGCTTCGGCGGCCAGGCGTTCCTGGACATCATGCTGCCCAAGATCCGCCGGACCCGGCAGCTGATCTCCAAGCACGGCCTGGAGCTGTGGCTGCAGGTGGACGGCGGGGTGTCGGAGGCGACCATCGAGCGCTGCGCGGAGGCCGGTGCCGACGTGTTCGTCGCCGGATCCGCGGTCTACGGGGCCGACGACCCCTCCGAGGCGGTGCGGCGCCTGCGGGAGCGGGCCGAGGCGGTGGCGGCACGCCGTTGAGGGGCGCCGCCGGGCATGCGGCGGCGCGTGGACCGGTGCGCGCGGCGTTCCCCCGTCCGAACTGTCTGAACTGCTGGTGAACGGTTCGGGTGGGGGTGGCCAGACCCTCCCCGTCCCGTAGATTGGCACCGGAGGGATGGGTCGGCCCGCTCGAATATCTGCAAAGATGAGCGTGTTGTTCATCAGATGAGCACTGGGGAGGGTGACGTGACCACTGGCCGCTCACCGGTACGCATGGGCCCCGCCGAGATGGTGCAGGCGGCGGCCATGGCGCGCCGCTTCTACCTGGAGGGCAAGTCCAAGATCCAGATCGCGGAGGAGTTCGGCGTCAGCCGCTTCAAGGTCGCCCGCGTGCTGGAGTCCGCGCTGGAGCGCGACCTGGTGCGCATCGAGATCAGGGTGCCCGCCGAACTGGACGCCGAGCGGTCCGACGCCCTGCGCGCCCACTTCGGGCTGCGCAACGCGGTGGTGGTCGAGTCCCCCGCCGACGAGGAGACCGACGCCGTCGACCCGGAGAACCTCGGCGCGGTGGCCGCCGGGCTCCTCGGCGAGCTCGTCGCCGAGGGCGATGTGCTCGGCCTGGCCTGGGGCCGGTCCATCATCACCATGGCCAACGCCCTCGACCGGCTGCCGCCGTGCACCGTCGTGCAGCTCACCGGTGTCTACGACGCGGGCACCGCCAACAGCGGCTCGGTGGAGGCGGTCCGCCGGGCCGCGGCGGTCTCCGGCGGCGACGCCCACCCGCTGTACGCCCCCATGGTGCTGCCCGACCCGGCCACCGCCGCCGCCCTGCGCGCCCAGAGCGGTATCGCCGCCGCGATGGGCTACTTCGAGAAGGTCACCGTCGCGGTCGTCGGCATCGGCGCCTGGGCCGCCGGGGTCTCCACGGTGTACGACGCGCTCAGCGAGGCCGAGCGCGAGCACTACGCGCAGCTCGGGGTCGCCGCCGAGATGTCCTCCCACCTGTTCGACGCCGAGGGTCGGCTGGTCGGCCGGGACCTGCGGGAGCGCTGCATCACCGTGGACGCCGACCGGCTGCGGCGGGTGCCGGAGGTGGTGGCCATCGCAGGCGGCGCCCGCAAGGCGGAGGCGATCTGCGCGGTGCTGCGCTCCGGCCTGGTCACCAGCCTGGTCACCGACACCGCGGCGGCCGACCACCTGCTCAAGGACGCGCCCGGGGCGCACCCCGCGCTCGAACGCGTCGATCCCGGGGCGGTCTGATCCACCGGGTGGACCACGCCGTCCCGGGCGCGGTGCCCGCCGCCGGGGCCGCGGCTGTGGCAGCATCCGTGGATGCGCTCCCGTCCCGCGGCCACCGCCGCCGCACCCCTCGTACGGGCTGTGGCCGGCCTGCTGACCTGCCTCGTCCTGGCGCTGGCCGGCTGCTCCGGAGCGCCGGTGCGCACCGCAGGGCCGAGCGGCAGCCCGGCCGCCGCCTCGCCGTCCTGGGCCGCCGGGATGCCCACCGTCCCGGTGAGCGCGCTGCCCGCCGAGGCGCGGCGCACCCTGCGGCTGATCGACGCCGGGGGCCCGTTCCCGTACGCCAGGGACGGAGTGGTCTTCGGTGACTACGAGGGGCTGCTGCCACGCCGGCCACGCGGCTACTACCGGGAGTACACCGTGCCCACGCCCGGTGTGCGGGGCCGCGGTGCCCGGCGGATCATCACCGGCGCCGGGCACGAGACGTACTACACCGACGACCACTACCGCAGCTTCCGGGCGGTGATCGGGCGATGAGCGAACGGACCTACGGCGCGGCGGAGTTGGCCGAGCTGCTGGACGGCGGGCGGCCGGCGGGGCTGGTGCGCCTGGCCGCCGGGCGGCCCGCCGCGGACGTGCTCGCCGCCGCCGAGCGGGCCGGCTGGCGCGCCACCCGCCTCGACCTGCGCGGGGCGGCGGACAAGGCGGCGTTCATGGAGCACTGCGCGCGCGACCTGGACCTGCCGGGGTGGTTCGGGCGCAACTGGGACGCGCTCTACGACTGTCTGGGTGATCCCGACTGGGCCGGACCGCGGCGCAGGCTGGTCCTGGTGACGGGGTGGCAGGACTACGCGAACGCCCGGCCCGAGGAGTGGGCCACCGCCGAGACGGTCCTCGCCGACGCCGCGGCCGCCCTGCGGGACGGTCCGGCGCCGCTGGCGGTGCTGGTGGAGGAGGAACCCGTCACAGACCCGGGGCGCCCCACACCGGGAACCAGCGGCCCAGATCGTCCTCCAGCCGCAGATCGTCCTTGACCATCGCCTTGACCTGGAGCTCCAGCGGCGTGTCGCGCTTCTCCCCGGCCCGCGGCGCGAACGGGTAGAAGGTGCCGCGCTTGTAGAGGTACACCAGCGCCAGCGAGCGGTCCTCGGCGTCCCGGAAGCCGACCAGCGAGCACAGCAGCTGCGGGCCGAAACCGCCGCCCTCCAGGATGGAGTTGACCGCGTGCAGGTCGTTGACCAGCCCGGTGATGTCGTCGGGGGAGTGGCGCGCCAGCAGCCAGGTGTAGCCGTAGGAGTCGCGGCTGAACTCCACCGGCAGGCCGCCGTCCTCGGCCGCGCCGGCGTCGAGCAGCCCCTGCACTTCCTCCTTCAGCTGCGCGAAGGCGCCGCCCTCCACGGCGGCGAAGCACACCGATCCCTGGCCGGTCGGGTGGAACCCGGCGGCCGCCTGGAGGGTGATCGCGGCCGCCGGCAGGCCGAAGAGCTGGTCGAGGTCGGGCCGGACCGGCTTGGTGCGGCCGAGCAGGGCGTCGAGGAATCCCACGGACGGTCAGCTCCTGAAAGGCGTAGGGGGGCGGGGGACTCGGGGGACCGGGTCAGCCCTGGTTGAGCTCGGCGGAGATCTTCCCGAGCTGCTCCAGGCGCTTCTCCAGCGTCGGGTGGGTGGACAGCAGGTTGGACAGGCTCTCACGGCTCGCGATGGCCGGGGCGAAGAAGAAGGCGTTGAACGGCTGAGCCCTGCGCAGGTCCTCGGTGGGCACCCGGGCCATGTCGCCGCTGACCTTTGTCAGCGCGGAGGCCAGCGCGGAGGGACGGCCGGTCAGCTGCGCGGCGGAGCGGTCCGCGGACAGCTCGCGGTACCGGGAGAGCATCCGGGTCAGCAGGAAGCTGATCGCGTAGACCACGGCGCTCACCACCATGATCACGACGGTGGCGATGGCCGCGTTCTGGTCCCGGCTGTCACGGGAGCGGAAGCCGCCCCACAGGCCGATCCGGGTGATCACCCCGGCCAGGACGCCCAGGAAGGAGGCGATCGTCATCACCGCGACGTCCTTGTGGGCGACGTGGGAGAGCTCGTGGGCGAGCACGCCCTCCAGCTCCTCCGGCTCCAGCCGGCGCAGCAGCCCGGTGGTGGCGCACACCACGGCGTTGTCGGCGTTGCGGCCGGTGGCGAAGGCGTTGGGAACGTCGGAGTCGGCGACCGCGACCCGCGGCTTGGGCATGTCGGCGAGCGCGCAGAGGCGGTCGACCGCCCCGTGCAACTGCGGGTACTCCTCGGGGGTGACCTCCCGGGCCCCCATGCTGAACGCGGCGATCTTGTCGCTGAACCAGAACTGCGCGACGAACAGCCCGCCCGCGATGATCAGGATCAGCGGCCAGGAGCCCTTCAGCAGCACCAGCAGCGCGCCCACGAACACCACGTAGAGCAGGCCGATGAGGAACATGGTGATGACCATGCGGCTCGACAGGCCCCGGTCCGGGGCGAAGCGGGTGCGGTTCATGTCCCCTCCCGGGGGTACTGGGGGCCCGGCCCGGTGGCCGGGGGAGTTACTCGATCCGATTGTCCCTCCGCCGCCGCGGAAGGTGGCCCAGGCGGTGCCGCCGGATCCGGGATGTTCCCGCGGGACCCATCCGTTCTCCGGCATGCAAGACTGAAGTACGTGCGTTTCCTCAACGATTCCAAGCCGTCGTATGACCTTACGTACGACGACGTCTTCATGGTTCCCAACCGGTCGGCGGTGGGCTCCCGGCACGGCGTGGACCTCTCCTCCCCCGACGGCACCGGTACCACCATCCCCCTGGTCGTCGCCAACATGACCGCGATCGCCGGACGCCGGATGGCGGAGACCGTGGCGCGCCGCGGCGGCCTGGTGGTCATCCCCCAGGACATCCCGATCGGCATCGTCACCGAGGTGATCTCCTGGGTCAAGCGGCGCCATCTGGTGCTGGACACCCCCATCGTGCTCGCGCCCGGCAACACCGTCGCCGACGCCATCGCGCTGCTGCCCAAGCGGGCGCACGGCGCGGGCGTGGTGGTCGAGGACGGCCGGCCGGTCGGCGTGGTCGTCGAGTCCGACCTGTCCGGGGTGGACCGCTTCACCCAGCTGTCCGAGGTGATGTCCAGGGACCTGTTCCTGGTGGACGCCGCGATCGATCCCCGCGAGGCGTTCAACCGCCTGGAGGAGGCGCACCGCAAGCTGGCGCCCGCCGTGGACGCGGACGGCCGCCTGGTCGGCATCCTCACCCGCAAGGGCGCGCTGCGCGCCACCCTCTACACCCCCGCGACGGACGCGGCCGGCCGGCTGCGCGTCGCCGCCGCCGTCGGCGTCAACGGCGATGTCGCGGGCCGCACCAAGGCCCTGCTGGACGCGGGCGCGGACACCATCGTGGTGGACACCGCCCACGGCCACCAGGAGTCCATGATCACCGCGTTGCGCGCGGTGCGCGGCCTCGACCCGCGGGTGCCGGTGGTGGCCGGGAACGTGGTCTCCGCGGCGGGCGTGCGCGACCTGGTCGAGGCCGGGGCCGACATCGTCAAGGTCGGGGTCGGGCCTGGCGCGATGTGCACCACCCGGATGATGACCGGGGTCGGCCGCCCGCAGTTCTCCGCCGTCCTGGAGTGCGCCGCCGAGGCGCGCAGGCTCGGCCGGCACGTGTGGGCCGACGGCGGGGTGCGCCACCCGCGCGATGTCGCCATGGCGCTGGCCGCGGGCGCCTCCAATGTGATGGTCGGCTCCTGGTTCGCGGGCACCCACGAGTCGCCGGGCGACCTCCAGCAGTCCGCGGACGGCCGGCTGTACAAGGAGAGCTTCGGCATGGCCTCCGCCCGCGCGGTGCGCAACCGCACCAGCGAGGAGTCCGCCTACGACCGCGCCCGCAAGGCGCTGTTCGAGGAGGGCATCTCCACCTCCCGGATGTTCCTGGACCCGGCCCGCCCGGGCGTCGAGGACCTGATCGACTCGATCGTCGCGGGGCTGCGCAGCGCGTGCACCTACGCCGGGGCCGCCTCGCTGG
The DNA here is from genome assembly GCA_048498775.1 of Actinomycetota bacterium. GTDB lineage: Bacteria > Actinomycetota > Actinomycetes > Streptomycetales > Streptomycetaceae > JBEHXI01. The sequence continues at coordinate 6,271 of JBEHXI010000121.1, read as the reverse complement.
AGGAGTTCCACGAGCGGGCGGTGGTCGGGGTGCAGAGCGCCTCGGGCTACGCGGAGGGCAAGCCCCTGCACAGCAGCTGGTCGTAGGTTCGTCGTAGTCTTCCGCCGTGGGACTTGACGAGCTGGACGGGCGCATCGTGCACGCCCTCGCCGGGGACGCCCGGCGCTCCTACGCCGACATCGGCGCCGAGGTGGGGCTGTCCGCGCCGGCGGTCAAGCGGCGGGTGGACCGGCTGCTGGCGGCCGGGGCGATCACCGGGTTCACCGTGCGGGTGGACCCGGCCGCCCTGGGCTGGTCCACCGAGGCGTTCGTCGAGCTGTACTGCCACGGCCAGACCTCGCCGGAGGCCATCCGCCGCGGCCTGGCCCGCTACCCCGAGGTGGCCTCCGCCTCGACCGTCACCGGCGACGCGGACGCCGTCGTGCAGGTCTTCGCCGCCGACGTGCGGCACTTCGAGCGGGTGCTGGAGAAGATCGCGGGCGAGCCGTTCGTCGAGCGCACCCGCTCGGTGCTCGTGCTCTCCCCGCTGCTGCGCCGCTACACCTCCGGGGCGCCGGACGCGCGGGCCTGAACGCACCGCTTCCGCGGGTCCGGGCACGGTGACGCAACGAATCGCCGGGAAGGCGCCGAACGACGCAACACATCACGCATGAGGTTGCAAGGGACGCGTCTTGTCGGGCCTCCCGCCCGGCCCGTACCGTCATGGAGTCCCACCCCCACGGCTTCGAGGTCTCCATGACGCCGCTGCGTATCGCGCTGTACCAGGGCCCGGGCGGCATCCCCGGCTCCATCGACGAGAGCCTGGCCGCCCTGAGGGCCGCCGCCCGACGGGCCGCCGCCGCGGGCGCCGGCCTGCTGGCGGTCTCCGAGATGTACCTCACCGGGTACGCCATCGGGGACGCCGTCGCCGCCCTCGCCGAACCCGCCGACGGGCCCGCCGCCCGGCGGGTGGGCGAGATCGCGGCCGAGTGCGGCCTCGCGATCGTCTACGGCTACCCGGAGCGCGCGGGCGCCGCCGTCTTCAACTCCGCCCAGCTCGTCGGCCCGGACGGCACACGGCCGGCCAACTACCGCAAGACCCACCTGTTCGGGGAGTTCGAGGCCGACCACTTCACCGCGGGCGACACCCCGGTCGTCCAGGCGCGGCTCGCCGGCCTCACCGTGGGCCTGCTGATCTGCTACGACGTGGAGTTCCCCGAGGCGGTGCGGGCGCACGCGCTGGCCGGCACCGATCTGCTGGTGGTGCCCACCGCGCTGATGAGCCCCTACGACTTCGTGCCCCGCACGCTCGTCCCGGCCCGCGCGTACGAGAGCCAGCTGTACGTGGCGTACGCCAACCGCTGCGGCCCCGAGGGGGAGTTCCACTTCACCGGGCTGAGCTGCCTGGCCGGGCCGGACGGCGAGGTGCGCGCCCGCGCCGGGGCCGGGGAGGACCTGGTCCTCGGCGAGGCCGATCCGGCCGCGCTCGGCGCCTCGCGGGCGGAGCTGCCGTATCTGCGTGACCGCCGGCCGGAGCTGTACCGCCCGCTGGTCTGACCGGCCGCTTCAAGAACCCCCCGGGCGGGGGCGACCGACGCCCCCGCCCTGCCCCGCCGCGCCCCGAACACGCCCTTTTACCGCCGTTTTCTGTGCTTTTTCGCGCCTGCCGCAAGGAGAACCACCCGATGACGTCCACCGTGCCCACCGCCGTCCACGACGCGCAGCACACCGGTGCCGGTGAGCCGCAGCCGCCGGTCACGATGTTCGGCCCCGACTTCCCGTTCGCCTACGACGACTACCTGGCGCACCCGGCGGGGCTCGGCTCGGTGCCGGCGACCGAGCTCGGCACCGAGGTCGCGGTCATCGGCGGCGGGCTGTCCGGGATCGTCGCGGCCTACGAGCTGATGAAGGCCGGACTGCGGCCGGTGGTGTACGAGGCCGACGAGATCGGCGGGCGGCTGCGCACCGTCGGCTTCCCCGGCTGCGACCCCGAACTGACCGCCGAGATGGGCGCGATGCGCTTCCCGGCCTCGTCCACCGCCTTGCAGCACTACATCGACCTGGTGGGCCTGAAGACCAGGCCGTTCCCCAACCCGCTCTCCCCGCAGACCCCGTCGACCGTCGTCGACCTCAAGGGCGAGTCGCACTACGCCCGTACCCTGGCCGACCTGCCGGAGGTCTACCGCCAGGTGATGGAGGCGTGGAACACCTGCCTGGAGGAGGGCGCGCACTTCTCCGCGATGCAGCGGGCCATCCGCGAGCGGGACGTGGTGGCCATCCGGGCGCTCTGGTCGCAACTGGTGGAACGGCTGGACAACGAGACGTTCTACGGCTTCCTGTGCGCCTCGCCGGCGTTCGCCAGCTTCCGGCACCGCGAGATCTTCGGGCAGGTCGGCTTCGGCACCGGCGGCTGGGACACCGACTTCCCCAACTCCATCCTGGAGATCCTGCGGGTCGTCTACACCGCGGCGGACGACGACCACCGGGGAATCGTCGGCGGCAGCCGCCAACTGCCGCTGCGGCTGTGGGCGGACGAGCCGGCCAAGCTGGTGCACTGGGCGCCGGGCACCTCCCTGAGGTCGCTGCACGACGGCGCGCCGCGGCCCGCGGTCACCCGGCTGCACCGCACCGCGGGCAACCGGATCACGGTCACCGACGCCTCAGGCGACATCCGCACCTACCGCGCGGCGATCTTCACCGCCCAGAGCTGGATGCTGCTGTCGAAGATCGACTGCGCCGACTCGCTCTTCCCGATCGACCACTGGACGGCCATCGAGCGGACCCACTACATGGAGTCCTCCAAGCTCTTCGTCCCCGTCGACCGCCCGTTCTGGCTCGACAAGGACGAGCGCACCGGGCGCGACACCATGAGCATGACGCTCACCGACCGGATGACCCGCGGCACCTACTTGCTCGACGACGGCCCCGACCGGCCCGCGGTGATGTGCCTGTCGTACACCTGGTGCGACGACAGCCTCAAGTGGCTGCCGCTGTCGCCCGGCGAGCGCCTGGAGGTGATGCTCAAGTCGCTCGGCGAGATCTACCCGGGCGTGGACATCCGCAGCCACATCATCGGCAACCCGGTCACCGTCTCCTGGGAGAGCGAGCCGTACTTCATGGGCGCGTTCAAGGCCAACCTCCCCGGCCACTACCGCTACCAGCGGCGGCTGTTCACCCACTTCATGCAGGACCGGCTGCCCGCCGACCGGCGCGGCATCTTCCTGGCCGGGGACGACATCTCCTGGACGGCGGGCTGGGCCGAGGGCGCGGTGCAGACCGCGCTGAACGCGGTGTGGGGCGTGCTGCACCACCTCGGCGGCGGCAGCGACCCGGCCAACCCCGGACCGGGCGACGTCTTCGACGCGATCGCGCCGGTGGAGCTCCCTGAGTCCTGATCCCGCCGGCCCCTGATCCCGCCGGGGCCGACGGGGATCAGGGGCCGGTGGGCAGCGGGGTGAGCAGGCAGCGGCCGACCAGGCCGACGCCCGCGTCGAGGCGGCCGGTGAACTCCGCGTAGACCTCGGGGAACGCGCGCAGCGGCCACAGCACCCGGGCGGCGCACCAGGCCGCCTCGCGGGCCTGGTCCAGACTCCACGCGCCCATCAGGTGCACCAGCGGGTCGGCGATGTCCAGCACGTCCGGGCCGGGCATCAGCTCCTCGCGGATCCGGTCCTCCAGCGCGGCCAGCAGCACCCCGACCCGTTCGAAGTCCCGGTGCAGGTCGGCCGGGCACACCCCGAGGGCCCGGCAGGTGTCGACCACCGCCATCGGCAGGTCGTGCCCGATGTGGGCGTTGACCCCCGCCAGCGCGAACTGCACCGGGCGCACCCCGGGATGGCGCCGCGAGCGGAACAGCGGCCGCCAGCAGGCGGGCACCTCCCGGCCGGCCGCGTCGGCGTCCACCGCGTCCAGATAGCGGGCGGCGAAGACCGCGCCGAGTTCGGCGGTCGCCCCCGGGTCGGCGAACCAGCCGGCCGCGATCCGGCCGCGCAGCTCCTCGGTGACCTCCAGGTACACCCGGTTGAAGACGGCCACGCCGTCACCGGGGGGCAGGGTGCCCGCCAGGGCCCGCATCCGGGCGGCGGCGCAGGCCACGGTGGTGGCGTCGGCGGTGCCGGGAGCGAGGAGGGGGGCGCCGCCCGGCGCCGGGTGCCCGCTGGGGATCATACGGGTCAGGGTGGCAGGAACCGGGGCGTTGCAGGCCGCGGCCCGCCCGGGGATTCCCCACAACGAGCGACGCGCGCGCCGGGACCGCCGGGCGGGCCGGGCGGTCAGCCGGCCCGGCGCCGGCCGTCGGCCAGCAGCATGTCCAGGTCGACGGCGTTCGCCATGGCCCGCGTGCCGGCGTCGTTCGGGTGCAGGTGGTCGCCGCTGTCGTAGGCGGGGTTCAGGGTGGTCGGGTCGCCGGGGACCGCGGTGGCCGCCGCGAAGTCCACCACGCCGTCGAAGTGCCCGGGGGTGCGGATCCAGTCGTTGACGGCCTGCCAGGTCGCCTGCCGGTCCGCGGACCAGATCACCGAACCGCGGAAGGGCGGCAGCGTCGCGCCGTACACCCTCAGGTGGTGGGCGTGGGCCCGGGCGACGAAGGTGCGGTAGCCGGCGATGATGTCGCCGGCCGAGGCGCTGTAGCCGATGTCGTTGATCCCCTCCAGGAGGATCACCGAGCGCACGCCGGTCTGCCGGAACAGGTCGCGGTCCATCCGGGACAGCCCGGAGGGGCCGTAGTACGGCTGGCCGGGGCGGTCGGCGATCAGCCGGTTGCCGCCCAGCCCGGCGTTGACCACCGACAGGGTGCGGCCGGGGCGTGCCTGGAGCCGCCGGGCCAGGAAGTCCGGCCAGCGGTGGTTGCTGTCGCCCTGGGTGACCGCCGTGTCGGTGATGGAGTCGCCGAACGCGACCACGGTGCCGGCGGTGCGGCCCGCGGCGCGCACGTCGACGCCGCTGACCAGCATCCAGCACGGTGTCGTGCGGTAGGCGGTGCCCGAGGTGTCCGGGGCATGGTCACCGTCGCCGAGGTAGTTGGTCTGGGCGGTGAACGGATGGTTGGTCACCGGGCCGGTGGCGCCCGGGACATGGACGCTGACGAGCAGGGAGGAGAGCGCCGCCACGCGCAGGCGCACCGGATCGCTGAACAGCTGCCCGCCGGCCGGGACGCCGGCCGTACGCCGGCCGCCGAAGGTCAGGGTGGTCACCGTGCCGGGGACGGCGTCGGCGCCGGTGCGCTGGACGGCGACGGTCGCGTGGTCCACGGTCAGCGGACGGGTGCCGAAGCTGTTGGTGAGCCGGACGCGGACGAACTCGCCGCCCGCGCTGGTGAAGACGACGTTCCGGACCGTCTCGTCCGTCAGGCCCTGGCCGGCCGGGCAGGTGGAGCCGGGGATGTCGCTGCCGGGGACCTGGCCCGCGGCCCAGCCGGCCACCCAGTGGCTCGCGCCGCCGCCGGCCGGGGCGGCCTGCGCGCCGGGTGCCTGGGCCGCGGTGCCGAGGGTGAGGGCCGCGGCGAGCGCGGTGACGGCCGCGGCGGGACGGCGGGTGCGGGCGGATGAGGCGGTGCGGGTAGCCATGCCGGTCTCCTCTCGGGGTGACCGGCTTTCCCGGAGGGGCCGGCCAGGTGGGCGAAGGGGTGCCGGAACGCGGTGGGGGCCGGGATGCCGGGGGCGGCACCGGGCGCGAGGCGGGGCTGAACCGCGGCCGATCCAAGCACTAATCCGGTTCAGCAGTCAATGGCCCGGGCGCTGGGCGGCGTTCGGGCGGATCCGCCGTCGCCGCCCGCCCGTTCCCGGGGATCCGGCTCGCTGCGATACTCGCGCCATGGCGTCAGGCAGACCGGCGGCGCGCCCGGAGAGCAGGCGGCGGACCGCGGTCCGATGGGTGGTGCTCGTGGGATTCCCGCTGCTGGACGGCTTCGAGGTCCTGGCGCGGTACCACGCCGCGTGGGGCGCGGCCGAGACCGTCGCGGTCGGCGTCTGGTGGTACCCCGCCGTGCTGTCGGCCAGGAGGGCGCCGGCCCTCTGGCTCAGCCGCCACCCGGTCGCCGCCTTCCTCGCGTTCTCCTCCGCCATGACGAGCATGGTCTTCGGCACCGTCGCGCTGTTCGTGGGCGGTCCGTGGCGGCTGCCGCCCTGGGTGAGCCTCGCCGTGGCCGCGGGGGTGGGGACGTCGCTGGTGGCGTCGGTCTGGCGGGCGCAGCTGGGGTTCTACGCGGCGATGCGGTCGAGGAACGACTGACGGGCCGTCAACTTCGCTTCGCCGTCAGCCGCCGTCAGCCGCCGTCAGCCGCCGTCAGCCGCCG
>JBEHXI010000120.1:0-20764 GCA_048498775.1 Actinomycetota bacterium | reverse complement strand
CACCGCCGCCGCGCCGTACCCCGACGCCGCCTACCCGCACACCGACCCGTTCGGCAGCGCGATATCCGGCCCGGCGATGCCCGGTCCGGCCGCCACCGGCCCGGCCGGCCTCGCCGGCACCGGCTACGACGGCGCGGGTTACGACGCCGCCGCGGACATGGGCGACCCGGCGTTCGACGCCGACCCCGACGGTGACGCCGAGGCGGAGTCCGCCGACAGCGGGCGCGCCGGCGGCTTCGAACGCGCCGCGGCCGTCATCGGCCCGGGCCGCGCCGCCCGCCGCCGCCAGATGGCGCACTGGAAGAAGAGCCGGCGCCGCGCCGCCGTCGCCACGGCCGTCGCGCTCGCCGGCGGCGGACTGACGTTCGCGGCGATGCCGACCGCCTCGACCACGGGCCAGGCCCAGGCGGCCTCGTCGCCGGACCCGGAGACCCCGACCGCGGACCAGACGGACACCTCCGGCGCCGCGGCCACCCCGGGCACCGGCGCCACCCAGGGCGCCCCCGCCTCGTCCCCCGCGGCCGCCCACCAGCAGAGCACGCCCGCGGCACCACGCGCCGCGCAGCGGGCCGCACAGGGTGCCGTCCCGGCCGCGGCCTACTCCGCCACCTCACCGACCTCCATACCGCTCTCGCTGCCCTCGGCGACCGTGACCGCCACCGGCAGCGCCCGGGTCGGCGGCACCACGGCGACCGTCTCCACCACCGCGAGCACCTCCTCGTCCGGCAGCGGCTCGTCCACGGGCTCGGGTACGGGCTCCGGTACGGGCTCGGGCGCCACGGCGAGCAGCGGGAGCGGCAGCACCGCCTCCGGCAGCGGCTCGTCCGCGTCCTCCACCCCGTCGTCCGGGACCACCTCGACGCCGAGCGGCTCGACGAGCGGCGGCACGTCGTCCTCCGCGCCGGTGCAGGTCTGCCTCATCGGCATCTGTCTCTGACGCTCCGTCAGCTCCATTCCTGACCCGGCTCACCCATGGGCCGGGTCAGGACGCCGGGTCCGCCTCCAGGACGGGGCCGGCCGCCGGCTCCGGGGCCGCCGTCACGTCGGGCGGTTCCGCGCCCGCCAGCACGGCCCTGGCCCGCGTGAGGTCGAAGTCCCTCTCCCACCGGCCGATCACGATGGTGCCGACCGCGTTGCCGAGGACGTTGATGAACACCCGGCCCTCGTTGAGTATCCGGTCGATGCCGACGATCAACGTCAGCGCGGACAGCGGGATGTGGCCGATCACCGAGAGGCTGGACGCCAGCACGACGAACGCGCCGCCGGTCACCCCGGCGGTCCCCTTGCTGGTCAGCATCATCACGCCGACCATGGCCAGTTGCCGCTGCCAGGACAGGTCGATGCCCACCGCCTGCGCCAGGAACACCGACGCCATGGTGAGGTAGACCGCCGAGCCGTCGAGGTTGAAGGAGAAGCCCGCCGGGATGGTGATGGCCACCACCGGCCGCCCCGCGCCCAGCGCCTCCAGCCTGCGCATCACCTGCGGCAGGACGGCCTCGCTCGAGCAGGTGCTGAGCGCGATCAGCAGCTCCTCCTTCAGGTACCGCATCAGCGCGAACAGGCCGAGCCGGCAGGCGGCCATCGTCCCGCCGAGCACCAGCAGGACGTATCCCACGCAGGTGGCGAAGAACAGCGCGACCAGGAAGCCGAGTTGGCGCAGGCTGGTCGCGCCGTAGGTGCCCACCACGGCGGCCAGGGCACCGAACGTGCCGATCGGGGCCAGGCGCATCACCCAGGACACCACCGTGAAGACCACCTCGGACAGGGCGGAGATCACGGCGGTCAGCGGCGCGGCCCGCTCCCCGGCCCGGTTGAGGGCGAAGCCGAGCAGGATCGACACGAACAGCGCGGCCAGGACGGTGTCGCCGGTGAACGCGCCGAGCAGGGTGCCGGGAATGAGGCTGGAGACGAACGCGCCGAAGCCGCCGGCGTGCCCGGCGCCGGCCGCGCCCGCGTGCAGCGTCGCCGGGTTCACGTGCAGCCCGCGCCCGGGGTGGAAGACGTCGACCACCGCGAGCCCGATGAGCATCGCCAGCAGCGACATCACCACGAAGTAGCCGAGGACCCGGGCACCGATGCGCCCGGCCCTGCGGACGTCGTCCATCCCGGCGATCCCCATGGTGACCACGGAGAAGACCACCGGCACCACGATCATCTTGACCAGCGCGACGAACCAGTCGCTGAGCGGCGCGACCGCCCGGCCGGCGCCGGGGGCGAGCAGTCCCAGGGCGATGCCGAGCAGCGCGCCGACGACGACCTGGAACCACAGTTCGGCGACGAGGCGCCGGCTCGGACGCGCCGCCACCGGACGGGAAACCGGCTGGGGCATGGGCGATCTCCTTCACGACGCTGTGCGGATCGGGGTGGCGGCGGCCGGGCGGGCCGGTCGTGCGGCGGCCGGGCGGGCCGGTCAGTGGTGCAGGGCGCGCAGGACGCGGTGGAAGTCCGCCTTGCGCTCCACGCCGATGCCGGGCTCCTCGGTGAGCCCGACCCGGCCGTCGCGGACCTCGGCACCGTCGGCGAACCCGCCGGTGGGCTGGAACTCGCCGGGGTACGACTCGTTGCCGCCGAGGCCGAGGGCGGCGGCGATGTGCAGCGAGAACTGGTGCCCGCCGTGCGGGACGCAGCGCCGCGCGGACCAGCCGTGCCGGCGCAGCATGTCCTGGATGCGCAGGTACTCCACCAGGCCGTAGCTGAGGGCCGGATCCACCTGGATGGTGTCGCGGTCCGGGCGCATCCCGGCGTACCGGACGAGGTTGCGGGCGTCGGAGAGGGAGAAGAGGTTCTCCCCGGTGGCCAGCGGGCCCCGGTAGCGCTCGGCGAGCGTGGCGTGCAGGGCGTAGTCCAGCGGGTCGCCGGGCTCCTCGTACCAGTACAGGCCGTACGGTTCCAGGGCCTCGCCGTACTCGAGGGCGGTGCGCAGGCCGAAGCGGCCGTTGGCGTCGACGGCCAGCCGGGAGCCGTCGCCGTCGAGGACCTTGAGCACCGCCTCGATCCGGCGCAGGTCCTCGGCGAGGTCGGCCCCGCCGATCTTCATCTTGACGACGGTGTAGCCGAGGTCGAGGAAGCGCCGCATCTCGTCCTGGAGGCCGGTGAGCGTCTTGCCGGGGGCGTAGTAGCCGCCGGCCGCGTAGACGAACACCGACGCGTCGGGCGCCCCGTCGCCGTAGCGGTCCGACAGCCAGCGGTACAGCGGCCTGCCGTCGATCTTGGCGGCGAGGTCGAACAGCGCCATGTCCAGGACGCCGACGGCCACCGAGCGCTCGCCGTGGCCGCCGGGCTTCTCGTCGCGCATCATCACGTCCCAGCAGCGGACCGGGTCGAGCTCGCCGCCCTCGGACAGCAGCGCCTCCGGCGGCGCCTGGAGCAGCCGGGGGATCATCCGCCGCCGCAGGATCTCGCCCGCGCTGTAGCGGCCGTTGGAGTTGAAGCCGTAGCCGACGACCGGTTTCCCGTCGCGGACCACGTCGCTGACGATCGCGACGATCGAGCAGTCCATGGTGCTGAAGTCGATCCAGGCGTTCCGGATCGAGGAGCTGATCGGGACGGTGCCCTCATGGATGGAGACGATCTTCACGCGTACGGCCCCGCTCATATCTCATGACTTATAAGATGTGACGCGAGGCTACGATGTTCCCCGCGCGGGCACAAGGGTCCGGCACGCGGCGGACAAGCCGCCGGAACAGGCGGCGGCACCAGCGGCAGGGAAGGCGACCGGCGGACATGAGCAGCCCGAACATCTTCCTGAGCAAGGCCGACGCCGCCTACGCCGAAGTGCGGCAGCGCATCCTGTCCGGGGCGCTCCCGGCGGGCTCCCGGCTCGCCCAGTACGAGCTCGCCGAGTCGCTCCACATGAGCATCACCCCGCTGCGCGAGGCGCTGCGCCGGCTGCACGGCGAGGGGCTGATCGATCTCGACGTGCACCGGAACGCCCGGGTCGCCCGCCTGGACCCGGCGGAGGCGCGCGAGCTGTTCGAGATCCGGCTCTCCCTGGACCCGCTCGCCGCCGAACTGGCCGCACACCGCCGCACCCCGGCCGACCTGGAGGCGATGCGGGCGGCCGCGGCCGCGCTCACCCCGGTCACCAAGCGCTGGGGCGAGACCGGTCTGGTCGCGCACCGCGCCTTCCACCAGGCGCTCTACCGCGCCTCCCACAACGCGGCGCTGACCCGGATGCTGGACGACCTGTGGGACAAGTCGGACCGCTACCGGCGCATGGGGCTGAGCCTGCCGCCGGGCGAGGAGCCGAGGACCCGCGACTTCGAGGAGCACCACCGGCTGGTGGAGCTGGTCGCGGACGGGGACGCCGCCGGCGCGGCGGCGCTGATGCGCTCCCACATCCGGCTCAGCCTGACCGCGTCGGCGATCGAGGCGCTGGAGCAGAACGCCTGACGTCCCCTCACTCGCCCGCTCCTGTTTGGCAGTTGTTCTTATACGGAATTCTCGTCCACATACTTGAAGGCCGAGGACCGTATCGCTACGTTCCCTCCTGGGCTTGCCCGACCACGTGTTCATCATCCTGAACGAAGCGGCATGCAGACGTGTACTGCCGCCTGCCGTATCCGAGCTTCGCGAGGAAGGCACGTCGTCTGATGACCTCCCATCCGAGTCGCCGCACGTTCACCGCCCTCGCCGCCGCGCCGCTGCTCGGCGCCCTGGCCGGGCCGCACCTCGCGGCAGCCGCGCCGGCGGCCCCCACCACGTCACGGGCCGGCACCGTCCGCGCGATGCGGCGGGCCGCCGCCTTCATGGACGAGCACGTCTCCTACCGCGGCGCCTACGTCTGGTCCTACCTGCCCGACCTGTCGACCACCTGGGGTGAGATGCAGGCCAGGCGGACGATGTGCTGGGTCCAGCCACCCGGCACCCCGTCCGTCGGACACTGCATGCTCGACGCCTACCACGCCACCGGTGACGAGACGTTCTACCGGGCCGCCGAGCACACCGCGCTGGCGCTCGTCGACGCCCAACTGCCGGTCGGCGGCTGGAACTACGTCCACGACTTCGCCGGTGACGCCTCGCTCCACGACTGGTACGCCACCGTCGGCGCCAACGGCTGGCGGCTGGAGGAGTTCCAGCACCTCTACCCCAACGCCACCTTCGACGACGCCGGGACCTCGGTCTCCTCCCAGTTGCTGCTCCGCGTCTACCTGGAGCGCCGCGACCCGCGGATCAAGCGGGCCCTGGACCGCGCCATCGACTTCGTGGTGCGCGCCCAGTTCCGGGGCGGGATCGCCGACGGCGGCTGGCCGCAGCGCTCCCCGGCCTACGGCGGCTCCATGACCGATTCCCACTGGCCGGACCAGCTGCCGTCCTGGCTGCCGAGCGACGTCATGCACGGCATGCAGGACGGGGACTACACGCAGTTCGTCACCTTCAACGACGACGTGCTGGGCGAGAACATCCTGTTCCTGCTGATGTGCGTCTCCGCCCTCGGCAGACGGGACCTGGTGCCGGTGGTGCTGCGCGCCATGGCGTGCGTCCGCCGCATGCAGCAGCCGGCCCCGCAGGCCGGCTGGGGGTTGCAGCACCTGTCCCGGCCCACCGGCGGCCGTCCCGCGGGCGCCCCGGCCGCGGCGCGCTCCTACGAACCGCGCTCGGTGGTCACCCACACCACCCAGAACAACATCCTCCAGCTGTTCGACTACTTCCGGCTGACCGGCGACCGCGCCTGGCTGCGGCGCGTGCCCGAGGCCATCGCCTGGCTGCGCAGCTGCCCGCTGACCGCCCAGCAGATCGCCGAGAACCCGCTGCTGGCCGGCCGCACCCACCCCACGTTCGTCGAACTGGGCACCAACCGGGCCATCTTCACCCACCGCTTCGGCTCCAACATCCGCAACGGCGCCTACTACTTCGACCACGACCACCGCGACACCCTCAGCCACTACTCCTCGGGCCGCACCATCGACCTGGCCGGGCTGCAGAACACCTACGACCAGCTGATGGCGATGTCGCCCGCCGCGGTGGCCGAGATGGTGGCCCGCTCACCGCTCACCCCCGGCGCGCCCCACCGGCTGCCGCCGTACTACTCGGTGCGGGACCTGGCGGTCACCGACCTGTTCCGGGGCGCCCGCTTCACCCCGCCCGCGGTGTCCGACGCGCAGGCCGCCGCACTGGTGGACGGGCTCGGCACCCGGGACCACTGGCTCACCCCGATCCCCGCGGTCACCAACCCGTTCCGCGGACCCGGCCCCACCACGCCGTACGACGGCAGGGCGTACATGAGCCGGAACGTGGGCGACGTCTACGACACCTCCCCCTACGACCCGCTCAAGCCGCCGGACGTGCCGCCGTACACGGTGCGGCCGCGCCCGCTGGGCATCAACTCCGCCGACTACACCGCCAACATGGCGCAGCTGGTGTCCTGGGTGGCCGCCCGCTGACCGGCCCGTCCGCCGCCGGTTCCCCACCCCGGAGAAGGGCGGGGCACCGGCGGCGGACCGCGTTTCAGCCGGCGGCGGGGCGGACGGCGGTGACGACGGTGGCGTTCAGCTCGTCGCAGGCGGCCACCCGGGCGGCGAGCCCGGCACCGGTCACCATCGCCACGGCACCGGACACCTGACGGTCACTCACCTCGAACAGCAGGCAGCCGCCCGGCGCCAGCCACCGGGCCGCCCCGGCGGCCACCCGCCGCAGGACGTCCAGCCCGTCCGCGCCGCCGTCCAGCGCGACCAGCGGCTCGTGTTCGCGGGCCTCCGCGGGCAGCAGCCCGACGGCCTCGGTGGGGACATAGGGCGCGTTGGCGACCAGCACCGCGATCCGCCCGCGCAGCGCGGTGGGCAGCGCCGTGTACAGGTCGCCGAGGTGGACCCGGCCGCCGGGACCGAGGTTGCGGCGCGCGCACCGCACCGCCGCCGGCTCGATGTCCGCCGCGTGCACCTCCGCCCCGGCCACCGCCCGCAGCAGTACCGCGCCCACCGCGCCGGAACCGCAGCACAGGTCGACGACCAGCGGCGGCTGCCCGGCGGCGTGGCGGGCCAGGTCCACCGCCTCGCGGGCGAGGAACTCGGTACGGCGGCGCGGCACGAAGACCCCGGGCTCCACGGCGATCCGCAGACCGCAGAACTCCGCCCAGCCCAGGACGTGTTCGAGGGGATGCCCGGCGACCCGCCGGTCCACCAGGACGGCCAGTTCGGCCGCGGTGCCGGCCTCGGCGACCAGCAGTTCGGCCTCGTCCTCCGCGAAGACACAGCCGGCGGCGCGCAGCCGGGAGACGACGGCGGGCAGATCGACCGGGCCCGCAGAAGACGCAGAAGACACAGAAGGTGCAGCGGACCGAGAAGACGCAGCGGACGCAGAGGAGGGAGAACAGGGAGAGGAATCAGACGACGCGGGTACCGACATGGGAGAGCCTTCCGGGGTGCCGAAGGGCGCTCTCCGGGCGCCTATCCCAGCCGGGCGGCGCGGTCGTGGCAGGAGAGCACCCGACCTGACGAAGCGGTAATGGGTCTCACCTCCCTGGGTCGTCCCCGTTCCGGCGGAACGGTTCCGGAGAAACTCCTCCGGAGAACAGCGCCGCCTGGCACGGCACCGCTGGAGACGGCCACCCTACCCGAGCCGGCCGCCGGGCGCCGGGCCCATCCCGTTCAGCTCGGCTCGGCCTCCCGGCCGGCGTCCGGGCGGCTGGTGAAGTCCGGGCTGGTGAAACCGGGCTTGCCGAACCGTGGCCGCCCCGCGTCCGTTTCGTCGCCGCCGCGGCTGGAGAAGCGGGGGTGGCTGTAGCCGAGGTGCGGCAGTTGCGGCTCGCCCGCCCCGCGCCCGGTCCCCGACTCGGCCTCCGGCTCGGCGGCGGCCCGGCTGCCCGCCTCGCGCAGGAACGGCAGTATGCCGCGGTCGCGCAGCGCCTCGCGCCAGGCGGCCCGCGCCAGCTCGACGTCGGTGGGCTCCGGCTCGTCCGAGGCGCGTATCGCCTCCGAGCCGTCCCGGATCGCCGTCAGCACCAGCCCGACCATGGCCAGCAGGATGCCGCCCAGCGCGACCGCCGCGAACACCCAGCCGGCGGTGCGCAGCGGCGCGGCCGCCGCCGGGGGCGGGGTCAGCGCGCCGAGCAGATAGCCGACCAGCAGGAAGATCAGGGCCGCGGCCCCGGCCAGGATCGGCGTCAGCACGCCCGCCATGGCCAGCAGTCCGGCGCCGGACGAGGTGTCGCCCGCGCCGCCGCCCGCGCTGGCGTGCCGGGTGCCGCGCCGGACGGCCTCGGCCCGTTCGGCCTGCCGTGCCGAGCGGTCCTTCTCCCGGACGGCGATGTAGTGGTCGTACTCGGCCGCGGCGCAGGCGGAGATGGCGGACGAGGCGCCGAGCGCCATGGCCCGCAGCTGGGCGGAGGTCAGCCCTGCGGTGCCCGGGCCCGAGGCGCGCGCCACCGTCCGAAGGGCCTCGTCGAGGATCCGCTCGAACTCCGGCCGATCCTCGGCCAGCAGGTGCGGAGCGCTGTTCATGTACATCCCCCGATGCTCCGTTTCACTGGGCCGCCTGGGCCGTCCTGCCGGGGCGGCTGGTCGAAGCGGAAGCGAGCTGGTGACGGACAAGCCCGATGGTAGAGCGCGGGGGTGACACGGTGACAGTGTGTTCCGGGAAATTGGCACGTGCCGGGGCGCGCGGCACCGCTCGCACGCCCCGGCGGCTCCTGTCAGGCGGTAAGCGGCAGCTGGGCCACGAGCAACCGGCCGTCCATGGTCACGCCGCCGTCCATCGCGACCGCGAGGTCGTCGGCGTAGACGTGCGGACCCGACACCACCGGGGCCGCCTCCTCGGCGCCCTCCTCGGCGCCGACCTCGCCGAGCAGATACGGAATCGGGCTGTGGCCGTGCACCACGCGCCGTCCCCCGTAGGTGTCGAGCAGTTCGTGGACGGCCGTGGTCCCGCCGTCGCCGCGGAACGCGAACCGCTTGGTGAACTTGCGGAACAGCTCCCAGCACTCGTCAGGGTCGGAGCGCTGGAGGACGGCGGTGACCGCGTCGTTGACCGCGTCGATGGTGGCGCCGTACTCCAGGTAGGCGGTGGTGTCGGAGTGCACCAGCAGGTGCTCGTCGACCAGCGCGACCGCGTCCAGCCGGGACATCCAGGCGATGTGGTGGTCCTGGAGGCGCTCCATGTCGGAGGGCTGGCCGCCGTTGAGGCGCCAGGCGGCCAGGAACGAGGCGGTGCCGGCGCCGGAGCTGACCGGGGTGTCCTCGAAGCGCTTGGCGCCGATCAGCAGCAGCTCGTGGTTGCCCATCAGGGCCTTGGTGTAGCCGCCGGCCGCGGCGGCCTCCGCGGAGAGCTGCATGACCAGGTCGATGACGCCGATGCCGTCCGGGCCGCGGTCGGTGAAGTCGCCCAGGAACCACAGCCGGGCGCGGCCCGCCGACCAGTGGCCCTCGGCGTCGATCAGCCCGCTGCGGTGCAGCTCGGTACGGAGTTCGTCGAGGTAGCCGTGGACGTCGCCGACCACGTACAGCGGCCCGGGCGGCGCGGCCTCCGGCTGGGGGGCGGCGGCCGGCTGCGCCATGGGCTGCACCACCGGCATGTCGAGCGCGGTGGGCGGGTGGTCCGCCGGCACGGCGCCGGGCAGCGGGGCGGTGCCGGGCGCGGGGGGCGCGACCTGCGCGACGCCCGGGCCGGGGGCCGTCGGGGGCGCCGGCGGTACGGGCGGCGGAGGGGGTACCGGGTGCTGCGGAGGACGCCAGCTCACCGACGCAGTAGTTACGGGTCCCTGACCGGTCCCCTGAGTCATCGACCCCTCCACATCGCGCCGCCCGTCCGCACCGCGTCCGCGCGCGGCACGGCCTGCGCCAACGCGTCCTCCGGTGTCATCCGCCCATCATAGGAATGACGCTCTCCCCGTGCGATGCACCTGCGGACAGCGAATTGGGGTGCCGCCGACAATCCGCGCGAAAGTCTCGCCGGCCCGGGGGTCTCCCACGTTACCCGTGCCCGGCGGCACGGGGGGCGGAGACCACGGCACGCGGCGGGCGGCGCTGGGAGGAGGCCCGGATGATCAGGTCGGTGGGCATCACCTGCTCGACGGGCCGGCCGCCGCCCACCCCCTCGATCGCGTCGATCAGCAGCTGCACCACCGCCGTGCCGATCCGGCCCGGTTTGAGGGACAGGGTGCTGATCGGCGGCTCCGTCGCCGCGTAGGCGGCCCGTTCACTGCAGCACACCAGCATCAGGTCCTCCGGCACCCGCAGCCCGTAGCGCCGGGCGGCGGCGAGCAGGTCGGTGCCGTTCGGGTCGAACAGGCCGTAGACGGCGTCGGGCCGGTCCGGGCGGGCGAGCAGCCGGTCGGCGGCGACCGCGCCGGCGCAGGGGTCGTGGGCCGGGTACGCCTCGTAGACCGGCTCCTGGCCGACCCGGCGGCACCAGTCGAGGTACGCGGCGGTGGACAGCCGGGTGTAGGTGTCGGTGGACGTCCCGGTGAGCAGGCCGATGCGGCGGGCGCCGGAGTCCGCGAGGTGGTCCAGGATGCCGAGGACGGCCTGCTCGTGGTCGTTGTCGACCCAGGCGCTGACCGGGAGGTTCCCGGTGGGCCGCCCGTCGCTGACCACCGGGATGCCCTGCCGGAGCAGGTCGGTGACCACCGGGTCGTGGTCGGAGGGGTCGATGACCACCGTGCCGTCCAGCGCGACGTTGCTCCACACGTCGTGGCGGGAGGACGCGGGCAGGATCACGAGCGCGTAGCCGCGGGCGAGCGCGGCGGACGTCGCGGCGCGGGCCATCTCGGCGAAGTACGCGAACTCCGTGAAGGTGAACGGTTCTTCCCCGTAGGTGGTCACGGTCAGGCCGATCAGTCCGGACCTGCCCGTGCGCAGAGTGCGGGCGGCCGCGGACGGCCGGTAGCCGAGCCGGTTGGCGACCTCGCGGACATGGCGTCGGGTGGCCTCGGGAAGCCGGCCCTTGCCGTTGAGTGCGTCGGAGACGGTCGTGATCGAGACCCCGGCCGCGGCGGCCACGTCCCTGATCCCCGCCCGCTCCAGCCGGCGCCCGGTGGACCGGCTCGCCTGGTGGTTCCCTGCTGCTGTCATGGCAGGCCGATAGTAGGGCTCGGGTGGTCCATCCGAGGGGGGTTGTGGACAATCCTACGCAGTGACGTTTCTGCATGAGCCCTGAGGCCGTATGCCTTTGAATTCCCCCTCACAGATGGGGATTTGGGAACCGCTGTGGGTCGTATAGTCGGTTCGGACCGCTCAGGGCTCAGGTAGCCCAGACATGACAGCTCACCTGTACGGGTGATGCGCGCCACGGCGCGCGCCACCGGCGCACGCCACACAAAGCGACCCTCCTCAGGACCGGGCGCCCCTCGTAGGCTGTGGTCAGGCGGGTTCGGGATGCCCGCCGGAGGAGGACGAGGTGACGGAAGACCAGGGTGCGCGTCCGCGCGGACCGAGACTGCGCGGTGTGCTCGACGACATCCCCGTATACAAGCCGGGCAGGCCCGCGGTGTCCGCGGCGGGAGCACCGGCCTACAAGCTGTCCTCCAACGAGAACCCCTATCCGCCGCTGCCCGGCGTGCTGGAGGCGGCCGTCGCCGCGGCCGGCGCGCTCAACCGCTACCCGGACCTGGGCTGCGCCGCCCTCACCGCCGAGCTCGCCAAGCGGTTCGACGTCCCCGAGGCGCACATCGCGACCGGTACCGGCTCGGTCGGCGTGGCCCAGCAGCTGGTGCAGTCCACCGCGGGCCCGGGCGACGAGGTGATCTACGCCTGGCGCTCCTTCGAGGCCTACCCGATCATCACCCAGATCTCCGGCGCCCGGGGCGTGCCGGTGCCGCTGACCGACGGCGACGTGCACGACCTGGACGCGATGGCGGACGCCGTCACCGAGCGGACCCGGCTGATCTTCGTCTGCAACCCGAACAACCCCACCGGCACCGTGGTGCACCGCGCCGAGCTGGAGCGCTTCCTGGACCGGGTGCCCTCCGACGTCCTGGTGGTGCTGGACGAGGCGTACTGCGAGTTCATCCGGGACCCCGAGGTGCCCGACGGCGTCGAGCTGTACCGGGACCGGCCGAACGTGTGCGTGCTGCGCACCTTCTCCAAGGCGTACGGCCTGGCCGGCCTGCGGGTGGGCTTCGCGATCGCGCACGAGCCGGTGGCCGCCGCGCTGCGCAAGACCGCCGTCCCGTTCGGGGTGAGCCAGCTGGCGCAGGACGCCGCGGTCGCCTCGCTGCGCTCCGAGGACGCGCTGCTGGACCGGGTGGCCGCGCTGGTCACCGAGCGCACCCGGGTGCAGGAGGCGCTGGCCGCGCAGGGCTGGACGATCCCGCCGTCCCAGGCGAACTTCGTGTGGCTGCGGCTCGGTGAGCGGACCGCCGACTTCGCGGCGGCGTGCGAGCGCGCCGGGGTCACCGTCCGGCCGTTCGCGGGGGAGGGCGCCCGGGTCACGATCGGCGAGACGGAGGCCAACGATCTCTTCATCGCGGCCGCCGAAACCTTCCGCGGCGAGGCCTAGCCCGGCCAAAGGTCCCCAGTTCAGAGCCCGTTCGGCCCCTGCTACCCCCGGGTAGCAGGGGCCGATCCTATGTGAGGCATAATCGTGCTTGTGAATGTGAACGCTTTCACAAGCACGCTTTGACCGCAGCACTGACCGCAGCATCCACGCCGAGACAAGGAGGCGTGACGTGGACCTCGCTCTGTCGCCCGAGACTGTGGCGCGGTGGCAGTTCGGCATCACGACCGTCTACCACTTCCTGTTCGTTCCGCTGACCATCAGCCTGGCGGCCATCACCGCCGGTTTCGAGACCGCCTGGGTACGCACGGCGAAGGAGAAGTACTTCCACGCCACCAAGTACTGGGGCAAGCTCTTCCTGATCAACCTCGCGATGGGGGTGGTCACCGGCATCGTCCAGGAGTTCCAGTTCGGCATGAACTGGTCCGCGTACTCGCGCTTCGTCGGCGACGTCTTCGGCGCCCCGCTGGCGATGGAGGCCCTCCTCGCCTTCTTCTTCGAGTCCACCTTCGTCGGACTGTGGATCTTCGGCTGGGACAAGCTGCCGAAGAAGCTGCACGCGGCCTGCATGTGGATCGTCGCGCTGGGCACCGTGCTGTCCGCGTACTTCATCCTGGCCGCCAACTCCTGGATGCAGCACCCCACCGGCTACACGATCAACCACCGCACCGGCCGGGCCCAGCTGACCAGCATCGTCGCGGTGCTCACCCAGAACACCGCCCAGGTGCAGCTGTTCCACACCCTCACCGCCGCGTTCCTGACCGGCGCGGCCTTCGTGGTCGGCATCGCCTCCTACCACCTGTGGAAGGCCAAGCGGCACCAGGCCGCCGGGCAGGCCGCGGACGACGGCGAGCGCCGCAAGGTCGGGGTGATGCGCACCTCGCTGCGCACCGGCCTGGTCCTCGCGGTCATCGCGGGCCTGGGCACCGCGGTCAGCGGCGACGCCCTCGGCAAGGTGATGTTCGAGCAGCAGCCGATGAAGATGGCCGCCGCCGAGGCCCTGTGGGACACCCAGTCTCCGGCGCCCTTCTCGGTCTTCGCGGTCGGCGACGTCACCAAGGGCCACAACACCGTGGAGCTGTCCGTCCCCGGCCTGCTGTCCTTCCTCAGCCACAGCAACTTCACCGAGGCGGTCCCCGGCATCAACGACGTCGCCCGGCAGGAGGCCGCGGCCTACGGCGGGCAGCCCAGGGACTACATCCCGAACATCTTCGTCACCTTCTGGGGCTTCCGCCTGATGATCGGCTTCGGCATGGCCTCGGCGGCGGCCGGCGCGGTCGGGCTGTGGACCACCCGCCGCAAGCGGTGGCTGGCGCCGGAGTACCGCACCGCCGACGACGAGATCCCGCGGCTGATGCTCACCCCCACCCGGGAGTTCGGCCCGGCCCTGACGAAGTGGTCGTGGCGGATCGGCATCTGGACCATGGGCTTCCCGCTGCTGGCCAACTCCTTCGGCTGG
Organism: Actinomycetota bacterium; assembly: GCA_048498775.1. GTDB lineage: Bacteria > Actinomycetota > Actinomycetes > Streptomycetales > Streptomycetaceae > JBEHXI01. Next base: position 6,876 of record JBEHXI010000120.1, on the reverse strand, counting down.
ATCTTCACCGAGATGGGCCGCCAGCCGTGGGTGGTGTTCGGGCTGCTGCGCACCGCGGACGGCGTCTCCCCCGGCGTCGGCGCCACCCAGATGATGATCTCGCTGTCGGTGCTCACCGTGCTGTACGCGGTCCTCGCCGTCGTCGAGGTGCGGCTGATGGTGCACTACGCCAAGGCCGGGCCGAACACCGACGAGCGGCCGCCGGCCACCGACCCCAGGCTGCGGCCCGGCGGTCCCCAGGACCCGGCCGACGCCGGCGACGACACCGACAAGCCCCTCGCCTTCGCCTACTGACGAAGAGACGAAGAGACGGAAGTGTTCACCATGCACCTTCACGACGTCTGGTTCGTGCTGATCGCCACCCTGTGGATCGGCTACTTCTTCCTGGAGGGCTTCGACTTCGGGATCGGCATCCTCACCAAGGTCCTGCCGCGCGACGAACGCGAGCGGCGTGTCCTGATCAACACCATCGGCCCGGTCTGGGACGGCAACGAGGTCTGGCTGCTGACCGCGGGCGGCGCCACCTTCGCGGCCTTCCCCGACTGGTACGCCACCCTCTTCAGCGGCTTCTACCTCCCGCTGCTGATCATCCTGGTCGCGCTGATCGTGCGCGGCGTGGCCTTCGAGTACCGCGCCAAGCGCGACGGCGAGCGGTGGAAGCGCAACTGGGAGCACGCCATCTTCTGGGCCTCCCTGGTCCCGGCGTTCCTGTGGGGCGTGGCGTTCGCCAACATCGTCCACGGGGTGCCGATCAACGCCTCGAAGGACTTCACCGGTTCGCTGCTCGACCTGCTCAACCCCTACGCGCTGCTGGGCGGCGTGGTCACCCTGACGCTGTTCACCTTCCACGGGGCGGTCTTCGCCGCGCTGAAGACGCTCGGCGACATCCGGGACCGGGCCCGCGCCACCGCGGGGGTGCTGGGGCTGGTGACCGCCGCGGCGGCCGCCGTCTTCCTGGTGTGGACCCAGGCGCACTCCGGCAACGCCCGCAGCATGGCCGCCCTGGTGGTCGCGGTGCTGGCGCTGGCCGGCGCGGTGGCGGCGAACCGGGCGGGCCGGGAGGGCTGGGCGTTCGGGCTGTCCGGGCTGACCATCGCGGCGGCGGTCGCGATGCTCTTCCTGGCGCTGTTCCCCGACGTGATGCCCTCGACGACCGACCCGGCCTACAGCCTCACCGTCGCCAACGCCTCCTCCGGGCCGTACACCCTGAAGATCATGACCTGGGTGGCCGGCTTCGCCACCCCGCTGGTGATCGCCTACCAGGCCTGGACGTACTGGGTGTTCCGCAAGCGGATCGGCACCCAGCACATCCCCGGCCCCGTCGCCCACTAGAACCCCCTCCTCCACCAGAAGGCCGCCATGCGCCCCGTCGACCCGCGCCTGCTCCGCTACGCCCGCACCACCCGCGTCTTCCTCGCCGCGACCGTGGCCGCCGGTTTCGCCGGAGCATGCCTGGTCGTCGCCCAGGCGATGCTCATCGCCCGGATCGTGGTGGGCGCCTTCCAGCACCACGAGGACGTCCACCACCTGGCCGGGCCGCTGCTGCTGCTCGTCGCGGTCGCGGCCGGCCGGGCCATGGTGGACTGGGCCACCGAGCGGGCCGCGCACCGCACCAGCGCGGCCGTCACCTCCGAACTGCGCGGCCGGCTGCTGCGGCACGCCACCCGGCTGGGCCCGCAGTGGCTCGGTTCGCAGCGCACCGGCGAGCTGACCACCCTGGCGCTGCGCGGGGTGGACGCCCTGGACGGGTACTTCGCCCGCTACCTGCCGCAGCTGGGCCTGGCGGTGGTGGTCCCGGTCGCGGTGCTGGCCGAGATCACCACCGCCGACTGGGCCTCGGCCCTGATCATCGTGCTGACGCTGCCGCTGATCCCGGTGTTCATGGCCCTGATCGGCTGGTACACCGAGGCGCGGATGGCGCGGCAGTGGCGGCTGCTGAGCCGGCTGTCCGGCCACTTCCTCGACGTGGTGGCGGGACTGCCCACGCTGAAGGTCTTCGGCCGCGCCAAGGCCCAGGCCCAGGCCATCCGGAAGATCACCGACGAGTACCGCAGGGCCACCCTGAAGACCCTGCGGGTGGCCTTCCTCTCCTCCTTCGCCCTGGAACTGCTCTCCACCCTCTCCGTCGCGCTGGTCGCCGTCTCGATCGGCTTCCGGCTGGTCGACGGCCGGCTCGACCTGTACACCGGGCTGCTGGTGCTGGTGCTGGCACCGGAGGCGTACCTGCCGCTGCGGCAGGTCGGCGCCCAGTACCACGCCGCGGCCGAGGGGCTGGCCGCCGCCGAGGAGGTCTTCGCGGTCCTCGAGACGCCGCCGCCCGCCGCGGGCACCGCGCCGGCCCCCGACCTGCGCGCCGCGGAGCTGGTGCTCGACGATCTGACGGTGCGTCATGCCGGGCGCGCCACCGACTCGTTGCCCCCGACCTCGCTGACCGTCTCCCCCGGCGAGACCCTCGCGCTGACCGGCCCCTCCGGCGCCGGCAAGTCCACCCTGCTGAACGTGCTGCTCGGCTTCACCCCGCCCACCTCGGGCACCGTCCGCGCCCAGGGCACCGACCTGGCGGCCGTGGACCCGGCGAGCTGGCGGGCCCAGATCGCCTGGGTCCCCCAGCACCCGTACCTGTTCGCCGGAACGATCGCCGAGAACGTCCGCCTGGCCCGCCCGGCGGCCTCCGACGCCGAACTGCGGGCGGCGCTGCGGGACGCGGGCGCCCTCGGCTTCGTCGACGCCCTTCCGCGGGGCACCGCGACGGTGCTGGGCGAGGGCGGCTCGGGGCTGTCCGCGGGCCAGCGCCAGCGCCTCGCGCTCGCCCGGGCGTTCCTCGCCGACCGGCCGCTGGTCCTGCTCGACGAGCCGACCGCCGCCCTGGACGCCGGCACCGAGGCCGAGGTGGTGGCCGCGATCGGCCGCCTGGCCGAGGGCCGCACCGTGCTGATGGTGGTGCACCGCCCGGCCCTGCTGGCGCTCGCCGACCGGGTGGTGCGGATCGGCGCCGCGCCGGCCGGACCGGTTCCGGGGGAGGAGGCGGCGCCCCTCGCCCCGCCGCCGGACCGGGCACCGGCCGCCGCCCCGGCGGAACCCGCGGCGGGGCCGCGCGCGGCGGAGGCCGTCCCGGGCGGCGCGCTGCGGCGGCTGCGCCGCACGGCCCGCCCGCTGCGCGCCCGCCTCGCGCTGGCCGCGCTGCTGGGCGCCCTGGCCCTGGGCAGCGCCGTCGGCCTGATGGCCGTCTCGGGCTGGCTGATCTCCCGGGCCTCCCAGCAGCCGCCGATCCTGTACCTGATGGTCGCGGTCACCGCCACCCGGACCTTCGGCATCGGCCGGGCCGTCTTCCGGTACGCCGAGCGCCTGGTCTCCCATGACGCGGTCTTCCGGGCCCTGGCGGACATGCGGGCCGCGGTGTACCGGCGGCTGGAGCGCCTGGCCCCGGCCGGACTGCGCGCGGCGCGCAGCGGCGACCTGCTCTCCCGGCTGGTCGCCGACGTGGACTCGCTCCAGGACTACTTCCTGCGCTGGCTGCTGCCGGCCGCGTCGGCGGCGGCGGTCTGCCTGGCCGCGATCGCCTTCACCACCTGGCTGCTGCCGGCGGCGGGCGCGGCCCTGGCCGCCGGGCTGCTGGCGGCCGGGGTCGGGGTGCCCGCGCTGGCGGCCTTCGTGTCGCGACGCGCCGAGGCCCGGCTGGCGCCCGCCCGCGGCGCGCTGTCCACCCGCGTGGTGGACCTGCTGCCGGGCACCGCGGAGCTCACCGTCGCCGGTGCGCTGCGCGCCCGTCTGGCCGACACCGAGCGCGCCGACCGGGCGCTGACCGCGATCGCCGCCCGCTCCGCCGCGGCCACCGCGCTGGGCGCCGGACTGACCACCTGGATCACCGGGCTGACCGTGGCGGTGAGCGCCTGGGCGGGCGTCGCGGCGGTGCACGGCGGCACCCTGCCCGGCGTGGCCCTGGCCGTGGTCGTCCTCACCCCGCTCGCCGCGTTCGAGGCGGTCGCCGGGCTGCCGCTCGCCGCGCAGTACCGGCGGCGCAGCCGCCGCGCCGCCGAACGCGTCCAGGAGATCCTCGACGCCCCCGCCCCGGTCGCCGAGCCGGAGGAGCCGGCCGCGCCGCCCGCCACCCCGTTCCCGCTCCGGCTGACCGGCCTCACCGCGCGCCACCCGGGCGCGGAACGGCCCGCGCTGCGGGATGTGGACCTGGAGCTCACCCCGGGCCGCCGGGTCGCCGTCGTCGGGCCGTCCGGCGCGGGCAAGACGACGCTGGCCCAGGTGCTGCTGCGGTTCCTGGACCGCGAGGCCGGCCGGTACACCCTGGGCGGCACCGACGCGGCCGCGCTGGACTCCGACGCGGTGCGCCGGATGGTGGGGCTGTGCGCCCAGGACGCCCATGTCTTCGACAGCTCGGTGCGCGAGAACCTGCGCCTGGCCCGGCCGTCGTGCACCGAGGACGACCTGCGGGCCGCGCTGGCCGCCGCCCGGCTGCTGCCGTGGGTGGACTCACTCCCCGACGGCCTGGACACCCTGCTCGGCGAGCACGGCGCCCGGATGTCGGGCGGGCAGCACCGGCGGCTGGCCCTGGCCCGGGCGCTGCTGGCCGGCTTCCCCGTGCTGGTGCTGGACGAGCCCGCCGAGCACCTGGACCTGCCCACCGCCGACGCGCTCACCGCGGACCTGCTGCGGACCACCCGCGACCGGGCCGCCGAGGGCCGCGCCACCGTGCTGATCACCCACCGGCTCGGGCCGCTGGCCGCCGAGGGCGCCGTCGACGAGATCGTGGTGCTGGACGGCGGGCGGGTCGCCCAGCGCGGCACCTACCGCGAACTCGCCGCCGTGGACGGGCCGTTCCGGGCGCTGCTGGAGCGGGAACGCGCCGCGGAGCCGGCCGCCGTCCGAGCGGCCTGAGCGGCCTGAGCGGTCTGAGCGCGTCGGGCTGGTGCCGCGTCGGTCAGGGTTCGCCCGTCAAGGAGCGGCGTCCGGTGCGGTGGCTCGCAAGGCGCCGGATCGGCCTCGTACCGGGCGTACTCGGTCGATTCGGCAACACGGCGAGATGCCGTGCCGGGCGTCGCGACGGGGCGAACCCTGGCTGATGCGGCACTAGAGCCGGGCGAGGATGCGCTCGATGGCCTGCGCCACGCCGTCCTCGGTGTTGGCCGCGGTGTGGTGGGTGGTGGCGGCCAGCACGTCCGGGTGCGCGTTGGCGACCGCGTAGGAGACCCCGGCCCAGGTCAGCATGGCCAGGTCGTTGGGCATGTCGCCGAACGCGACGACCTCGCCCGCGCTGATGCCGCGCTCCTCGCAGCACCAGGCCAGCGTGGTCGCCTTGCTCACCCCGAGCCCGCTCACCTCCAGCAGCGCGGACGAGCTGGAGCGGGTGAACTCGGCGTGCGCCCCGGCGGCCCCGCGCGCCGCGAGCAGGAAGGCGTCCGGGTCGGCGTCGGCGTGCCGGGCCAGCAGTTTCAGGATCGGCCGGCCGTCACCGTCCGCGAGCAGTTCCTCGATCGGCGCCTGCACCGAGTCGCCGTGCGGCCACCCGGCGGCGTACGACGGCTCGCAGCCGAAGCCCGCCGTCCGCTCCACCGCGAAGCAGGTGCCGGGCACGGCCGCGCGCAGCGTCTCCACCACGGTCAGCGCGGCCTGCGCGGGCAGCGGCCGGGCGCTGATCAGCCGGTCCCGGCGCAGGTCGTAGACGGCGGCGCCGTTGGCGCAGATCACGATGCCGTGGCCGGCGGTGTGCTCGGCCACCACGTCCATCCAGCGGGCCGGGCGCCCGGTGACGAAGAAGACCTCGATGCCCGCCTCCTCGGCGGCGGCGAGCGCGGCGATCGTCCGGGCCGAGACGGTCCGGTCGTCGCGCAGCAGGGTGCCGTCCAGGTCGGTGGCGATCAGCCGCGGGCGGGGCGGCTCGCCGGTCCGCCGCGGGGACCGGGGCGTGGGGTGGATGGAGGTCACGCGTCCATAGTGACGCACCGGCGCACATCCGTACGGGTCCGGGGCACGGCGGGGCCCGGCCGCACGGCGATCAGCGGGCGCTGCGCGGTCAGACGCCGATGAGCCGGACGCGGTCCCCGCACAGCCGGGCCATGTCGTCGATGTCGGAGGTCAGCATGGCCACCGGGCCCGGCTGACGCAGCGCCGCCTCGGCGACGGTCGCGTCGATCGCGTACTTGTGGCCGTGCAGCCCCGCGACCTTGAGCAGTTCGGCAGCCGCCCTCGCCGCCTCCTCGGTCACCGGCTCGACCTTGACACGGGAGAGCACCCACCGCAGCCGGGGCATGTTCGCCCGGGCATGGGTGACCTCCACGATCGTGTTGGCGCCGATGACGATGTCGGCACCCATGGAGTGGAACACCTGGAACATGGCGAGGACCTTGCGGTCCTGTGCGAGCCAGGCCGAAAGCCCCTGGGAGTCCAGGACAACGGTTTCGACGTGCCCGTTCACGCCGCGCTCGCGGAACCTTCGCCGTCCGTCGCTCCGAAGATCCTGGAACGGGCCTGGGCGAGTTCCTCCTCGGTGAAGGCCCCGTGTTCCTCCTGATGACGCTCCAGGTCGGCACCGAGCAGCCGGTGCCGAAGCTGCCGGGCCACCGCTTCGGCGACGTAGCCGGAGATGTTGTCGGTGAGCTTGCGCAATTCGGCGACCTGTTCGGTCGGCAGCGTCACCGTGATGCGTGTCGTGTCCGCCATGAGGACGAGCATACTGCGATATGCGTTCTGCGGGTGGTTCCGGTCCACGGTTCCCGGATCTCCCACCCTCGCTGCGGACGGTGGCCGGGGGCATAAGGTCGGCAGCATGCGTCTGAGCACCGTGATCCTGCCGATCCACCGCTGGGCCGAGGGACGGGAGGTCTGGCGCCGAGCCGAGGAGCTGGGCTTCCACGCCGCCTACAC